>CASFHZ010000023.1 GCA_949294585.1 uncultured Christensenella sp. | reverse complement strand
TTTTGTTAAAATTAAAAGTCAGTTTATTGACTAATATTGTCGAAATATGAATTAGTTAAATTAACATAATCAACGGTTGTTAATTGTTCTGCCCTAGCATTTACACTTATATTTGCCAAACGAAGCCAATTTTGTGTTTTCTCTTTGGACAAATTAAAACTTTGAGATAAATTGTTTAAAAGTGTTTTTCTTCGCATATTAAAAGCACTTTGAACAATTTTTGTGAACAATTTACTGTCGCAATTATATTTGCCTTTTTGAATTTCTATATGAACAACTGCAGAATCAACATTTGGAACGGGCGTAAACATTTTTCTTGAAACAACTCTTGTAATTTTTGCCGTACCATAAAAATCAACTAATATTGTAATAATGCCATAATCTTTGCAGTTGTTTTTTGCAACCAACCTTTCTGCAACTTCTTTTTGAACCATAATTGTTATGCTGTTAACCTTATTAGTTTCCTCCAAAAATTTAAAAATTAATGGAGTTGTTATATAATATGGCAAATTTGCAATAATTGAATAGTTTTCTGTAAAATGTTTTTCTATGTCTTCAATATTTGTTTTTAGTGCATCTTTAAAAACAACTTCCACATTGTTGCAATCTTTAAGGGTTTCCCCTAAAATTGACTTCAAATTCTCATCAATTTCAAAACTCACAACTTTTTTTACATTGCCAGCAATTGTTTTTGTTAATGTTCCTGCCCCTGCACCAATTTCCAAAACCTGCGAATTATTAGTTACATTGGCATCTTTAACAATTGCACTTAGAAGATTTTTATCAAAAATAAAGTTTTGCCCAAATTTTTTATTAAATTTAAAACCGTTTAGTTCCATAATCCCTCATCTATTTTAAAAATTCTCATAGTGTTTTGTTGCATAATCCTTTCCAGTTCATCAAAATCAATGCCTTTAAGTTCGGCAATTTTTTGTGCAACATAAACAATATTTTTTGGTTCGTTTACACTTCCTCTTAGTGGCTCAGGTGCCATATATGGACAATCTGTTTCTGTTAAAATTGAATTTATTGGAGTTTGTTGCACAATTTCTCGCAATTTTGTTGAGTTTTTAAATGTTATTGCTCCACCATAAGAAACACAAAATCCCATTTTTACTATTTCATCTAAAACTGGTTTGCTTGCATTAAAGCAATGAAAAACTCCTCCGTTGTTAATATAGTTTTTATATTTCCTAATTATTTCCATAGTGTCGCCAATTGCATCTCTTGTGTGAATAACAATTGGTAAATTAAGTTTGTCTGCAAGAATAATTTGCGAAATAAAAGTTTGTTTTTGAATGTCTTTATTTTCCTTTGTGTAGTGATAATCAAGACCAATCTCACCAATTGCAACAATTTTTTTGTTTTTGCATAAATCAATTATTTCATTTTCAACATCCAAATTATACTCTTCGCAATTTTCTGGGTGAACGCCAACTGTTGCATAAACATTTGGGTATTTTTTTGTTAGTTCGTCTGCCTTTTCACTTGATTTTAAATCATAACTTGAACATATAAGCATTTTTACATTGTTTTTATTTGCATTCAAAATAACATCATCTATTTTTTCAAAAAGAACTTCATCTTGAAGATGACAGTGTGTGTCTATAAGCATTTTAATCTCCTATAATATCAAAGTATATAACATAATAAACAATTATCAAAGTTTTTACAAACAAAAAGTAAAAATTTTAATTTCTTAGCATATACATTTACTATGAATATAGTTTGGACAATTTTAATGATAATAAGTTTAACAATCTTGTTATTTTGTGCACCTGAACTGGTTATAAACACAATGATTAATGAGTCAAAAAATGTTGTGTCTTTGTGTATTAATTTAATTGCAATATATGCAGTTTGGATGGGAATTTTGGAGATTGTTGAAAAAACAGGTTTGGGCGAAAAATTGGCAAACTTGTTATCACCAATAATAAAAAAACTTTTTAAAATAAACAATAGTGAGCAAATAAAATATGTGGCAATGAATTTATCTGCAAACTTTCTTGGCCTTGGAAATGCTGCAACACCAAGTGGAATAAAAGCAATAAAATCTATGGAAAACGACTTAAAACACACAAGGTTTGCAATGCTAATGCTTTTGGTTGTAAATTCAACAGGACTTCAACTTTTGCCAACAACAGCAATAAGTTTAAGAATTAATGCAGGTTCAACCACTGCATCTGATATAATACTCCCAACACTTTTGGCAACACTTGCATCAACATTGTTTGGAATAGTTGTAATGTTTTTATTAAATAAGGTAAAAAAAAGATGAGTTCTTACATAATTCCCCTGCTTTTAATAATTTTAATAATATATGGAACACGCAAAAAAATAAATGTGTATTCTTGTTTCACAAAAGGCGCAAAAGGTGCGTTTGACCTTGTTTACAACATCTTCCCCTATATTGTTGCAATAATGATTAGCGTAAGTTTGTTTAGAATAAGTGGAGCAAGTACAATTTTGTTAAAAATAGTTTCTCCATTTTTTAATTTTCTTGGCATTCCAAGTGAAGTTTGCGAACTGGTTTTGCTTAGACCATTCACTGGCAGTGGTAGCATTTCACTTTTGGAGAACATCATTTCAACTTATGGTGCAGATAGTTACATCGCCCGTTCTGCTTGTTGCATACTTGGAAGCAGTGAAACGGTTTTTTATGTAAGTGCAGTCTATTTTGCAGATAGCAAAATAAAAAACATTGCACCTGCCATAAT
>CASFHZ010000022.1 GCA_949294585.1 uncultured Christensenella sp. | reverse complement strand
TTTATAACTGGCGAAATTACAGATGAAACGGCAAACATAGTAGTTGCTCAATTGATTTATTTGGAAGGCAAAAATCCAGATAAAGATATTGCTGTTTACATTAACAGTCCAGGAGGTTCTGTTAGTGCAGGAATGGCGATATTTGATACTATGAACTATATAAAATGCGATGTTAGCACAATTTGTGTAGGACTTGCTGCATCTATGGGTGCTTTTTTGCTTGCAAGTGGAGCAAAGGGTAAAAGATTTGCTTTGCCTAATAGCGAAATTATGATTCATCAACCTCTTGGTGGAGCACAAGGTCAGGCAAGTGATATTCAAATTAGAGCAAATCAAATTTTAAAGATAAAGCAAAAATTAAACAAAATACTAAGCGAAAAAACATCTCAACCTCTTGAAAGAGTTGAAAAAGATACAGACAGGGATTACTATATGAGTGCAGAAGAAGCGCTAAATTATGGTATTATAGATAAAATTTTTGTAACAAGAAATAGTTTAGAAACAAATAACTAGGAGATATTATGAAAGAAAATGATGAAATGGTTTGTTCTTTTTGTGGAAAGTCACAAAGAGTTGCAAAAAAATTGATTGCTAATCCTTCTGGTGATTGTTATATATGTGATGAATGTGTTGAAATTTGCAAAGACATAATTAAGGAAACATCACAAGTAAGTGCAGATGAACACATTGATTTGCCAACGCCTCAACAAATTAAGGAACAGCTTGACGAGTATATTGTTGGGCAAGATGAAGCTAAAAAAGTTTTATCAGTTGCTGTTTACAATCACTATAAAAGAATAAATTATAACTCAGAAGAAAAAGCAAAATCTAAAGACACAAACTTTATTGAACTTGAAAAATCGAATATATTGATGGTGGGACCAACAGGTTGTGGAAAAACACTTTTGGCAAAAACACTTGCAAAGATTTTAAAAGTTCCTTTTGCAACAGCTGATGCAACAACATTAACACAAGCAGGTTATGTTGGTGAAGATGTTGAAAACATATTGTTAAAATTAATTCAAAATGCCGATTATGACATAAAGAAAGCAGAAAGAGGTATTGTTTATGTTGATGAAATTGACAAAATTGCTCGCAAAGGTGAAAATGTTTCAATAACAAGAGATGTGTCTGGTGAAGGTGTTCAACAAGCATTGTTAAAAATTCTTGAAAGCACAATTGCTTCTGTTCCTCCACAAGGAGGAAGAAAACACCCTCAACAAGAAAATATACAAATTGATACAACAAACATTTTGTTTATATGTGGTGGTGCTTTTGTTGGATTGGATAAAGTGGTTGAATCAAGATTAAATCAATCATCTTTGGGATTTAGTGCAGAAGTAACTAAATTTGATAATGATGCTACAAAAATGATTAAACAACTTCAACCACACGATTTAACTAAATATGGTTTAATTCCAGAATTTGTTGGCAGACTTCCTGTTGTTGTTGGTCTTTCCGAACTAACAGAACAGGCACTTGTTGACATAATGACAAAGCCTAGAAATGCAATTGTTAAACAATATGAAAAATTGTTTGATATAGAAAATATAAAACTAGAAATAAAACCAGATGCAGTTAGGGCAGTTTCCAAAAAAGCAATGGAATTAAAAACAGGTGCAAGAGGACTTAGAACAATTATGGAAGAACATATGCTTCAATTGATGTATGATGCTCCAAATGACCCAGAAATTTCAAAAATCATCATAAATGAAGATGTTATAACAAAAAATGCTAAGCCAATAATAATAAAAGAGCACAAAGAAGAAGAAAACAAAAAAGTTGTAAATGAATAAAAAATAAAAAAATAAAAATCACAAAGTTGTGATTTTTATTTTTTATCAGCAACATTCTCTGCTGTGTTATAGTTGGCATTAACATCAAGTACATTTAAAATTATGTCGGTTAAATTGGTTGATATTTCTTCAAAATAGTTAATAACATTTAAAAAAGCTGAATATTTTTTTATTTTGTTTTCCATTGAAACTGTTTCTAATATAATGGACTTTTTTGCTTTTATTTTTATTTTTACAAGTTCTTCCAATCTTTCAATGACATTGTTTAAAAGTTTATCATTGCTTGCTTCGTGCATTAATGATTCTTCAATTATAATTTTCATATCATCAATATTTTCCAAAACAATTTTCTTCATAGAGGTTATTGTTGCAAGTTGTTTTTGTGTAAAATTAACTCTTGTGTTTTGATAAGTGCAAGAATTTATTAATTTTAAAATATTAGTGTTTGTTTTTTCAATTCCAATAAAAACATTGTTTAAATCTATCTTTGTACTTTCATCTTCATCGGATAGTTCTCCGCCAATTTTTAAAAGCTCTGCATTCATTTGTTTTGATGTGTCAATTAAATTGTATAAACTTTGTTTAAATTCGCTTAAATCGCAAGATTCATTTTTTATAACATAATCAATGCTTAATTTTAACTTATCGCACGTTTCATCAAAATAATTTATTGCGTTTGAATTTAGTTGAACTAAACCTAGTGTTGTTATGGTTGATATTTCTTGTGGTATTTCTTCAACTTTGTTTGGCAATATTTTGTCCAAAAGTTTTGTTAGTGGTTTAGCTAATGGCAACATTATAATTGTTGTTACAACATTAAATATTAAATTTACAAAAATAATTTGAAGTGTTGGATTATTTAAAAATGATGTGCAAGGTGTTATCCAATCGTATATAGTTAAAGGACAAAATATTAGTGCACCAACACAATTGAATATAAGATAAGATAAACTGCTTTTTATTGATTGCCTATTTTTGCTTGTTAAACCTATTAAAATTAATGTAAAACAAGTGCCAATGTTCATAGCGTAAATTATATAACTGGCGTTTTGCAAAGAAAGTAAATTTGGAGAAGTGGCAAATATAGAAGCAATTATTGCAGTTGTACCAAGTGAACTGTTTATAAATGCCGACACAATTAAACCTAAGAAGAATAGAATTGCTGGGTTATTTATGCTTGTAAAGAAATTTATAAAATTTTGAGATGTAGAAAGCTCACTTGATGCATCAGACATTATGGATAGTCCAACAAAAACAAGTCCAAGTCCGCATAAACTCATTCCCCAGTTTTTTATTGTTGTGTTTTTTGTAAATAGTCTTAATATAATTCCAATTAAAACCAAAATTCCAAAGTATCCAATAATGTTTATCTCTTGAAAAGCAACCAAAAATACATTTATTGCACTGCCTATGTTTGAACCTATTATTAGGCAAATAGATTGCAAAAGACTAACAACTCCAATTCCTGTTAATCCCATAATTAAGGCAACAGAAGCTGTGCTAGATTGCAAAAATACATCAAGAATAAGTCCAAAAATAGTGTTTTTAACTATGCTTTTATCATATTTTGCAATTCTTTTTCTTATTCTGTTGCCACAAATTTTTTCAAAATATGTGCTCATAATGTGTATGCCAAATAGTAAAATTCCTATTCCTGTAATGAAAGATATTACCATACTAAAACTCCATTTTTTAATATTTTGTGTATAAAAAGTTTTTTAAATCAAATTATTATACTATATAATTAATTTATTTTAAAATAAATATACAATTTTGTAAAATATTTATTAATTATTATTAGTTGCTTGCAAAAATAATAGCATTAGTTTATAATAACACCATAGGAGAAATAATATGTTAGACATTAATTTAATTATATCAAACACACAATACGTGCACGACGCATTATTAAAAAAAGGATTTGATGTTGATTTTTCAAATGTAATTCAAATGCACAACAACAGAAAAGAATTAATTTTGAAATCTGATGAACTTAAAACAGAAAAGAATAAACTTTCAGCTTCTGTACCACAAGTTAAAAAACAAGGTGGAGATGTTAATGAGATTTTTGCAAAAGTTAAAGAATTGAATGTTCAAATTGAAAAATATGATAAAGAACTTAAAACTTTGGAACAAGATATAAATAATTTTCTTTCACCTTTGCCAAATATGCCTGATGACGACCTTTTGGCAGGAGGCAAGGAAAATAATAAAGTAGTTAAAGAATTTGGCAAAAAGCCAGAGTTTAGTTTTAAAGCAAAAGACCACGTTGAACTTTGCGAAAACTTGGGATTAATTGATTATGAAAGAGCTGCTAAATTAAGCGGTAGAGGAACTTGGATATACACAGGTATGGGTGCAAGGCTTGAATGGGCACTTTTAAATTATTTTATTGATACACATATTCAAGATGGTTACAAATTTATTTTGCCACCACACATCTTAAATGAAGAGAGTGGATACACTGCTGGACAATTTCCAAAATTTAAAGAAGATGTTTTTTGGTTAGAGGGAATGGAACCAAAGAAATTTATTCTTCCAACAGCAGAAACAGCACTTGTTAATTTGCACAGAAATGAAATTTTAAAAGAAGATGATTTGCCAGAAAAGTTGTTTGCATACACACCTTGTTATCGTTGTGAAGCTGGTTCTTATAGAACAGAAGAAAGGGGTATGATTAGAGGTTATCAATTTAATAAAGTTGAAATGTTCCAATACGCAACTGAGAAAAATTCAAAACAAAGTTTTGATGAATTGGTTGAAAAAGCTTGCAAACTTGTTGAGAATTTGGGATTGCACTTTAGATTGAGCAAATTAGCTGCAGGTGATTGCTCTCATAGTATGGCAAGAACTTATGATATAGAAGTATGGATTCCAAGTATGGGAATATACAAAGAAGTTTCTTCTGCAAGCAATGCAAATGATTATCAGGCAAGAAGAGGAAACATAAGATATAAAGACAAAGAAACAGGGAAAATAAAATATTGTCACACACTAAACGCATCTGGTCTTGCAACATCAAGAGTTTTGCCAGCACTTGTTGAACAATGCCAAAATGGAGATGGAAGCGTTACAATTCCAGAAGTACTGAGAAAATATCTTGGTGGAATTGAAAAAATATACCCAATAAAAAAATAATGCAGCTTAGCACATATTTATAGATTAATCTTAAATTAATCTTTTAAATATGTGTTTTTTATAATTAAATTTAATTTAATATTTTATATTAAAAAATAGTATATTAATAAAAATTATAAAAATATAATAAAAAAATTAATATTTTCATTTAAAAAAGTTAAATTTAATAGACAAAATAGTAGTTTATTTAATAAAATATTTTCAAATTATGGGGTGAATATGCACAATAAAACAAAAATTATTGCAACAATGGGGCCAAGTTGCCAAGATGAAAAAATAATTTTAAAATTAATAAAAAGTGGAGTTAATGTTTTTAGAATAAATTTAAGCCACACCAATCAAAATCAATTAATGTTGTATATTAAAACAGTGCAAAAAGCTAGGGCAAAGCTTGGTGTTCCTGTTGGAATAATGATTGACACAAGAGGACCTGAAATAAGGATTGGAAATTTTGAGAATAATAGTGTTTTTTTAAAAAAAGGACATTATTTTTCATTTGTTTTTAATAAAGTTATAGGAAATTCGGAATTTGTTTCAATAAATCAACCTTTGTGTATAGAAAAAACTGCAATTGGTTCAATTATTTTGGCTGACGATGGTAGAATAAAATTTAAAGTGATGGAAAAAACAAATAACAAGTTGATTTGTAAAGTTATCTCATCGGGAGAACTTAGCAATAATAAAAGTCTTTGGTTTAAAAATCAACATTTTGATTTTGAATACTTAAACGAACAAGATAAACAAGACATAAAATTGGCTCTTGAATGTGGAATAG
>CASFHZ010000021.1 GCA_949294585.1 uncultured Christensenella sp. | reverse complement strand
CCAATCTTTCATAATTTTCATTGGAGTATGAGGAATGTGTTAAGGCAAGTTCAAACAAATATGTGTTTTTAAATGTGTAACCACCAACATTAATCATTTTATTCTCCAAGATTTTGAGTTAAAGATTCAATTGTTTTTGTTATTTTTTCATTTACTTTGTTGCTTTCAAGTTTTATTACTTGTTCAACTGCTGCACAAATTGTTACTGCCTTGCTTGAACCGTGAGATTTTATTATTGTTTTTTTGCAACCAACAAAGAACGAACCACCGTATTTGTTATAGTCTAGTTTATCTTTAACCTTTTTTAATGCTTTTCTGCAAAGCAATGCACCTATCTTGCTTTTTAAAGAACTCATCATTGCTTCTTTAATTACTCCTGTTGTGAATTTAACAGAGCCCTCAACAGACTTTAACAAAACATTTCCGGCAAAACCATCTGCAACAACAACATCATAATCACCTGTCATAAAATACCTTGCTTCCATATTTCCAACAAAGTTTATTGGCAATTGTTTAAGCATTGGAAAAACCTCTTTGCAAAGTTCATTTCCCTTTTTATCTTCTGCACCATTTGAAAGCAAAGCAACCCTTGGGTGTTCAACATTAAACATAGTTTTAAAATATTCAGAACCCATTAAGGCAAAATGGCACAAGTTTATAGGCTTGCAGTCAACATTTGCACCACAATCAATTAAAACAACTTGACCACCTGTTCTTGTTGGAAAAAGTGGAGCAAGTGCAGGTCTTGACACTCCTTTCATTCTTCCTATTTTTAAAAAACCACCTGTTAAAACTGCTCCCGTTGAACCAGCACTTATTAAACCAACGCAATCATCATTGTTCTTTAAATAATCAAGTGCAACAACCAAAGATGAATTTGTTTTGTGTCTAATTGCATCTGTTGGAACATCATCATTTGTTATCACATCATCTGCGTGAATAATCTCCAATCTGGAACTGTCGTATTTTTTACCTTTAAGGCATTCGTTAATTTTATTTTTGTCGCCAGTTAGAACAATGTTTATATTACTAAATTTATTTAATGACATAACTGTTCCATCTATAACTGACATTGGTGCATTATCCCCACCAAAAGCATCTATTACTATTTTCATAAAAACTCCAAACTAATTTATTTAAACTTATATATTTATAACCAATATATTATTACAAATATTATACAAAATTGCAAGAAAAAAAGCAAGTTTAAAAAACTTGCCATTTACAAATAATTTTAAAAATCAAAAACTAAGCTTTTTTTGCTTGTTTTTCAGTTTCAACAACTTTTCTGCCATTATAATATCCACAATGTGGACAAACCTTGTGTGGTTGTTTTTGTTCGTGGCATTCAGGACATTCAACAAGTGTTGCAACTGTTGATTTAAAGTTTGCTGAATTTCTTGTATTTCTTCTAGCTTTAGAAACTTTACACTTTGGAACTGCCATTTTTTCCTCCTATATCTAAACTTGCCATTAAGGCAGTTTTCATTTTTACCTGTTATAGTATAAATATAAATTTGTGATATGTCAACAAAAATTTTAATTTATTTACAAAGTCTTACACAATCACGAGCAATAACCAACTCTTCATTTGTTGGTATTCTGTAAATTTTAACTCTTGAATCTGGTGTTGACAACTCTTCAACTGTACCTCTTGGCAAATTGTAATTTTTCTCTTTGTTTAATTCAATTCCCAAAAATTCCAAGTCATTTGTTGCATATTCTCTTAAATCTCCTTGATTTTCGCCAACTCCACCAGTGAATGCAATTCCATCAAGACCACCCATCGCTGCTGCATATGAACCGATGTATTTTTTAATTCTATAAGCAAGCATATCAATAACAAGTTTTGCTCTCTTATTGCCTGCTTCAATTTGTGCATTGTTATCTCTCATATCACCAGAAACACCATTTATTCCCAAAATTCCGCTCTTTTTGTTTAAATAGTTTGTTATTTGGTGAATATCCCAACCTGTTTTGTCTGCAATGTATTCCAAAACAGAAGCATCAACATCACCACAACGAGTTCCCATAACCAATCCTTCAAGAGGTGTGAATCCCATTGTTGTATCAATGCTTTTGCCATTTTTTACTGCACATATGCTTGAACCATTACCAAGGTGAATTGTAATTAATTTTAATTCTTCAATTGGTTTACCCATAACCTTTGCAAGTTCACCAGACACATATTTGTGTGATGTTCCGTGAAAACCGTATTTTCTAATTTTCCAATCTCTGTATGCCTCATATGGCAAACCATATAAATATGCATAATCTGGCATAGTTTGATGGAATGCAGTGTCAAAAACTGCAACATTTGGCTTGCCTTTGCAAACTTCCATACAAGACCTAATTCCTGCTATGTTTGCTGGCATATGAAGTGGGCCAAGTGGCATTAATGTTTCCAAATTTTTTAGAACTTCATCATCAACAATAACAGAATCTTTGTAAATTTCACCACCGTGAAGAACTCTGTGTCCAAAAGCTTCAACTTCATCTAATGATTTAAGAACACCAATTTCCTTGTCTGTTAACAATTTTAAAACTTGTTGCATTGCTTCTGAATGTGTTGGCATATACACATCGATTACTTTTTCCATTCCGTTTGCTTTATAAACAACAAAAGAATCATCTGCTCCTATTTTTTCACAATTACCTTTTGCTAAAACTTTTTCGCCGTCCATATCAAACAATTGATATTTTAAAGAACTGCTTCCTGCGTTAATAACTAAAACTTTCATTTTTTCTCCTCACTTTCTTTACATTGCAATACTGTTATTGCTGTTAAATAAATTATGTCCTTAACTGTGCAACCCCTAGACAAGTCGTTTATTGGCTTATCCAGTCCAACAGTTATGGGACCTAGTGCATAAAGATTTCCAAAATAGGAAATTGCTTTATAGCATATATTAGCTGAACTTAACTCAGGGAATACCAAAACATTTGCTCCACCATAAAAATCTTGATTGCCCTTCAATTTTAGGCGTGCAACATTTTCTAACAATGCCGCATCAAGTTGAACTTCACCTTGACTTAAAACATTGGGACAATTTGCCTTAAACTTATTATAAGCATCTTTCATTTTTTTTGTTGCTTCACTGTTTGCACTGCCATTTGTTGAATAAGATAAAAAGGCAACTTTTGGCTCTATACCTGTAAAATGTTTATACTCATCTGCAACTCTTTTTGCAATTACACTAAGTTCATCAGATGTTGGATTTTCAATAAGACCACAATCTGTTAAGAAAAACGGTGAATCTGTTAAATTGTTTTTACCAACCATCATTGTGTAACTGTTAACCAAAGTGTTTGAACTCGATTTAAGAAGTTGCAAAGCAGGTTTTAGATTTCTAGCAGTAGAAACTTCTGCACCACCAACCATACCATCTGCATATCCATTTTTTACAAGTAAAGTTGAAAAATAAAATGGGTCCAAAACAAGTTGGCTTGCTTCTTCAATTGTCATTCCCTTATGTTTTCTTAATTCATACAATTGATTTGCAAATGCCTCTTTTAAACTTGAAGTTTTTGGATTGACAATTTTAAAACTGCCAAATTTTTTATTGCGAACAAAAAGTGAACTTTCATCACCTATTAAAATAACATTTGCTATATTATGTTTTTTAATGTACATAACTGCTTTTAAAACTCTGTCACTAAAAGCTGATTCTGGAAAAACAATTGTTTTATTTTTTTGTTTTGCAAGTTTTATAAGTTGTTTTGTAAATTTCATTTTGACCTCATTTCATATAATCAAGTTCATTTTCATATAGTACAATATATCTTTTTATTTGTCAAACGGGTTATATGAAAAAAAATTTAATTCTATCATTTTTTATTAGTTTTATTATAATTGCAATTATTGTTTCACCTCAAAAATACATTGAAGTTTCAATGAATGCAATGCAAGTTTGGGCAAAAGTTTTGTTGCCTAGTTTATTGCCATTTTTTATATTTACTAAACTATTAACCTCACTTGGCTATGTAAAATCTCTATCTTCTTGCTTTCAAAAGGTCACTTACAAACTGTACAAAACGCCTCCAATAAGTTCGTATGTGTTTTTAATGAGCATTTTAACTGGATATCCCGTTGGAAGCAAATTGACGGCAGATTTATACAACAATGGTTTTTTAACAAAACAAGATGCAATAAAGTGTATAACTTTTACATCTAATTCTGGACCAATGTTTATTGTTGGAAGTGTTGGAATTGGAATGTTATTAAACAAAACTGCAGGATATATTCTTCTTGTTTCACACATTTTGGGAGCACTATTAAACGGACTATTATATAGAAAAATAGGCTTTAATCAACCATATAAAAAAATAGACAACAATTTGCAAGCACAAGAAAATTCACTTTCATCTTGCGTTATGGACTCTATTTTTTCCATTCTTTTAATTGGTGGAATTATGATTGTTGCATTCATTATAATTGAAATGTTTAATTCCATTAACATTTTTTCACCGATTTGCTATGCCCTGTCTAAAATTGGAGTTGATGCAAACATAACATCTTCAATAACAAATGGTTTGTTTGAAATAACCAAAGGTTGTTTGGAAATTTCCAGTTTAAATTGCTCACTTACTGCAAGAACAATAATGTCGTGTTTTATTATATCATTTGGTGGTTTTTCTACTATTCTTCAAGCAATGGCTTTTTTGAAAAACATAGTTACCTACAAATTTTTTGTTTTGCAAAAAACAACGCATACGATTTTATCAACAATCATATGCGCCATAATTTGTTTTATTGTTTTTTAATTAAAAAAGTCTGCTAGTCTTAATTTTAATTCTCTTGCCAAAAACTTCAAACTCTTAACCGGTTTAACAACATATTCAATTGCAACGATATTTGCACTTAAATTTCTTGTATCAAAATTTTTGCAATTAAAAATCATATTGTTAAGTAAATATTCAATATCATTTTTTAAATCTTGCTTTAATTTTTTTTCATAACTTAGTTCACTAAGCATTTGATTTACGATAATTTGTATATCTTCAACAAAATCTCTTGTTTCTTGGTTGCCTTCCAAAACTTTATCTATTTTTTTAGCAGTGTTTTGATTTTTATCTTCACCATTATTTTCAATTTGTAAATTTTCTGTTTCTTCTATTTTTATTTGACTAAATTCTTTTGGCTCAAAATTTTCATCTTTGTTATCCAAATCAAAACAATATGTAATTGCATTTTTAAATGGAACAATAACCGTTTTTGTGAAATTATCAAACTCGTTCATACCTTCACTCATAAAATAATTTCTAACAAATTCGTGAAAATTGATTTTTTTATCTCTAATATCAACCAAAATGCAAAAAACAAGAGGAAGCACAATTGCCTTGCTTTCTGGCATAATAAAATAGCCATCTTTTGTTGGAAGTTTAACTTTTGCACGATTAAATTCTTTTTCAAAGTTAAAATTTTTCATACATTCTGCAATAAGACCATAAATTTCATCAGATTCACTTATGTTTTGAAGAATTTTTGATATTATGTTTTCTGCAAATATAAACCTTCCATTTATTAACTCATCACAACTTGCCAAACAGGCTTGAACATTTTTTAACGCTTTATCTGTAAGCATAATTTCTCCTTTGTACTTTTTTATATTAACACATTAAAATTCAAAAATCAATGCAATTAAAAAATCATTTACAAAAATCTACTTTGTATAAACTTTTATTTATTACTCAATAAATTTTTTCGTTTAATGATTGATTGACTAGATGTTTCTTATGTGATATTCTATTATATGTAATAATACAAGGAGAAAATATGGACATTCACGAGCAAGATTCAACTGTAAACAAATTGATTGTTCTTTTTGTATTAGAAAAAATTGAAATTCCTTTAACTGAACAATCAATAATAGACATATGCTATGGCAAAAACAACTGGATAAAAAACTATATGGAATGCAAAGAAATTATCTACAGCTTGGTTGATGCCGGCTTTATTTATAAAACTAATGGCAACAGCGAAGAAGACAGATACACAATCACCTACACTGGCAGAAATTGTCTTTCTCATTTTTATCAAAGAATTAATCAGGAGTTAAGAGAACAAATTGCAGAATATGTTAAGGAAAACAAACTGGCTTTTAAGCGTTCCCAAGAATATGTGAGTTCAATTGATAAAAATTCAGACGGAAGTTACACAGTTTGTTTAAAAATAAGATCTGCACTAATTGATGAACCAATGTTTGAATTAAAAATAAAAGCACCATCAAGGCAAAGTGCAATTGGAGCAACAAACATATGGAGAGAAAAAGCACATCTAATATACGAAAACGCCTACGAAACATTGATTGACACCGATGATTAACAATATTATGGAGGTTAAAATTGAACAATTCTCAATTTAACAAATCAAACAACTTTAATAGACTAAATGACCTTATGGACAGTAAAAACATTGAAACTGTTAGTTCTTTAAACACGCAAAAAAATATAGCACAAAATACACAACAAACAATTAATAGTCAAAATAAAGCAGTAAATAATTTTAATTCCAATAATTCAAAAAATGTCAATATAACCCCACCTCCTCAAAAAGTTAAACCTGTTTTAAGCATTGTTAACTTAACAAAAAAATATGGCGACAGATTGGCAGTTAACAACATTTCTCTAAATTTATACCCTGGTCAAATTTTGGGTTTTCTTGGTGCCAATGGTGCAGGAAAAAGCACAACCATAAAAATGTTAACAGGTCTTGCACACATAACATCTGGCGATGTTTATATTTGTGGGCATTCAATTAAATCTGGATTTGAACAAGCAATAAAAAATGTTGGAGCAATGATTGAAATTCCTCAGTTCTACCCTTACCTTTCTGGGTATAACAACCTAAAATTCTTTGGCAAACTTTCTGGAAATGTAAACAATGAACGAATAAACTATGTTGCATCTCTTGTTGGATTGTCAAACAGAATAAAAGATAAAGTTGGCAATTATTCTTTGGGTATGAAACAACGCCTTGGCGTTGCACAAGCACTTTTAAACAGACCAAAAGTTTTAATTTTAGATGAGCCAACAAACGGACTTGATGCAAATGGTATTAGAGAGTTTAGACTTATGCTTAAAACACTTGCTTACAAAGAAAAAATAGCCATTTTTATATCAAGTCACATTCTTGGAGAAATGGAAAACCTGTGCGATGTTGTTACAATAATTGACAAAGGCAAAATTATTGAAACACAAACTCTTGATGAAATAAAGAAAAAATGTTTAATTGCAGGTTCACAGTACATTAAATGTAATGCACCTAACCTTGCAGGAAAAATTTTAATGAAAAAATTTAACTGCACAATTAAACTTCAAGGCAACAAGTTGTTTATTAAATCATCTGATAACACAATGCTATCACAAATGATTGTAACATTAACACAAAACAAGATTTTAGTTTTTGGTGCTGGCGATGTTGATTATTCGCTTGAAGATGTTTTCCTAAATATTATAAATAAAAACAACGCAACAACCTCAATTAATTAGGAGAAAATATGAAAAGAATATTAAGACTTGCAAATGCAGAATTTAATAAAATATTTTACAGACCTTCAATTTTTATTTTGACGGCTTTGTTAATTATTACACTAATTGCAACAAATCTTCTTTACAAACCAGTATCTCAAACAACAAAATTGTCTTATGATGCTATTAATGTTGGAGGAATTTATGTTTTATTTACTGGAACAAATGCAAATGAAACAACAAAAAATTCCATCGATGAAGAATTAGAGCAAGCATATGAAAAAATATTAGCAGACTTTAATAGCTTAACAAAAGAAGACAAATTAAAAACTTTTTCCGATGGAGTTTTGGCACTGAACACTTACCTAACCGAAACACTTAAAGATGAAGTTTTAAGAATTTCAACTCTTTCAAATTCTCAATTTGTTTCAACAAAATCTAAAACAATTGAAACATTTAACACATTAAAGCAAAAGGCATCAGACCTGCTTAACTATATGTCAAAAATAAAGGGTGAAACACTTAACTTTTATCTAACAGTAAATCAATTTGACACAGTTTTTAAAAATGTTGAAAATCTATATAATGCCTTCCCTTCTAACTACGATGAGTATGAAAAGGAAAATTTTGTTAATCTTGGAAACACTTTAACAACAAATTTCTCTCTTCAACCATCACTTGATGTAGTTTCAAAATTAGAAGAAGTGTCTATTGATATTGACACATTTAATGAAATTGTTGATAAATACTACACACAGGCAAAAATAAAACTCAACGATGTTTATTTTAAAGAAATTACTGATTTTTACAATGAAAAATTTGATAGCAAAGATGAAAATGATATGCAACATATAAACGAGTTGATTGCACAATATTACTCTTTTGCTCATATGAACCAAACCATTTTGGAAAACAAAATGCTTT
>CASFHZ010000020.1 GCA_949294585.1 uncultured Christensenella sp. | reverse complement strand
TTAAAAGACAAATCAAAAATTTTTATTGTGTCAACTTCTCCTTCTGTTAGAGTTGCACTTGGTGATGAATTTGGCTTTAATATGGGAAGCTTTGTTGAAGGGAAAATGATAGCTCTTTTGAGAAAATTGGGCTTTAATTATGTTTTAGATACTAATTTTGGTGCAGATTTAACAGTTATTGAAGAAGCAAACGAACTTGTGACAAGAATAAAAAATAACAAAAATTTGCCACAATTCACATCTTGTTGTCCTGCTTGGGTTAAATTTGTTGAAACATTTTATCCAGAACTAATTGACAATATTTCATCAACAAAAAGTCCAATTGGTATGCAAGGAGCATTAATTAAAACATATTTTGCACAAAAAATGGGAATTGACCCTAATAAAATTGTAAATGTTGCATTAACACCTTGCACTGCAAAAAAATTTGAAATAAAAAGAGAAGAATTAAATTCATCTGATGACTATAATACAATTGCAAATCTTAAAGATATGGATTATGTTATAACAACGCACGAATTGTGCAGATGGGTTAGAGAAGAAAACATTGATTTTGAAAGTCTGCAAGATTCTTGCTTTGATAAGTTAATGGGCGAAGCATCAGGTGCTGGCGTAATTTTTGGAAACACCGGTGGAGTTATGTTGGCTAGCATAAGAACTGCATACCATTTAATCACAAAAAATGACCCTCCAAAAGATATTGTTAATTTGTCAAGTTTAAAAGGTAATAACTCAATAAAAATTGCAAATGTGCAAATATTGGAGAAAAATTTAAAAATAGCTGTTGTTTATGGTTTGGCAAACGCACGAATTGTAATTGAAAAAATAAAAAATGGTGAACATTTTGATTTTATAGAAGTAATGGCTTGTCCTAATGGTTGCGTTGGTGGAGGAGGTCAACCGAAACACTTGGGCGAAGAAGAATTGTGGCAAAGAAAAAGAGTTGAAAGTTTATTCAACCGTGATTTGTCGTTAAATAACAGACTTTCGTATGCTAATCCAGAAATTATTGAACTATACAAAATTTTTTTAGGTAAACCAAATGGTGACCTAGCAAAATTATTGCTTCATACAAAATATTTTGACAGAAGCAAAGACTTAAATGTAAAAGGAGAAAAAATGAAAATAAAATTAATAAAATATAGATGTAAAGTTTGTCAAGAAGAATTTGAAGTTGAAGAGGGAGTTACACCTATTTGCCCAGTTTGCAAAATGAGTGGTGAAAAACTTGACAAAATTGGTGAAAGATTTGTAGAATTAGGAAGAGGAGATGAAAAAATGGAAAAAACAAATAAATATAAAGGAACAAAAACAGAAGAAAACTTAAGAACAGCATTTGCTGGTGAAAGCCAAGCAAGAAACAAATATACATATTTTGCTTCAGTTGCAAAAAAAGAGGGTTATGAACAAATTGCTGAACTTTTCTTAAAAACAGCTGACAATGAAAAAGAACACGCAAAAATGTGGTTTAAAGAATTAAATGAACTTGGTTCAACATCAGAAAATCTTGATTCTGCTGCACAAGGTGAAAACTATGAGTGGACAGATATGTATGATAGTTTTGCAAAAACAGCAGACGAAGAAGGATTCCACGAACTTGCTGAAAAGTTTAGAGGAGTTGCTGCAATTGAAAAAAGACACGAAGAAAGATACAGAGCATTATTAAGAAATGTTGAAACAAAGCAAGTATTTGAAAAAAGTGAAGTAAAAATTTGGGAATGCAGAAATTGTGGACACATTGTTGTTGGAACAAAAGCTCCAGAAGTTTGCCCGGTTTGCAATCACCCACAATCTTATTTTGAAGTAATGGTTACTAACTATTAATATGTATGTAAGTTTAAAACAAAGACATTAGGCATTTTTATTTGTAGTTTTATAAATTAGTTACACAATTTGTTAAGATTGTATAATTTATAGAATATAAAAATGCTTATTGTTTTTTTTGTGCATATAATAATATATAAAAAAAATAGAGATTATTTATTAAATTTTTATTACAATATTGACAATATATGAATATTATAGTAAAATTTATGACATCAACTATCAAAGGAGAAAAAATGACAGAAGTTTCTTATGTTATGGTAAAACCTGGTTTTGCCAATGATAAAAGAGTTATTAATGAAATAAAAAGAAGATTATTTAGTAAGGGCTTGCAAATTGTTGAAGAGACATATGTAAAATATGATGCAAAAAGAGCGCAAAAACATTATCACGAACACGTTGGCAAAGGTTTTTATCAAGAATTAGAAGATTATATAACCAGCGACAAAGTTTATGGAATGAAAGTTGTGGGTGAAGAAGCTATTTCTGTGATTAGACAACTTATTGGTTCAACAAAAAATCCTGAAATTGGAACAATAAGATATGACATTCCAAAACTTTTGGGAAAAGAAATTAGAATAACAGAAAATGTTGTTCACGCATCCGATTGCGAAAATGCATCAAAAGAAGAATTAAAAATTTTTGAAGAATTAAAAAAAGAAAAATCTTTGAATGATGATTTTTGTAGATAAAACAAAGCAATTAAATTATATATTTTTGGATTGTTTAACAAAAAATAAATAAATATATATGTGGAGGCTGGAAATGAAAAACGATATTTATGAAATTATAGTACAAGAGGATAATTTTAAACCATCAAGATATTGCATTGTTTTTGGTGAAAAAAATGCTAAAAGCGTAACAGATTATTTAAACAAACAAAGCAAAGATAATTGGGAGTTTAAGTATTATTCATATTCAAATATGAATGTTAACGTTTATAATTCATTTGAAGATTTTAGAAAAAATATTGAAGATGAAGATGTTTTAACAAAATAAACAAGTAAAAATATTGTGAAAAGATTTTTAACCAGTTTGTTAAAAATCTTTTTTTGTTAACAGTTGCAAAAGAAAGCAAATTTTGTTAAACTTTCTTTGTTAATTTTTTAAGATTTTAAAATGTTTAAAGTTTTTATCTTAAAACTATAATTACTATTTGTAAAATGTATAGGAGAAAATTGTGGAAACGATAACAAACAAATTGTCCAAATTAATTGGTGAGGCATTTAACAAAACAGGTTATGTTTTAAATGATTGCAAAGTTGTTAAGTGTGTAATTGAGGGGTATGGTGATTTTCAATGCAACGATGCAATGCAAATTGCAAAGCAATATAAAAAAGCACCTTTTTTGATTGCAGAAGAAGTTGTTAAAAATATTCCAAGTAACAATATAATTGAAAATTGTTATGTTGTTAAACCAGGTTTTATTAATATTGTTATAAATAATCAATTTTTGTGCGAATATGTGTCTAGTTATATTGAAAATTTAGATGAAAATGTTAAAGATTTAACAGGTGTAAAAAAGAACATAATAGTTGACTATGGTGGTGCAAATGTTGCAAAACCATTGCATATTGGACATTTAAGAAGTGCAATAATAGGTGAAAGTGTTAAAAGAATATGTGCTTATTTGGGTAATAAAACACTTGGTGATGTTCACTTGGGTGATTGGGGACTTCAAATGGGTATGATTATTAGTGAAATTAAACTTCAAAAACCTGATTTAGTTTACTTTGATGATAGTTACACTGGTGAATATCCTTCTGAATCTCCAGTTACTATTGAAGATTTATCAGTTATTTATCCAACTGCAAGTTCAAGGGCAAAAAGTGATGAAAATTTTATGAATGAAGCACGAAAAGCTACCTTTGAACTGCAAAATGGTAAAAGAGGGTATAGAGAACTCTGGAAAAAGTTTATGGAAGTTTCTCTTGTTGATTTAAAGAAAAATTACGAGGCTTTGAATGTGCATTTTGACCTTTGGCTAGGTGAAAGTGATGCAAATAAATACTGTTGGGATATGATTGAAAAGCTAAAAAAAGATGGCTTTGCATATGAAAGTGAAGGGGCATATGTTGTTGATGTTTCAAATGACCAAGATAAAGTTGAAATTCCTCCATTTATGCTTGTGAAAACAGATGGTTCCATTCTTTATAGCACAACGGATTTGGCAACGATAATTTTAAGAGAAAAGGAATATGATGTTGATAAAATAATATATCTTGCAGATAACCGACAAAGTTTGCACTTTACACAACTTTTTAGATGTGCACAAAAAACTAATTTATTAACAAAGAATATTGAATTGAATTTCGCAAGTTTTGGCACAATGAATGGAAAAGATGGAAAACCATACAAAACTCGTGATGGCGGAGTTATGAAATTAAGCAATTTAATTGATGAAGTAACACAAAAAGCTTTGGAAAAAGTTAAAGTTGCAAGAGGACAAAATTTAACAGATGAAGAAATGTTAAACATATCCGATGTTGTTGCTTTGGCATCTTTAAAGTTCGCAGATTTGTCAAATTACAGAACAAAAGACTATGTTTTTGATTTAGACAAATTCTGTTCTTTTGAAGGCAAAACGGGACCATATATTTTGTACACAATAACAAGAATAAAATCTCTTCTAAAAAAATGTGGAGAAAAAAATCTTGATAACTTTAACTGCAATGTTTATTCAACTGCAGAAAGAGATATATTAATTCATTTAAGTCAATTTGATTCTTATTTAATGGCATCATATAACGATTTTGCACCAAGTTATTTGTGTGATTATGTTTACAATTTGGCAAACTTGTTTAGTGCATTTTATTCTCAATGCAATATTTCAAAAGAACAAGATGAAACAAAACAAGCATCTTGGATGAAATTGTCTAATTATTGCTTAACTATTCTTGAAAAAGTTCTTGATTTGCTTGCAATAAAAACATTGGATAAAATGTAGGATATAATAGTTGTAAAGATTGTAAAAATATGTTATAATATAGATATTCAAGAAAATGTATTGTTAAGGAGGCATTTATATGTACACAGATGAGTTTTTGCAAAAAACAAAAGAAGAATGGATGAAAAAGTATGATATAGCAAAAGCTAATATGGAAAATTTGGGAAAAGCAAAAGATATTAAAGTTTTAATAGAAGTTGCTGCACAACATCCATTAATTGATGGTGAATATCCTAATGAGGAATTTAAAAAACGATTAGATTTGGGAATTGCTCTTTTTAATGAAGAAAGGGCAAAAGGCAGATATGTTGAATTTTATGTTCCAGGAAGCAGACACGTTTATAACGGGGTTGCAGATAAAATTGCACTTTCAAAAGCTGGCAAAAATTATTTATTAAGCAAGGGAATTGAAGGAAAATACATACGTGGAGAAGATTTGAACGATAAATATAAAGGTGAAGATGGGGTTTATAACTCTGCCGATGAATGCTATGTTGCATCTTGTTATTTTAAAGATAATGGCTTTAATAAATTAATTTCAGTTTTATCACCAGTTCAAATTATGAGAAAATCATTAATTTATATTGAATTTGGTGTTATTCCACTTTGCTATTCTGCGCCAACAGAAAATACATTTCACAACTATATAAGTGAAGCGACATTTAGTGTGCCTTATGTTTTGTATGAAGACCATTCTTGGCAAGGAAAGGACTCTGTTCTTGGAAATAAAACAAGACACGAAAGAGACCCAAAATATCTAAATAAAAAATGCAAATAGTAAATTTGAATATTAATTAAATAAAAAACCAATGTTTATTAGATTTTGCACTAACTTAAATAAACATTGGTTTTTTGTAACATATTTGTGAAATTTTCATATAAAATATTATGAAAAAAATTTGTAACTATAAAAATTTAACATTATTTTTTGAGAATAATACAAAATCTTTATATTTAATTTCAAAAAAGAACACTGACATTGACAGTGTTTTTAAAAATTGTTTGGAATTTATCAATAAAGTAAATATTTCAAAAATTATTCTAGTTGTTAATGGAATTGAAATTAATGTAAAACAAGAGAACACAATAAATAGTTTAAAAAATCAATATAATTCGAATTTAATGGAAAAAAATTGTTGGAATAATTGCAATTACCACACTGACTTGTATTATAATAAAATTTATGATGATGAAAACAATTTTGAAAT
>CASFHZ010000019.1 GCA_949294585.1 uncultured Christensenella sp. | reverse complement strand
ATTGCGTGTTTTGGATTAATTAATTTGCACAAATATGCTATATCACCAATTTGTCTTGCACCCATTTCGGTTATTAGAACTTGATGTTCTGGTTTTAAATAGGAATTGATAACTTTTGTTAAACCCATTGGAGTATTAAAACTGTGAGGACTCATACAAACATTATATTTTTTTGAAAGCATAACATTTAGAATATGTTTTGTTGTTGTTTTTCCAAAACTTCCCGTTATTCCAATTTTTATTAAATCAGGTTGTTTTTTTAGTTTCTTTTTTGCTTTTTGGATATAGAATTGTCTAAATAAAAATTCCATTGGCACGCAAATAAAATGTGCAAGAGGAACAATAATTGGCATTAATGCTGGTGTTATGGTTATTATTCCAAACTTTACATATGGGATATATTCACTAAACACTGCAATTAAAACAAATGTTATTGCCATTGTTAAAATAAATACAACAGCAGTTAATCTGTTCATTCTTTTTGTTTGTTTTAAAGGTGTTTTTTGTGGTCTTGTGAAAACATTTACAATAAAGACAATACAAAAATAAAAGTAGAATATTAACCCAACATATGAATAATATTCACCATAGCCATCTAGCAGTGCGTTTGAAACAAGTGCACACAGAATGGACAAAAAAGAAAGCACACAAACTCTGCCAACAAACTTTGCCTTTGTTTCTTTAAGCCAAGCACGATAGCCATTTATTTTGTAGCCACTAAGTTGAATAACTTGCAAAAATTTATAGCCAATAAAACACAATAAAACTGCATTTATTGCAGATAAAATTACTGCTATTATTAAATGTAAATTACTTCCATTAAAAAATTCCATATTAATTCCTTATAAAAATATTTGTATCTAAAATAAACTCATTAAAATTTTCCAAATATGCAAAATGCCCACAATTTTTGTAGATTTTTAATTTTGAATTTTTTATTAATTTATGGTATTTTTTTGCCATATAAATTGGTGTTTCTTTGTCTTTATTTCCATAAATTAACAATGTTTTGCAAGTGATTTTGTTACAAAGACATTTTAAATCCTCGTTTACAATATTAGAAAATGTTTTTTTCATAACAGGACACAAATTAACATAATCTTTTGAGCCAACAATTGCATTTTTATTGAAAAATTTTATTATTTTGTATTTTATTTTTCTAAAAAACCTTTTTAAAAATCTGGTTTTTATTCCTGCACCACCTGTTATGACAAGTTTTTCCACATCATTATTATATATGCTGGAAAGATAAATTGCAACTCTTGAGCCAAAAGAATGACTTACAATTGAAAATTTTTTTATGTTTTCTTTGTCAATTATTTTTTTTACAAGCATTGCATAATCTTTAACTGTCCAAGCATTTATTGGGGTTTGACTTTCGCCAAACGGAGGAAAATCTATTAATATACTTGTTGCATTAATGTTTTTTGCAACTCTCAAAAAACTGTTTATATTTCCTCCCCAACCGTGAAGATATAAAACACTTTTTTCGCCGTCACCTATTTTTATATAATTTACTTCAATTCCCTTGTATTCTATTTTCACATAATTATTTATGCAATTTGCTATCAGTTGTTTACTTTTTCATAGAACATTATAAGTGCATCGTCACCATCTTTGTAATATTTCTTGCGAATATAAACTTGTTTAAAATTTAATTTCTTATATAAATTAACTGCGTTTGTATTTTTTGATTTTACTTCCAAAGATATTGTTTTATTGCTATCATCTCCCAATTTAATCACATATTCAACTAGTTGTGTTGCATATCCTTTGTTTAGGTGTTTTTTATCTGTTGCAATGCTTACTATGTTTAAATCATCAACGCTTTCAAGCACAATGCAATAAGATAGCAATGTGTTGTTGCAGACAAGTGTATAAATTGAATAATTTGAATTTGACAGTAATTCTTCAAATTGTTCATCTGTCCAACTTTCAGAATTAAACTGACTTTTTGATATTTCTATCACATTTTTTAGATAATTTTTATCAATTTTTTTTATTTGCATTTTCTAATCCAATTTCTGCTTGTGATTTTCTTAAATAAATAGGCAACAAATTTTTTTCACTAACAAACTCATTGTTTTGACATTTTTGAATTGTATAGTCCAATAGTTCTTGTGCCGAAAATGATATAAACTGGTTGCATATATTCATTCTTTCACATATAAGACCAACAACTATTCCATTTAAACTGTCTTGCATTTCACCTGTTAACATTTGAGGTTGACTTAGTCTTTCACCTAATTTATTGTATTTGCAAACAAAAATGTTTCCACTTAGAGCATCAAGCACACACCAAAAGTCTTGATTTACATTTTGCTTTGCATAGGTGTATGCCATTAAATCTAGTGAACAAATGGAAATTAGTTTTAACTTGTTGTTTGCAATATACATTCCCTTAACAATTCCAACGCCAATTCTTATGCCAGTAAACGAACCAGGCCCAACAACAACTGAAATTACATCAATATTTTGTATTTTTTCATTGTTTTTTTTAAGCAACTCATCAACGCAGACTAAAATATTTTCGGAATGTCTTGCACTGCTACTGTGTGAAATATAGTCTTTTTTTTCTCCATCACAAAAACCAACATCAGAATTTGCGAATGCTGTATTTAATGCTAATATTTTCATTATACCCAACCTTTTACTTCTATTTGAATTTTTCGTTTATCATCATCAATTTTTGTAAAATTAATTTCAACATAAAGTGCTGGCAACAAACCTTTCACATTTTCTGCCCATTCAACAATTGCAACACCATCAAGTTTTCGTAAATCAAAATATTCTTCAAAACCTAATTCAATTGCCTCTTCTTTACTGCCCAAACGATACATATCAAAATGATATAGTGGCATTCTTCCACTTGAATAATCATTCATTATTGTAAAAGTTGGACTGCTTACAAGTTCTTTAATTCCAAGTCCCTCAGCAAAACCTTTGGTGAAAGTTGTTTTTCCTGCACCCAAATCTCCTACTAATGAAATCACAACTGGTGATTTTATACTTTGTGCATATTTTTTTGCAATTTGCATTGTCATTTCTGCACTTTCTGAAATTACTTCTATTTGCATATAAACTCCTATGAAAAGAGTATATCACTTTTTTCTTATATAGTAAAACCTATTGAAAAATTTTTAACATTAAAACACATTTTTTCTATATGATTTTTTCTTAAATTTTAAATAAATTGCCTTATAGATATAATAGATAATTATTGAAAGACATAAACTCAGCAACACACCTGCGAATATATCTGTTAAATAATGCTGTCCAAAATACATTCGTGATAACGCAACAAAACATAAAAATACAATAAAAATGAAGTACAGTGAAATCTTTGTGCTTTTTTTCATTTTTGAATTAAAAACAAACAAAAACAAAAAGAATACAATTGTTGTTGCACAAACCATATGCCCACTTGGAAAACTTTTTCCTAACGAATTGGTAACATTTATTATTTCATTACTAATTTCATATGGTCTTGGTCTGGCGAAAAATATTTTTAAAATATAATTAAATCCAACATTAAATAAACAGGCAAACAAAAATAAATAGGAGTATTTTTTCCAAAAAATATAGAAAAAAACAAAAATTAATAATATGCCAATATAACTTGCAAAAAAACTAAAAATAAAGAAAATAAAATCAAAAAAAACATTTTGATTTTGTTGCAGATATTTAATTATTTCAATTTCCCAATTCACATTAATTATTATAACAAAAAAACACTTAAAAAATCTATATTTAAGTATTTTTTTATTAATATTATAATTTCTTTATAACTGCAATACCATCTCCAATGTCCAAAACTTTTGCCTCAACATCTTTATCATTTTTTATTAAATCCAAAAATTTACGCAAATTAACAACCATTGTTCTAAGTTTGTGCTTAACAAATTCTGGACCGTTAACAAGTCCGTGAAAATATACATTATCAGCAATAATATATCCACCTTTGTTCAACAAGTTTTTTAGTGTTTCATAATAAAAAATATATTGACCTTTTGGTCCATCAAGAAAAATTAAATCAAACTTGTTTGTTAATGTTTTTATAACTTCCTTTGCATCTCCAAGAATTTGCACAACTCTGTTTTGCAGATTTAATGAGTTAAATGTTTTTTTGGCAATATTAAAAACTTTTTCATCTTTTTCAATTGTGATTAAATTGGCATTGCAATTGTTTAACATAAATGAACCAGAATATCCAACAGCAGTTCCAATTTCCAATATTGTTTTTGGTTGATGTGTTTTACAAAATTCAATTAAAAAATCACACCCATCATCTTTTATAATGGGTATGTGATTTTCTATTGATATTTGTTTTAATTGCTCTAAATATTCCATTATCCTAAAATTGCCACTGTTAATATCATTGGTCTTCTTTTTGTTCTTTTAAATATGAAATTTGAAAGTGCTTTTTTAACTGTGTTCTTTATTTCACTTTGTTCCATTTCTTTTAGGTCATAACTTCTTAAAAGTTGACTTAAACAAGCACGAGCATCTTGATTAAATTCTTCTGCTTCATCGTTATAAACAACACCACGAGTTATAATGAATGGGTCACTAATGAGTTCGCCACTAACAGCAGACAAATTGACAACTGCAACGCAAACACCCTCTTCTGAAAGTTGTTTTCTATCTCTAAGCACTGCACTTGACAAATCGCCAACACCAAGTCCATCAACAAGTCTAAGTCCTGCTTGAACATATCCACAAGTTGAAATTGAAGTTTTTGACATTTCAACTTGCATTCCAAGTTCTGGAAGAATAATGTTTCTTGGGTCCATTCCAAGTGCAATAGCAAGTTCTTTGTGTTGTTTTAAGTGCCTATATTCACCGTGAACAGGAATAAAATTTGTTGATTTAACCAATTTGTGCATAATTTTTATTTCTTCCTCGCAAGCGTGTCCTGATGCGTGAACTTCTGCCAACTCATCGTATATAACATCTGCACCTTTTTTAAACAATGTGTTAATTAAACTGTAAACAGATTTTTCATTTCCAGGAATTGGAGAAGATGACAAAATTATGCAATCATTTTCACCAAGTTCAATGCCCTTAAATTCACCTGATGCCATTCTTGAAAGTGCACTCATAGATTCGCCCTGACTTCCTGTTGCCATAATTAAAATTTCTTCATCAGGATATTTTGAAACTTTGTCTATATCTATAACATTTTCTTTATTGTAAGTTAATTCGCCCAATTTCATAGCAACTTCACTTACATTAAGCATACTTCTGCCAGAAAATGCAACTTTTCTCTTGTATTTTTCTGCAAGGTCCAAAATTTGTTGCATTCTTTGAATATTACTAGCAAAAGTTGCAACAAACAATCTGTTTTTTGTGTGTTTTTCAAAGATTTTGTCCATTTCTCTGCCGACATTTGATTCGCTCATAGAGTAACCTTTTCTGCCAACATTAGTGCTTTCGCAAAGGAACAAATTAACACCTTTTTTGCCAAGTTCACCAAATCTTGCCAAATCAGTTGTTTCACCAGTTATTGGTTCAAAATCAATTTTGAAGTCACCTGTATGAACAATATTTCCACAAGGTGTGTTTATGCAAAGTGCCATTGCACCTGCAATTGAGTGGTTGACGTGTATAAACTCAATGGCAAAACAACCTATTTTTAATACTTGTTTTGGCTTAACTGCAATAAGTTTGTGTTTTAATTTTGGATATTCTTTTAATTTATTTTCTATTAGTCCAAGAGTTAATCTTGAAGCGTAAATTGGCACATTTACATCTTGAAGAACAAATGGAATACTTCCAATATGGTCTTCGTGTCCGTGAGTTATTATAAATGCCTTAATTTTGCTTTTATTTTGAATTAAATATGTTACATCAGGCACAACAACATCAACTCCTGGAAGATCATCGCCTGGGAATGTTAAACCACAGTCAATAACAATCATATCATTGCCATACTCAATGGCTGTCATATTTTTACCAATTTCACCAACTCCACCCAAAAAAGTGATTTTTACTTTTGGTGATTTGTCCATTTTTTTTATGACATTTTTTTTGTTGTCTTCCATTTGATTGTCTTTTGATTTTATCTTTTTCAAATTTTTATCTGCTTTAATACCTTTAACTTTTAAAGGTTTATCTTTTTTTACTTTTTGTTTTTCAGATTCAGTTATTGTTTTTGAATCAGAATTATCATCGTTTATTAAAGTTTTTAATTGCTCAATTATTTTATCATCGTTTGATTTTTGTTCCATTATTTCTCCTTTTTTTCCACAAAAAAACTAAACAAGGTTTTGCCTTGCATTAATTTTTGTGTTTTTTTAATTTTTATATAATATTTTTAACTTTAGTAAATTTATCGCATTGTTCAAGTTTTTTTGGAGATATAATTGTATCTAAATCAACATAATATCTCATTCCTTGACTTTCAAAGAACATTACCATTTCAAGCATAATTATTGCAACAGAAGCAAGAGGAATTAATGCAATTAATGAAAATGATGTAAGCATTAAAGAAAATATTGTTGCAAAAAAGATTATAACAAAAACACTTGAAAATACTCTAAAATATCTTCTTGATACTGCTTTTATTCCCTTTTTAAATGATTGTGTTGGACTTATGTTAAACACAACAGTTGCAGGCATCCAACCACAAAAAGTTGTAACTAAAAGCGAAACCATTAGCACAAAATATATCACAATTATTATTGGCAATATAATGATAAATAAACCTCCCAAAGTTGTTAAGTATAAAAGCCAATATAATGTTACAGTAAGAATAGCAACAAATGGTAATGTAATTAATGCTCTAAAAATTGAATAAATGCAAGAAATTTTTAGTTTACTTAAAAAAGTTGCTGTGAAACTTGATTTAGACAAACTTGCCATATATGAATACAGCCCTTCACCTGTTGGAACACTGCTTAAGCCCAACAAAAAAGGCAAAATTAAAAATACAATAACTATTGAATAAAAAAAGGCAAATGTGTTTATAGTAAACAAAATTCCCATAGCATTTACAAATGCATCTACTAATATAAACAAGTTATTTAATAAAGTTGTTGTGTTTAAAAAAACATTGTTAGTTGCAAAACTTGTTAAAAGTTTAACAAAATTAACCGAGTTTAAAGATTGTTCCCAAGATGGTATAACAGGAATAAAAAGCAAAGCACAAATACAAACCACAATAATTTTGTATAAAAGCAACTTCCAAAAAACTGAAAAATTTGCAATAAATAATTTTAAAGAGTTTTTAAACATCATAAATAAATCACCATATTAAAAATAAACTTGCATTAGTTAATTAAGTATATTATATTCTTTATAAAATATCAAGCATTTTTTTAACAATCACTTCTATTATACAAAAAAAACCGAAAATATGTTTTATATCAACAACATATATTTCGGTTTTTTGTTTTTTATATTTAAAGATTAATATTATTCTTCCAAGATTTTATCTTCTGAATCTTCTTCTTTTTTTTCTGTTTCATCAGTTTGTGAAATATTATTCAGTTCATCATCTTTTTTTGTTTCTTCGCCATCTGTTTTTATTGGCATACAAACAACTCCAAAAACGACCAAAATTCCACAAATTGACATTATTATATCTTCAATAAGTTCATCGTTTATAGTCCAGCCAAAGCACTTTCCAATTGTTGTGCAAAGCATAACCACTGCACCAGAAAGACCTGTCCAAAAACTATAAGATTTTATTTTTGTTTTAAACGTTTTCACTAGACTTCTTCCCCTTTTTATAAACTACAACTTGCTTTATATCATCAACATCTTGTTTTATTTGCTCAACGCTTGACAACCTAACAGCAAGAACATCAATAGTTTTTTGATATTTTTTCTCTCTTGCCCTTGAATCTCTTAGTTCATAAACTAAAAGTGCAACAAACAAGCACGCAAAAATACCGTTAGTTAAAGCAATAGAGAAAACTTCTTCCCACATTAACTAATCCTCTCTTGCTTTTAATATAACTTTCAGTTTGTTAAATGCAACTGAACCAAGTTCGGCATTATAAATCTTATTGCTTTCGAGTTCCTCTAATGCCTCTTCTTTTGGCATAGACATAAAGTAATCTTTTGCAAGTAGATATTTTTCATTTTGTTTAATTTCTTCAAGTTCTTTAACTCCATATTCTGCAACATAGTCAGCATAATCTAATGCATTTTCCTTTCTGTTTTGCTCGTATTCTGCCTCTTTTTGAGCAATTTCGTTGTTGTATTCAATTACTTTTTGTTCTTGTTCCAAAAGTTCCTTGTTTATTTCATCTATTTTTTCTGAAAGTTTTACTGCATAGGTTATATCAAACGAATTTAGTGCATTTTGTTTTTGTTCGCTTAACAATGCTTTTTGATTGTTTAACGAATCAACAGTGCTTGAAATTTCTTCATTAATCTTGTTGTATTCATTAATCATATTTTGGTCAAAAGCATCAAGAACATTAATTACTATTGACGAACGAGCAAGTCCTCTTTTTGTTGCATCATTTGATGCATCTTGTTTTAATGATGAATACAACTGCTTTGTTTCATTCTTTTTTTCATCACCCGATTTTAAAGTGCTTGAAATTTGATTTTCAATTGAACTTTGTTTTTCATCGTATTCATCGTTAATACCTTTAATTCCAGTTTCTTTGTAGTCATACAAGTTGTTTTCTGCTTGTTTTTTAATCTCCTCATCACTTGGTTTTGTAAAAGTCATTTCTTCAAGGTCCAACGAACCATTATCTTGTGAAGAATATTTTTTATCAACATCTTTAAAACTATCTAATAAATCTGAATATTTTTTGGTTTTTTCTGTTAAAGCATCAGTATCCTCTTTACTGAATGTGTATTGATACATTTTTGTTCCCCCTTTTTATGTAATTGTTTTTTCTTATCTGAATTTTATTAAAGTATTTAATTAAATCTTCATCAATCATTATCCAGTTACTCCAATTGTTATTTCTGGACAAGATATTTCCACTTCATCGCTATCTGATGTAAACGAAATTTCAACTTGTTCACCATAGACATTTGTTCTTAATCTTTGTGTTTTGTTTGAGCCTTTTAATTTGTAAATTCTCTTTGTTTTTTCTGTTTTTATTTCAACATTAACTTCGCCTTTTGTTTTTATTAAAACTTCTTTTATCCTCTT
>CASFHZ010000018.1 GCA_949294585.1 uncultured Christensenella sp. | reverse complement strand
TAAATTGATAGCAATAATTGGTGCAAATGGAAGAATGGGAACACAAATGCAACAGTATTTAACAAAAATGAACAAAAGTTTTGTTTGTATTGATATAGAAAATAGAAACAACAATTTTAGTGATATTGATGGTATTATAGACTTTTCTAGTCCAATTGCATTAAAAAGTAATTTAATTATGGCAAAACAATTAAAAGTGCCAATTGTTATTGGAACAACAAATCACAACAATTCAAATTTGTTAGAAATAGAAAAATTTTCTAAAAATATACCAATTTTTATTGATTCCAATTTTAGTTTACAATTTAATGTATTATTAAAAATGTTAAAGAGTTTAAGTAGTTTAAATAACAACGAATTTTTGTTACAGGAAATTCACCACAAAAACAAAAAAGACAGCCCAAGTGGTTCTGCAAAAAAAATGATAAACAAATTAAATTTGATTGGTGTTCAACCAAATGTTAATGTGATAAGAATTGCAGATGTTGTTGGTGAACACTCATTAAAAATTTATGGACAAAGCGAAGTTCTTGAAATTAAACACATTGCAAAATCAAGAGAGATTTTTTGTGAGGGAGCAGTGAAAGCACTTGAATTTATTAAAACAAAACAAAAAGGTCTTTATAATATGGAGGACTTGTTAAATTATAATGATAGTTTGTAAATTTGGTGGAAGTTCAACGGCAAAAATGCAGGGTATAAAAAATATAAAAATATTAAAAGATGATTTGTTTGATAGAAAAATTTTTGTTTTTTCTGCACTGGGTAAAAATGGCGAAAATGACATAAAAGTTACAGATATTTTGATAAATTGTTGCAATGATTTTTTACAAAATAAAAATGTGGAAAATTATTTTTATTTATTGTGTAAAAAATTTAATAATTTAAAAAATAATACAAATGTTAACATAAATGTAGAAAAAGAAATAAAAAAATATTTTTTTGAATTAAAAAACAATAAAAATGTTGAATATTTTATTTCCAGAGGCGAATATTTAACAACAAAAATTATGGCTAGATTTTTAAAAATAAAATTTATTCCTGCCGAAAAATTAATTTTTTTTAATAAAGACAAAATAAATTACAAAAAAATATCAAAAAAAACAAAAGAATATTTGAAAAAATATAAAACATTTGCAACTTGTGGATTTTATGGAATAAACCAAAACAAAAAAATACAACTCTTTTCAAGAGGTGGTGGAGATATCACAGGTGCAATTTTGTCTAAATGCGTAAATGCCCAAACTTACGAAAATTGGACAGATGTTGATGGTGTTAGAGATGTTAATCCAAATATTGTAAAAACAAATAAACAACTGTTGTTTTTAAGTTATGATGAATTAAACTTCATGACAAAGTGCGATGCAAATGTAATTCACAACAATTGCGTTAAAATACTAAAAAACTGTAACACTCAACTATGTATTGGCAACATATTTAACTTGCAAGACAAAAAGTCAGTTGTTAGTAATAAAAAATCTAATAATAATTTTATAATTTTTAAACGCTATGGCAAAACTGTTGTTGTTTATATAAAAATTAATAAAAATTTTGACATCGCAAAAAAATTGAATTTAAAACCACTTACAAAAAATATCTTTTATATAAAGACAAACACAACAAACTATAAAAATATTATAAAAAACATTTATCAGAAAATGATGTGATTATATTGTTGAATTGTTTTAATTTTATGTTATAATAATTTTGAGGTATTTATGAGAGGAAAAGTTTTAGTTGTTCACGATGATGGAATAAGTGAAGAGGAATTTATTGAAAAAAATCAGTTGTTTTTGCAAGCAGCAAAAGACAATAACATCTCATTAACTTTCAAAACCAATGCAGAAATTTATTCTTTTATTGATAACAACAATGTAAAGTGCCACGATTCGTATTCCACATATAACTATGCGTTGTTTTTTGATAAAGATGCACACGTTGCAAAAAATTTGGAAATGATGGGAGTTAAAGTTGTAAATTCATCAAGAGCAATTGATATGTGCGAAAACAAAGCAAATTTATATCAAGAATTGGCAAAATACAATGTTAATATTCCAAAAACTGTTATTTTTCCTACAATGACAAGATTTGACAAAACCAAAGCAATAAATTTTCTAAATGATGCCATTGAAGACTTGGGATTGCCTATTGTTGTTAAAGGTTGGTATGGAGATTCTGGAAGAAATGTATTTTTGGTAAAAACAAAACAAGAACTATACAACTTGGTTGAAAAATATCAAGGCAAAGAACTTTTGTTGCAAGAATACATTTTGGAATCAAGTGGAACAGATATAAGAATGTTTGTTATAAAAAACAAAGTTGTTGCCTCATATTCAAGACAAGGTGTTTCTGGAGATTTTAGGTCTAACTTAACTCTTGGAGGAACAATGTCTAACTATATTCCAACATATATAGATGAACAACTTGCAATTAACGCATCAAAAGTTGTTGGCTGTGATTTTGCCATTGTAGATATTTTAAGAAGCATAAACGGTCCCGTTGTTTGTGAGGTAAACACAACTGCAAACATAAATAACTTCTATAAAACTTGCAATGTTAATGTTCCTGAGTTATTGCTGAAATCTATAAAATAACAAAAAAACTTGGCAAAATAACTAACAAGTGTTGTTATGTCTGACAGTATAATATCAATAGGTAATAGTGCTTTTGCCGATTGCAGAAATTTGACAAGTGTAACAATACCAAAAAATGTGGCAAGCATTGAAAGTCTTGCGTTTTCAGGTTGTAATTTAAAAACGGTAACAATAGATAGTGCTAGCATTGCAGGGTTAAATAGTTATATTTCATCAGAGTTACTTAGTATTGCTTCAACAATATTTCTTAAAGAGGGACCTAGTCTTGGCGAAGGAATATCCGATGTTGATTTTGTTTTAACAACATCAACAAAAGATGGATATGTTGAATATATAAGATAATAAAAAATTAATAATTAAAAAATAAATAAAATATATTGCAATAAACTAATTATTTGTCAAAAAATGTGATTTTTTTGAATATATAAAATTTTTA
>CASFHZ010000017.1 GCA_949294585.1 uncultured Christensenella sp. | reverse complement strand
ACTTATATCCTTGCATTCTTGCCCCATATTCAATAAATTTATACCTTATGTGTGCCTGACATTCACCTGCATAAGATTTTGCTAAGTTTTTGAATGTTTTGCTTTCTATTAGTTTCATTTTTACCTCCACTTATTATATTGATAAAAAAAATTGGATTTATACAAAATATTTAAAAATTTTTAAAAAATTGGCACTCTTTGCTTGACATTGCTAGCATAACGAATTATAATGTGCTTGTATTTGATAAAAATACTAGGAGGAAATTATGAAATATAATAACAATAATAATAATGATATAATGACACGCAACAAAAGAGATTATGATTTATTTGATTCTTTTGGAGATTTATTCAGAATACCTGTTTTTTCAAGAGAGATTTCTCATTTAATGAAAACAGATATAAAAGAATATGAAAACGGATATGAACTTGAAATGGATTTGCCTGGGTATGAAAAGAAAGACATAAACATTGAAATAAACAATGGCTATTTAACAATTACTGCAAACAAATCAGAAAACCACGAAGACAACCACAAGAAATATATTAGAAAAGAAAGATATTATGGAAATGTATCAAGAAGTTTCTATGTTGGCGATATAAAAGAAGAAGATGTTTGTGCAAAATTGGAAAATGGTACACTTTGCATAAGTTTTCCAAAAGAAAAAAAAGTTGAAGAAAAAAAGCGTATTCAAATAAAATAGTATGCTTTTAGACATATATTCTTACTCCCTATAAAAAATGCCACCTAATTTGAAGTGAACCTCCTTAAGTTGTCTAACTTTTGGGGTTCACTTCATAATTAGGTGGTATTTTTTTTGTTTTTATTCTCTTTATTGCTTCAACAATATCTTCCCTTTTTGCAAAGCCAGAAAATCTAAAATAATTTTCGCCACCACTACCAAACCCAATACCTGGTATTCCAACAATTTGATATTCATTTAACAAATAATCAAAATACTCCCAAGAACTCATATTGTTTGGACATTTAAACCAAACATATGGCGAATTGTTTGTGTCCAAAACATCATATTTTTGTTCTTTTAAACACTGTTTAATTAAGAAAGCATTTTCTTTGTATGTAATGATATTTTTTTTGCATTCCAATATGCCATCACTAGACAAAGCATAACAAGCACCTTTTTGTATAAAATAGGGAACACCATTAAACTTTGTGCATTGTCTTCTGTTCCACATAGAGTTTAGGTTCAAGCCATCTATGTTCAAATTTTTTGGAAAAACACTATAACTGCACCTTATCCCCGTAAAGCCTGCTGTTTTGGAAAAACTTGCAATTTCAATTGCACAATTTTTTGCTCCCTCTATTTCATAAATAAAATGAGGACAATTGTCTTCAATAAAACTCTCATATGCACAGTCAAAAATAATTATGGATTTTGTTTTGTTTGCAAAATCAACCCATTTTTTTAAACTTGCATAATCAAATGTTGCACCCGTTGGATTGTTTGGCGAGCATAAATATATTAAATAACTGTCAAATTCAAGTTCATCTGGCGAAAGTATGTAGTTGTTCTCTTTTGTTGCAGAAAGCAAAATTATTTCATTGCCTGCAATTATACTGCTGTCGTAGTATGCTGGATATGTTGGATTTTGAATAACAACTTTGTTCAATCCAAAAAGATCAAGCAAATTCCCAACATCACAACCAGCACCATTGCTTATAAAAATCTCATCTTTTTGCAAAATAACATTTCTTCTTTTGTAATAATCAACAATTGCATTTTTTAAAAAATCGTAACCATTTTCAGGTGGATATCCCCTAAAATGCTTTTTGCCACATTGCTTTTTTAATTCTTTTTGCATAATCTTAACCATTTTTTTTGGCAATGGCAAAGATACATCTCCAACACCAAGTTGCAACAACTTTTTATCTTTGTTTTCTTGTTGATACTTATCTCTTCTTTGATTAACTTCAGTAAAAATATAATTGTTTTCTAATAAACTAAAATTTTTGTTTACATTAATCATAAAAGTTCAAGTTCTCCATAATAAATAAATTTTGCCTCACCCGTCATTTCAACATTGTCATTTTTGTCTATGTTAACAAGCAGTTTTCCACCTTCAAGTTTCACTTGAATATCTGTGTTTTTGTTAACATAATCATAATAACAAGCAAGATATGCACTTGCACAAGCACCACTTCCACAAGCAAGTGTTCTTCCACTTCCCCGTTCATAAACTTTTACTTCTATATTCGTTTTGTCAATAATCTTCACAAATTCAACATTAACTCCATCTTCAAACTCTGGTAAACTGCTTATAAATTGCCCGCCTTTGTTAATGTCAAAATCAAAATCTTTAACAAAAACAACACAATGCAAGTTATTTAATGTTGCAACATTTAATTCAATGTTTTTATCATAAAATGGAACATCAATTTTTTTAACAAAACTAATCTTTCCAAGTTTTGCCCTAACATTTGCACAATTTTTATTGCTGTTAACAATTTCCGTTTCAACAACTCTGTCACTTACTTCAATAATTAAATTTTCAATCTTTTTTGTCTTATACATATATAAAGCAACACATCTAATTGCATTTCCACACATTTTTGCACTGCTTCCATCACTGTTGTAAATTTGCATAGTAACATCAAAATATTTTGACTTTCTTAAAACAACAACTCCATCAGAACCAACACTAAATCTTCTCTCACTCAATTTTTTTGCCAACTGAGAAAAATTTAAAGAGTTATATGCCTTGTGCTTCATACAATCAAAAAAAATATAATCATTGCCAATGCCTTGCATTTTAAAAAACTTTATCATAATAAATATATATTATCCTCAAATTAAATATATGATACTTATTTCGATAAAATTTTTATTATAATAATAGAATAATTTAGTTTTAAATTAAAAAAAGGTATATAGTTATACCTTTTTTAAAAATTCTGTGTTTGTTCCATAATTTTTTTAACTTTTTCTTTGTTTCTTTCTTCTAATTTTTTTTCTTTTAATTTTTCTAATAATTGTTTTTTAAAATATTTATCTAACTTTTTTATAAAATCTATATCAACAAATTGTTCATTGCAATATTCATTTAAAATTTCATTAAATTTTTTATTTTGATTAACAATTTTTTTTTCTAATTTTTTTAAAAGCCTTAAAGTAAAAACACAATACATAAACTTTTTAAGCATTTGTTGCGTTGAAAAGATTAAAAATTTTTGATCCTTATCTAAAACAATTTCATTTTTTTTTAATGTTATTTTGTCATAAATTTTATTTGTATAAAGATTTTTGATTTTTGTGTTGTCCATATTTAAAATTGCAGGGAAAAAAGACTTTAAATTCTCATCAAAAACCCAGTATATTGTTCCAAGAATATATTTTTCATTCATAAAAGCACCTCTTTATTTTTAGTATATCATAAATATATTAAGTGTCAAGATGAAATTTTTTAAAAATTTTATATATTCAAAAAAATCACATTTTTTGACAAATAATTAGTTTATTGCAATATATTTTATTTATTTTTTAATTATTAATTTTTTATTATCTTATATATTCAACATATCCAGTTTTGTCTGATGCTGTTGCTGTAAATCCTGCACTAGTTATTCCTGTTCCAACAGTAAGTCCTTCTTTCACATATATTGTTGTTGCATTACTTATTAAGTCTGATGAAGAGTGACTATAACGTCCTGCAATGTCAGCACTATCTATTGTTACAGTTGTTAATCTTGTGCAATTCTGGAATGCCTGTCCTCCTATACTTGTTACACCATTACCTATTGTTACACTTGTTAAACTTGTGCAATCACGGAATGCCCCAAATCCTATACTTGTTACACTGTCTGGGATTGTTACACTTGTTAAACTGGTGCAATTTTGGAATGCATACATTTCTATACTTGTT
>CASFHZ010000016.1 GCA_949294585.1 uncultured Christensenella sp. | reverse complement strand
CGCAATTGTTACAAGCGTTGGAAATCAACATTTGTCAACTTTCAAAACACTAGAAAATGTCTATAAGGCAAAAAAAGAACTAGTTGATGCAATAGATGATGGAACTATTTGCTTTAACGGAAACAATGAAGGCTCACTAAGAATGTTTGAAGAATGCGAAAAAAATAAAATTCTTTGTGGAATAGAAGGTGATAATTATTTTGCTAATATATCTAATATTAATGTTACAAATCAAGGTTCAACATTTGATTTAACAATTGAAGGAAAAACAGTCAATTGCTTTACAAAACTTTTAGGCAAACAAAACTTGCAAGATATTGCAATTTCTGCTGGATTGGCATACGAATTGGGCGTTAAGTTATCAGATATAAAATTGGCAATAACTTCATTAAAACCAGTTGCTCACAGAATGGAGTTAATTGAGGAAAATGGATTAACAATAATAGATAATTCATACAACTCATCTGTTCAAAGTAGCACAATGTCGCTTGAAACATTAAGTTTGTTTAGTGGTGATAAAATAATTGTAACACCAGGACTTGTTGAACTTGGAGATGAAGAATATAAAGAGAATGAAAATTTTGGATACAAAATGTCACAAGTGGCATCAAAAGTTATAATTGTTAATTTAACAAATAAACAGGCAATAACCTCTGGACTAATTAAAGGTGGTTTTGATTTGCAAAACATAATTAGTGTTGAATCATTAAACGAAGCAAAATTAAAACTAAAAGAAATTGTAAAAACAGGTGATGTTATTTTGTTTGAAAATGATTTGCCTGATAATTATGTATAAAAGTATCATTTTGATACTTTTATTTTTTAATTTGTTAACTTTCACAACATTTCACACACAAATTTTTTAACCTTAGAATACTAATATAAAAGAGGTGAAAAAATGCAAAATATATTAGTTATTTATGGTGGAAAAAGTGTGGAACACGATATTTCAATCTTAACTGCACTTCAAACAATGAATAATATAAACAAAGAAAAATATAAAATAATTCCACTCTATTTAACAAGAGAAAATAAATTTGTTATCCCCAAAAATCATTTAGATGTTAATACATACATTAGCCCACTTAAAAAATTTAACAAAGTTGACTTAAATTTTGGAGATAGTTCAATAACAATAAAAGGGAAAGTTCATAAAAAAATAAAAATAGATTGTGCAATTAATTGCTGTCACGGCTTTAATGGTGAAGATGGCACAATGTCTGCCATTATGAATTTGTGTGATGTTCCACTTTCTTCTGCCGATATTCTTGCAAGTAGCATTTGTATGGATAAAATAATTATGAAAGATATCTTTGTCGCAAATAATATACCTTGCGTTAATTATTGCTATATAACAGAAAATGACTTAAAAAATAAAGATGTTCTAAAAAACATCACAACCAAACTTCAATACCCACTAATTGTTAAACCATCAAATTTGGGAAGCAGTATTGGTATTGAAAAGGCAAACAATGAAAAAGAACTACTAGAAGCTATAAAAGTTGCACTTTGCTATGATAAAAGAGTTATAATTGAACAGTGTTTAACAAACTTTAAGGAAATAAACATTGCTTGTTTGGGAAATGATGATTGCATACTATCACAACTAGAACAACCAATAAATTGGAAGAATTTTTTAAACTTTGATGATAAATATCAACAAACCAACAACTCAAAAAGCAAAATATTAAATCCAACTTTAGATAGTGGTGTTAAAGAAGAAATTGAAAATTTTGCTCACAAAATCTTTAAAATTTTCAACCTCAGTGGAGTTGTTAGAATTGATTTTATGATTGATGAAAACAACAAAGTTTATGTTAATGAAATAAACACCGTTCCGGGCTCTTTATCTTTCTATCTGTTCAAAGGCAAAAATATTGAATTTTTTGAATTAATAGACAAATTAATTAGTTTGGCAATTGAAAAACACAATAAACAAAAATTGCATAACTATACTTTTAAATCTGATGTTTTAGCCAATTTTAGCAAAAACACAATGAATAAATATTCAAAATAATTTATAACTATACACAAATTTTATCTAAAATACACTTTATTTGTTGAGTTAAATTGTCAATTTTAAAGGCACTTTTCAAAGTGTCTTTTTCTTGTTGTGACAAAACAATGTTTTCAAGTGAAAAGTTAGGAGCCAAATAAACTCCACCATATTTTCCACTTTCAGAAATAATTGGAACCCCAGCCATAGATAGTGCATCAATATACCTATAAACCGTTCTGGTGCTTATCTCAAAATTTTCAGCAATCTCTTTTGCTGTTGTTTTGTTCCTTTGTGAAATATATAAAAAAATTCCAAAAACTAAATATTGTTTCATTTCTGCTCCTTATAATTACAAAAGCATTATATACCATATTTTTATAAAAAGCAAACATATGTTCTATTTTTTTAAAAAAATTTTAAAAATTTCTATATATCAATCATAATGCCAAAAATGTAAACATAAATTACAATATCACAACGGAGGTTATATGGAAAGATTTGAAATATATGAGGACATTCAAAGACGAACAAACGGAGATATATATATTGGCGTTGTTGGACCTGTTCGTTCTGGAAAGTCATTGTTCATATCAAAATTTATGCAAAATTTAGTTATTCCTAATATAGATAATAAACAAGCAAAAGAAAGAACAATAGATGAATTGCCTCAAAGTGCCGAGGGAAAAACAATTATGACAACTCAACCAAAGTTCGTTCCAGAACAAGCAGTTTCAATTGATGTTGACAACATCAAAATGAATGTAAGAATGGTTGATTGCGTTGGCTATTTAATAAGTGGTGCAATGGGACACACCGAAGGTGACAAACCAAGATATGTAAAAACTCCTTGGAGTGAAAAGGATATGCCTTTTGAAGAGGCTGCCGAAATTGGTACAAAAAAGGTTATAACAGACCACTCTACAATTGGAATTGTTATGACATCAGACGGAACAATAAGCGATTTACCTCGTTCTTCTTATGTTGAAGCAGAAGAAAGAGTTGTTCAAGAACTTAAAGAATCAAACAAACCTTTTGTTTTGGTTGTAAACACAACCAATCCAAATAGCAGTGAAACAAAAAATTTAACCCAGTCACTTGCAAAAAAATATAATGTTTCAACTTTAGTAATTAATGTAAAAGAACTTAGTCAAAAAGATATTGAAAAAATCTTTGAAAAAGTCTTGCTTGAATTTCCTATAAAAACAATGAAAGTAAAAATGCCAGAATGGTTGCAGGCATTAGAGCCAGATGACCAAATTATACAATCAATAATAACCGAGGTAAAAAAATTTGGGGAAGGTGCAGAAAAAATAGGTCAAATTGATAAAACAAATGTTGCCTTTTTGGAAAGCGATGACTTTGAGCCTTTAACTGTTGAATCTATAAAAATGGGTGAAGGAACAATTGAATTTAATGTAAAACCAAGACAATCATTGTTTTATAAAGTACTTTCACGCCAATGTGGTACGGAAATTAAAGATGACTATCACTTGGTTAGATACATAAAAGAATTAGCTTTTGCAAAACAAGAATATGACAAGGTTGCTACAGCTCTTAGCGAAGTTAATGAAAATGGATATGGAATTGTTGTTCCAAAATTAGAAAATATGGTATTAGAAAGTCCTCAAATTGTTAAACAGGGCGGAAGATATGGAGTAAAAATAAAAGCAACAGCACCAAGTTTGCACATTATGAAAGTTGATGTTGAAACGGAAATAAATCCTCTTGTTGGAACAGAGCAACAATCAAAAGACCTTGTTGCATATCTTCAAGATGAATTTGATACAAATCCTGATTTGGTTTGGCAAACAAATATGTTTGGCAAAACACTGCACGACCTTGTTGATGAGGGAATGAGTAACAAAATTAAATCAATGCCTGTTGAGGCTCAAAAGAAGATGAGAAAAACCCTTGGCAGAATTGTTAATGAAGGAAAAGGTGGAATTATTTGTATTCTTCTTTAAAATGTAATAAATAAAAACACAGTGAAACACAAAATCACTGTGTTTTTATTTGATTTTTTCATAAATCTTTTTTATAATCTCACAATATAATAAAAAGGGTGAAAAAATGTCAGATGCTAAAAAAACAAACGAGAATAAAAGTAAACAATTGCCAAAATTTACAAAAGGCGAAGAAATTTTTAATGCAGTAAGTCACATAGTTGGCGCTTCCTTTGGTTTGTTTGTGTTTGTTTATGGTATTGTTATTTCTGCACTTCAATATGATGTTTATAAATTTGTCAGTATGATAATTTATGGACTTTCAATCGTTATTTTATATACAATGAGTACACTCTATCATTTCTTGCCAAAAGGCAATGCAAAAAAAGTTTTTAGAATTTTTGACCACTGCACAATTTTTTTGCTCATTGCAGGCTCATACACTCCATTTTGTTTGGTTGTACTAAAAAATGTCGGTTGCGTTGGTTGGGTTTTGTTTGGCTTGCAATGGGGACTGGCAATTTTGGGTATAACATTCAATGCCATAAATATGCATTGGCTTCCAGTTAGAATTTTTAGCCAAGTTTCATATATCATTATGGGTTGGAGCATATTATTTTTTGCACCTTCCTTATTCAAAAATCTAGCATTAACAGGATTTATCCTTCTGCTTGTTGGTGGTTTAATGTACACAATTGGAATTATCTATTTTGCACTTGGTATGAAAAGAAAATATAATCATTCCATTTGGCACTTGTTTTGTTTGGCAGGAACATTCTTCCAATTTTTGTGTATTGCACTATATGTTCTGTAATACTCAAAAATAACACACTTACATTACATAAATAATATTGCTCATTAAAATAATGACTAATTACACACTATAATAGTATAAAATATATAAAAGAATAGAGAATAAATTATGTAAATTGTTTGACTAAAAAATGGTTTAGACTTAAAATATATTCGAGACATATAATATAATAAATTTGGTTAAAAACACAGGAGAAGTAATGAAAAGAATAAAGGTAATAGGTTTATTTAGTGCAATATGCTTTGCAGTTTTTGCATTAACATTTGGAGTTCTTAGTTTAAGAAATGTTGATGTAAATGTTGGAGGAAGCATAACCTACACAGCAAACGGAGTTATGGCAACAATTTCAAATGGAGTTCTTGCAAACAGTTCAAGTGATGTAACAAACAAAATGCAAGGTTTTGAAGTAAAGTTAAGCCAAGATATATCAGAGATACAAAACCAAATAAACAGTTGGTCGGGCTTAGAGTTGCAATTTAACGAAGATGGTGATGATGCAACAATAACATTTTCAGTAACAAACAACCACCCAAAAGACTATTTGCAAGTTAGCATAAATGTTAACAGTACAACCACAACCAACGCAGAGGTGTCAGTAAACAAAACAAATAGTATATTGTTTCCAAACACAGTAACCGATGGAAGTAATAAATCAGAATATGTTGTAACATTTCATATATTAAACACAGATTACAATGCAAGCATAAATGGCTTTGTACTAAGTGTAACCCTACAAAAATATGAAATTCCATCAGAAACAGATTTTCCAGAATTGTCATTGTCAAAAAATTCTAACGGTACAAGTTCAGTAAGGGTAAAAAATACGGGTACATCATCATCTCCGAACACAACACTAACAACAGTAAACATTCCATTAATCTTTAAAGACGCAGATGATAAAGTTTACAAAGTAACTTCAATTCCAAGATCCGCATTTGCATACTGCACAAACCTAACAAGTGTAACAATCCCAGACAGTGTAACAAGTATAGGATGGTATGCATTCGATGGTTGCAGTAGTTTAACAAGAGTGGATATAACAAATATGGAATCTTGGTTAAACATAGATTTTGGTATTAATACTTCAAATCCATTAAGAGATGTTGGAGGAGATATATATTTGAACGGAAGTTTGGTAACCGAAGTAATTGTGCCAAACACAATAATAGAAATAAAGGATTATGTGTTCCAAGGTTGCAAAAGTTTAACAAGTATAACAATTCCCGACAGTGTAACAAGTATAGGAAGTTCTGCATTCCGTGATTGCAAAAGTTTAACAAGTATAACAATTTCCGACAGTGTAACAAGTATAGGAAGTTCTGCATTCGATGGTTGCAGTGGCTTAACAAGTATAACAATTCCAGACAGTGTAACAAGTATAGGATATTATGCATTCTCTGGTTGCAGTAGTTTAACAAGTGTAACAATAGGTAATGGTGTAACAAGTATAGGAGGTTCTGCATTCTATGGTTGCAGTGGTTTAACAAGTGTAACAATTCCAGACAGTG
>CASFHZ010000015.1 GCA_949294585.1 uncultured Christensenella sp. | reverse complement strand
TTTATCCCCCCCCCCCCACTGTCAAATGATTTTTATAATTTTTTATACTTTTTTACAAAAAAAAGACTTGTAATAATACAAGTCCTTGTTAGTTTGTTCGCTTAGTTTTTTTGTCGTTAATTTTGATGGGTAGTGTATTCTTCATAGGTCATTATTTTGTCAACAATTGTGTTTTCATCAATTATATCTATTATTCTGTTTGCAACTGTTTCAACAATTTCTTGGTCGTGACTTGTGAAAAGCATACAACCTTTAAAGTTTATCATTCCCTTATTAAGTGATGTTATTGATTCCAAATCCAAATGGTTTGTTGGTTCATCAAGAATAATAAAATTACCACTTTCAAGCATCATTTTTGCAAACATGCATCTAACCTTTTCACCACCAGAAAGAACATTAACTTCTTTAAGAGCCTCTTCGCCAGAGAATAGCATTCTTCCAAGCCAGCCACGAATAAAACTTTCTGTTTGGTCTTTTGAGTATTGTCTTAGCCAGTCAACCAAACTAAGTTTACAGCCATCAAAGTAACTTCTGTTGTCTTGTGGCAAATATGTTGCTTTTATTGTTTTACCCCAGTTTATTGTTCCACTATCTGCTTTTTCAATGCCCATTAAAATATTGAATAGCATTGTTGGAGCCAAACTATTGTTAGACAAGAAAACAATTTTGTCTTCTCTGCGCATTGAAAAACTTAGGTTTTTGAAATATCCTGCTTTTGTTAAATTTTTTACAACCAATATTTCCTTTCCAATTTCTTGTTCATAACTAAAATTAATAAAAGGATATCTTCTTGAAGAAATTTTAAAATCTTCAATTGTTAATTTTTCAAGTTCTTTTTTTCTTGAAGTTGCTTGTTTTGCCTTTGACGCGTTGGCACTGAATCTTGCAATGAACTCTTTAAGCTCTTTTGCTCTTTGTTCTGCTTTTTTGTTTTGGTCTTTTTGTTGTTTTGCCAAAAGTTGATTTGTTTCATACCAAAAATCATAGTTTCCAAGCATCATATTAATTTGGCCATAATCAACATCGCAAATGTGAGTGCAAACTTTATTCAAAAAGTGTCTATTGTGAGAAACAATAATAACCGTGTTTTCAAAGTCCAGCAAAAAGTTTTCAAGCCATCTAACTGTTTTAAAGTCTAGGTTGTTTGTTGGTTCATCTAGAATCAAAATGTCGGGATTTCCAAACAATGCCTGAGCAAGCAAAATTTTAACTTTTTGTTTTGGGTCCAAATTTTTCATTAAAACATTAAAATCTTCTTCTTTTATTCCAATGTTTTTTAGAAGTGTCTTTGCTTCGCCGTCTGCTTCCCAGCCACCAAGTTCGGCGAATTCTGTTTCAAGTTCGCCTGCAAGCATTCCATCTTCTTCCGAAAAATCTGGTTTTTGATAGAGTTCTTCTTTTTGTTTGGATATTTCCATAAGTCGTTTATGCCCCATAAGAACGGTATCAAGTGCTGTGTATTCATCATAGGCGTTTTGGTTTTGAATTAAAGTTGAAATTCTCTCTTTATCATCAACAATAACTTCACCCTTGTTTGGTTCAATTTCACCAGTTAATATTTTTAAAAAAGTGGATTTTCCTGCACCGTTGGCACCAATAATTCCATAGCAGTTGCCCTTTGTGAATTTAAGGTTTACATCTTTAAATAAAACTCTTCCACCAAATTGAAGTGTAACATTACTTACTTGTATCATTATTTCTTACTCCATTTATTTTATTTTTTTAATTAATATACATTTAATTTTAACATTTAAACAAACTTGAAGAAGTATAACATATAATTATATAATTTGCAACCTAGACTTAACAAGATTGCAATAAATTGTTTGTTTAAAGCATTATTATACATTTTTAGCAAAGTTGACATCATATGCAAAATATGTTACTATAGGTGGTGTTTTGCTAAAAAAGGAGGAACAATGAGGTCACTTTCAAAGTGTTTTAATGATATAAAAAATAGTAAAAACATCGCAATAATTTGTCATACATTGCCCGATGCTGATGCACTTAGTTCTGCTGTTGCATTGAAAAAACTTATTAAGCAAAACAATGAAGATGAAAAACAAATTGATATTTTTGTTGATGCAGAAGAAATTAGTGATATTAACAACGCAATAATAAAAAATGTTGAAACAAATGTTCAAAATTGTGAGCAATATGACATTGCAATAAGCGTTGATTGTTCAAATCTTTCAAGAATGGGAAAATACATAGACATTTTTAATAATGCAAAATCAACAATAAACATTGACCATCACATTACAAACGACAATTTTGCAGAAAATAATTTGGTTTTAAAAACCTCTTCAACTTGTGAAGCATTGTATGTTATGGCAAAGGCAAAAAATTTGGTTATTTCTGATGATGTGTGCAAGTTGATATATTCTGGAATAATAACCGATACAAACAATTTAACACAAGGTGTTATAACAGTTAGAACACACAAAATAATAACAGAATTTTTGGAGCGAAACATCAATTTGGAACAATTAAACGAGCATTTTTTTAAAAACAACACAAAATCAAAGGCATATTTGTTAAAAAAAGCACTAAATTCGTTGTCTTTTTTGGCAAATGACAGAATTGCTTTTATGAAATTAACAAAGCAAGATTTGTCTGAGTGCGAAGCAAATTTTGAAGATACAGTTGGAATTGTTAATCACGGAATTGATATTAAAGGTGTGGATATTGCAATTCTTGCAATAAAGCAGGAAGATAACTCATATTATGTTAATTTAAGAGGAAAAAACAACATTAATGTTGCAAACATTGCAAAACAACTTGGAGGTGGTGGTCACGAGCAAGTGGCTGCATTCCAATATGCAGGGCTTTTAACAGATTTAAGAGAGCAATTAATTAAATGTTGCAAAGAGGAGTTAAACAATCACCCTGTTGAAGATTTATCCGATACACTATTTGCAGGTGATGATGATTTGGAAATACAAAAAGAATAACAAAAAACACATTAACAAACGGAATTTGTCCTTAGTTAATGTGTTTTTTTATGACTTATTTTAGAACAATTTTTTTTGCGTCTTTTAATGTTATTGTTCTGTTGAACACCATTTTTTCATCTATTGTGTCTTTATCTAGGCAAAAATATCCATTTCTTATAAATTGATATCTTTCTTCCATTGTGTAATTAACATCATCTTCCACATATGCATTGTTTAGTATAATTTTTGAATTTGGATTAATTTTAAAGTCTGCTGTTGCACGCTCTTGTCCTTCAACTTCATCTTGGCTTTCTTCATCAACCAAATTTTCAAAAAGTCTCACTTCAACTTTCTTTGCGTGTTTTGGATTTAGCCAATGTATTGTTCCCTTAACCTTTTTTGTGCAATTTGTTCCACTTTTTGTGCCCTCTTCATATTCTGCATAAACTGTTGTTACTTTTCCATTTTCATCTTTGTCATAGCCTGTGCATTTTATAATATAAGCACCTTTAAGTCTAACTTCTGCACCAACATAAAGTCTGTAAAATTTTGGATTTGGCTCTTCAATAAAATCTTCGCTTTCTATTAAACACTCTTTTCCAAAATAATATTTTCGTTTTGTTGTTTCTTCATTTTGAGGATAATCTTCTAGTTCAATTTCTTCTTCTTTTCCCTCTTCCCAATTTGTTATAACTAATTTTATTGGATTTAAAACAGCCATAACTCTTTTTGAAACTTGATTTAATTCTTCCCTTATAAAGTGATTTAAAAATTCTGGGTCAATTAGTGAATTGCTTTTTGAAATTCCTGCCCCAACAACAAAATTCTTTAAACTGTTTGGCAAAACTCCCCTTCTTCTTAAACCTCTCAAACTGTAAAGTCGTGGGTCATCAAAACCATCAACAACTTTATCTTGAACCAATTTCTTAATAAATCTTTTGCCTAAGATGGCACCTTTTATATACAAATTGGCATATTCAACTTGTCTTGAATGATTGCTTAGTCCACTATTTTCAACTACCCAATTATATAGTGGCCTATGGTCCTCAAATTCTGGTCCACAAATTGAATGTGTAACACCTTCATAACAGTCATCAAGTGGGTGTGAAAAATCGTATGTTGGATAAATGTTCCAACTTCTTCCAATTCTTTGGTGGTTAAGATATTGAATTCTATACAAAACAGGGTCACGCATATTCATATTTGGACTTGCCATATCTATTTTTGCCCTTAAACATCTTGAACCTGCTTCAAATTCACCATTTTTCATTCTTTCAAAAAGGTCAAGGTTTTCTTCCACACTTCTATCTCTGTATGGGCTCTTCTTCCCCGGTTCTGTTAATGTTCCTCTATATTTTGACACTTCTTCTGGCGACAAATCGCAAACATACGCCTTGCCCTCTTTTATCAACTTAACAGCAACTTCATAGTTCATTTGAAAATACTCTGTTGCGTAGTGAATTTCGTGCCAATTATATCCAAGCCAATGAACATCATCTTGAATGGAATCAACAAATTCCTGACTCTCTTTTTGAGGGTTTGTATCGTCATATCTAAGGTTGCAAATTCCACCATACTTTTCTGCCAAACCATAGTTTAAAACAATATTTCTAACGTGACCAATGTGCAAATATCCACTTGGCTCTGGTGGATGTCTTGTTTGAACGTGGTCGCATTTTCCCTCTTTTATGTCGTTGTTTATGATGTCTTCAATAAAATTTGTTGCTTCAATAAATTCCATATTTTTCTCCTTATAAACTTTGCTCATAGTTTAGCACTTTATTATTTATTTTCGCAACAATTTTAAAAATATTTTTGCTGGTTTAACAAAGAAATTTTAAAAAACCACTTTTTACACTATACTATGGCATTATTTAACTTTATTTAAAATTTTGTTTTACTAAATTTGTTTATTACATAACTAAATGTAAACAAAATGCTTGCAAAGTGTTGTTTTGTATGCTAATATATTTTAGCAATAAAAATATTGCCTTGCTTTTATTTTTAAAAGCCGTAAGTCCAAAAGGAGGTATTAATATGAAGTATGAACTTTTATACATCATTTCACAAGATGCTAACGATGAACAAAAAGAAGCTTTAATCAACAAATTTAGCAAAATGGTTGAAGACAAAGGCGGAAAAGTTCTTTCATTAGAAAAAGTTGGAATGAAAAAGTTTGCTTATCCAATCAACTTCAAAAACGAAGGATATTATGTTTTAATGACATTTGAAGCAAATCCATCAGTTGTTGATGAAATGAACAAACTTATGAACATAACAGAACATATTGTTAGACAAATGTTTGTTAGAAAATAGTAAGGAGAAAAATAATGAATAAAGTTATTTTAATCGGTAATTTGGCAAGAGACCCTGAACTTGCAACAACAAACAGTGGAATTTCTGTTTGCAGATTTCCTCTTGCTGTTCCAAGAAACTTCTCTAACTCTGAGGGAGAAAGAGAAACTGATTTTCTAAATATCATAGTTTGGCGTGGTCAAGCGGAAAATTGCCATAAATACCTTAAAAAAGGTAGCAAATGTGCAGTTGTTGGCTCTGTTCAAACAAGAAGCTATGATGCTCAAAATGGAACAAAAAGATATGTTACTGAAATAGTTGCAGAATCAGTGGAATTTTTAAGTTCAAGAAACAGTGGTGACAATCAAGAAAAAGTTGAAGACAAAAAAGAAGTTACTGAACTTGAACCAATAGATGATGATAGTCTTCCATTTTAATTAAAAGGAGAAAAATTATGACAGAATTAGAACAACCAGTTAAAACAGAAAATGCTGTTGCAGTTGAAAAAGTAAAGAAATACAAAAAACCTGTTTCAAAAAAGAAAGTTTGTGCATTCTGCGTTGATAAATCAAATGTTATTGACTATAAAGATGGCAACAAACTAAGAAGATATATAACTGAAAATGGTAAAATTCTTCCAAGAAGACAAACAGGCGTTTGCTCAAAACACCAAAGAGAACTTGCCACAGCAATTAAAAGAGCAAGAGTTATGGCTATTCTTCCATTTAAAGGAGAGTAAAAACAACACAAGGATTGCAAAATATTGCAATCCTTTTTTTATTCAATTTAACAATGTATTAATATTAATTATTAATGTTTATTTATAAAATATTTATAAGCAGTAAAGTTTGGTTGCAAAAAAACAATGTTTAGTGTAAACTATTTATATCTTAAAATAAAAGGAGATGAAAAAAATGGCTGTATCAGCAAAAAAAGGTCACGGTAAACTTATTGCATTGATTGTTCTTTTGGTTATTATTGCCTCTATTGTTGCTCTTATTGTGTTCCTTCCAAAAGACAAAAACCCTAACGCAGTTATGGAATGCAGTGTTAACCCAAATGTTCAATTTGTTTTGAACAAAAACAATCAAGTTATTCAAGTTAACTACCTGAATGAAGATGCACAACTACTTCTTTGCAATGAAGACTTCTACGGAAAAAGTGCAGAAGATGTTGCAAAATCTTTTGTTAAACTTGCAACAGAAGCAGGATACATTGATGTATCCACAACAGGAACAACTGTTGAAATAACAATTTCTTGCAAAGGCGATGCAAATTTTGATGAACTTAAACAAAAAGTTACAAACAAAGTAAACGAGTATTTTGATGAAAATGGAATTATTGCAGGTGCTGTAACAAAAATTGAAAAAGGATTTAATGATGCAATACAAAAAATTGGAGTTAAAGCAAGCGAACTTGCAGATTTAACCGAAGATGAAGTTTTAAATTTGTTAAATGAAACATCAGAGCAAATTGATGGAATTGCACTTTCTTTACATAACACACTTTTTGATTTTATCGAACAGTTAAAAAATAGTGATGCATTCAAAGATCTCCCAACAATTGAAGAAGCAATTGATGACTTAACAGAACAATTAAACGATAGTCAACTTCCAGAAGAACTTAAAAATTCTATTGAAGAAAAATTGGAAACATTTAAAACTCAATTAACTGATCTAAAAAATGAATTTCAAAAACAATTAGATGAAAAAATTGAAGAACTTAAAGAATTGAGTAAAGAAATTTACAATCACGCAAAAGAACAATTAAATGAAAAAGTTGAGCAAGCAAAACAAGTAATAGAACAACACAAAAATTACTTTAATAAAAATAAAGAAGCTGTAAAAAATGCAATTCAAGCATACAGAGATACTCTTGCTAATGAATAAAATATACTAAAATAAAAAATTGCATAACATTTGTTATGCATTTTTTATTGCACTTTTCTGTTTGTTATTTGTTTTTTAAAAATGACAGTTTATGTCTTACCCTGCTTAGTGCATTATCTACACTTTTATTTGTCATATTCATTTTTTGTGCAATTTGCGAATATGAATTTCCATTAAGAAATGCAATCAACACTTCAAGTTCAAGTTTAGAAAGTGCGTTTTTTATTTTTTCCTTAATTGCGTTTAACTTTTCATTTTCAATAAGTTTTTCATCAGGTGGCAACAAATTTGATGGAATAACAAGGTTTATGTCCTCATCTTCTTTTTCGCTGTGAACAACCACACTTCCCTGACTTGAAAGAGATATGCTGTTGTTTAACATTTGATTTTTTTTTCTATTTGCCATTTTTACTGCTGTTTGCACATTTCTTGTTATGCATTGTCTGGCAAATGTTGAAAAACTTGCTCCACTTTTATTGTTATATGAAACATATGCCTTGTATAGTCCAATCATTGCTTCTTGCACCAAATCTTCATATTCTGCACCAATCAAAAAATAACTTCTGGCAATTTTGCTAGCCATTCGCTTGTATTTATTCAGCAAAAAATCAAGTGCATTTTCATCACCTTTTTTTGCCTTTTCAATTAACTCTTCATCTGTTAAATTTTCCATTATTGCCTTTGTTTTAATATTTCATAAACAGCAACTCCACAAGCAACACTTGCATTTAAACTGTTTATTTTGCCTTTTTGCGGAAGTGTTACAACTTCATCACAATTTTGTTTAACCAATCTTGTTAAACCAAAACCTTCACTACCAACAACCAAAGCAATTTTGCCTTTTAGATTTACACTATATATATTTTTTCCACCAAGTTCCAAGCCATATATCCAAACGCCATTTTGCTTTAATTTTTCTATGCATTGATTTAGATTTGTAACACTTGCAATTTTCATATTTGCAGTTGCCCCTGCACTTGTTTTTATAACAGTTTCGTTAACTTGGCAAGCCCTGTGTTTTGGTATAATAATTCCGTGAACTCCAGCACATTCGCAAGTTCTTATTATTGCTCCCAAATTGTGTGGGTCTTCTATTCCATCTAAAATAACAACAAACAAATCTTCGTTTTTGCTTTCTGCATAGTCAATTATTTCATCAACATCGCTGTAACAAAACTCCACTGTGTCACAAATAAAGCCTTGATGTCTTTTTGATAAACTTTTTTTGTCCAAAAACTCTTTGCTTACAAAATCAATTCTTATTTTTTTGTCCTTAGCAAGTTTTATCACTGCATTGCTTAACCCATCTCGCAAATTATTTTGAACATATAATTTGTTTATGGTTGCACCACTTTCTATTAATTCCTTTATTGGATTTTTTCCTTCTACAATCATTTGTTACCTTCTTCAATTAAAGATTTTTGCAATATTTCATTTAGTCTTTGGTTTTGTCCACTTAGATATAACCAACCAACAAGCGCCTCAAAGCAAGTTGCTTTTTTATACTCCACCAAATTTGAGTTTTTTGCTATGTTATGAGTTTTTGTATTTCGTGTTCTTCTAACAACATCTTTTTCTTCTTCTGTTAAATCACAAACCAACAAATCAAGAACTTTGCTTTGCGTTTTGGCCTTACAAAATGTTGAGCATTGTCTGTTGTAGTCATTTAATTTTTGCAAATTTTTTGTAACAACAAAGTCCCTTGCAAACAGTGTGTGTATTCCATCTCCAATAAATGCCAAAACAAGTGGACTTGTTTCTTTTAATTGTTGTTTTGTTAAAATTTTTTCTGTTTTAATTTCCATAAATTACCAATTTTTAAGTGAACTTATATCAAAAGGTTTTGAAAAATGTTCTTTTAATTCTTCCAATTGTTCATCATCAATTCTTGCATAAAGAGGTTTTGGTGCATTTGTTTGGTGGTCTTTTTCTATGTCTATTTTGCAAGCATTGTCCCAAATTCCTCTATCGTTTGGAAGCCCTTTGAAATTAAGTTGTTCTGTCCAAATTTCTTTTGTTTTGTTGCAAAGTATTGAATTTGCAACTATACACAAGGATTTTGCCATATTTAAGCACAAATACAACACTTTTTTAGCCTGTTCAATTTGCCCATTTTTTATTAGTGTCCAAGGTGCTGTTTTTTCAAGATAGGTGTTTCCAACACTGGCAAAAGTCATAATATGTTTATATGCATTTCTAAATTCTGTGTTCTGGAACATATCTTTTATTTCTTTTGGATAGTTTTCTATTGCATTAATCATTTCTTTGTCATATTCATTTAATTCAACATCTTTGGTTAGTTCAAAATTTAGTTTGCCACCAAAGTTTTTCCAAATCATATTTAATGTTCTGTTAAAGAAGTTTCCAAATTTACCAACAAGTTCACTGTTTGTGTTGCCTTTAAAATCTTCCCACTTAAAATCACTGTCTTTGCTTTCTGGAAAAACTGTAACCAAATATGCCCTTAATGAATCGATGTCTATGTCACTGTCTAAAAGTCCATCACAAAAAACTCCAATGCCCTTGCTTTTTGAAAATTTTTGACCTTCAAAATTCATAAAGTTGCAACCAACAACATTATACGCAAGGTTATATTCACCGTTTGCAAGTTGCATACTTGGGAAAAATACAGTGTGGAATGGCACATTGTCTTTGCCTATAAAATTGTATATTTGAGCATCTTTGTCTTTCCAATATTTGTTAACAAGTTCGTCACCACCCAATTCTTTTGTTATTGAAATATAACCAATTGGTGCATCAAACCAAACATAAAAAACCTTGTCTTCATATCCTTTTTTTGGAACAGGTATTCCCCAAGGTATATCCCTTGTTATTGCCCTTGGCTTTAATCCTGCATTAATCCATCTTTTTGCCTCTTTGTAAACTATTGGCCTCCAAATATCTTTTTTTGATTCAATCCATTCATCTAGTTTGTCTGCAATTTTGTCCAATCTTAAATACAAATGTTTTGTTGATTTTTTTACAGCCTTTTCTCCACAAAATTTACATCTTGGATTAATAAGTTGAGATGTTTCATATGTTTCTCCACATTTATCACATTGGTCGCCATATGCTTGGTCATATCCACAATATGGACAAGTGCCCAAAACAAATCTGTCTGCAAGTGCAATTTTGTCGTGCTCACAATAAAGCATTGTGTCTTCTTCTTCGCTTATATAACCATTTTCATCTAACTTTAAGAAAAAGTCTTTTGTTACCTCTGCGTGTGTTTTTGTGTTTGTTCCAGAGTTTAATGAATAATCTATGTTTAACTTTTTGTAGATTGCTCTGTGAATGTTGTCAAACTTGTGTATAAGTTCATCTGGTGTTAACCCCAATTCTCTTGCTGAAATTAATGTTGCAGTGCCGTGGTCATCACTTCCACCAATAAAAATTGCATCGTTGCCAATGCTTAAATTAAATTTATAAAAAATATCTGCTGGCAAATGACAACCAACAATATGCCCCATATGTGGAACATTGTTTATATATGGCAATGCTGCTGTTATAAGAACTTTTTTGCTCACTTTAACCCTCTCTATATAAATACTTTTGCATAATAATTTAACTTTGAACCTATTAAACTATAACACTTATTTAAGTATATATATATTATTCCACATTGTCAATTAACTAAAAGATTTTATGCATAAAAAAATGTGGGGAGGTTATCCACATTTCCACAATTGCATATTTATGCATTAATGCTTTTATTTATAAATTATTGCCTATTTTGGTTAAAAAGTGGACAAATCAACGCAAGTTATCCACATTTCCACATTAAGTTATAACAATATAACTAATTTTCAATAATTTTCAAATGTCATTATTTATTGTATTGTGCATAACTTGTTGATATGTTTCTTCTGTTATGCACAATTTGTCGAAATTACAGGAATATTATATAAATTCTTTATTCATAATGCAAGTGTTTGTGACAATATTTATCCACAATTTTTATGCATTAAATTATGCATAAAGAAATTTTTATACAATTTGCACAAAAATAATTATATTTAATTTTATTTACTTATATAAACTTCCAGATTGCATTACAAATTAGATATGCAATGTAAAGTGTGTATAGCACCAAGAACAAAATTCCTTGCCAACGATATGTTTTCTTTTTTATTAGAATTGGCAAAACCAAAATTATTGAAAGCAAAAATGCAAATGGCAAAGATATATATGCAGTTTCGGTTGTTATTGGCATATTATAGTTCCAAGCACAAAGTCTTGATGTTCCTATTATTAATGTTAAGTTTAATATATTTGAGCCAATTATATTTCCAACTGCAAGGTATGGGGTTTTCTTTTTTACAGAGGCAATAACTGTTATTAGTTCTGGCAAACTTGTTCCAATTGCAATAACGGTTAGTCCAACAAATTGTTCGCTTACACCTATAACTTTGGCCAAGAATTCTACTTTGTCAATTAAAAGATATGCTCCACCACCAACTGCTCCTGCACCCAGGATAAACAAAAGAATGGTTAGCCAAAGAGGTTTTAGGTGTTCGTTTTTTTGTGATTCTTTTGTCTTTTTGGGTTGTTGCAATATTGAGTCGATATAGTTAAAAATAAAAAACAAAATTGTTATGGCAATTAACACAAAAGCTTGCCAAATAGTCAGTTCAAAAAAGAAACCAACTATCATTAAAAACAGCGATGTTACTACTAATAAATAGTATTTAAGTATTCCACCTCTTGACATATCTGCTGACATTATAACAAAAGCAATTCCACATATTAAGCCAATGTTGCAAATTGCAGAGCCAACACCGTTTCCAACAGCAAGTCCAGTTGTTCCATCTAAACTAGACAAAATGGCAACCAAAAGTTCGGGAAAAGTTGTTGCCAAACTGAT
>CASFHZ010000014.1 GCA_949294585.1 uncultured Christensenella sp. | reverse complement strand
AAAATGCCACCAACAGTCATTTTTTGAGTATAACACCTTCCCAAATATTCAAAAAATGAACCCGAGCAATCAATAAACAACATATGAAGAATACAAAGCAATGAAAATACAGTACAAATTAAATAAATTACATATTTTGTTGTCATAACATATTTTTTATTATTAATAAGTGCCATACCAATAACAAACATCGTTATAAATAATGGATAAGAAAAAAGTCCAAACACACCCAACAAAAAAGATTTTAAAAATTGAATAAAATTTGTTAAAAGCACCAAAAAAGCAATAGAGGATACAACAATTAAAACTATCCCCCATATTTTATTCAAATCTTTTTTAGTTTTTTTGCCATTATTTGATTCATTAGACAAGTTGTATATTGCCACGAGTCACCTCTTTTGATATATTTTTATGGTGTAAAACAACACACTAATAATAATATACCACTAATGAACGCAAATTCCAAGTGCAATTACGCAATATTTTCTGAAACTGTTGTCAATTTATATCCACTTTCAGTGTAAAATGATATAATTTTTGGCAAAGCCTTTAATGTACATTCCGTTGGGTGCATTAATATCAAGTCGCCATTACAAGGATTTTTTACTGCACGGTTATAAATTAAATTTTCATCTTTATCTCGCCAATCAATTGTGTCTTTTGTCCACATAATTGTTTTGTAGCCCATTTCTTGTGCAACTTTTAATGTGTTTTGATTAAAAGAGCCACTTGGTGGAGCAAATAGTTTAATTTCATAATTTAATAAATTTTTTACAACGGTATGCGTTAGCGACATCTCACTTTTGTTTTGTTCTATGTTTATGAGTTTATGGTCTTTGTGCCAATAACCGTGATTCCCTATTTCGTGACCTGCGTTGTAAATTTTTTGCACTAACTCATTATTTTTTACAACCCACGAACCACCAACAAAAAATGTTGCTTTTGCATTCCCTTTTTCAAGTTCTTCCAAAATTCCGTCAATATACTCACTGCCCATATACACATTGAACATTAAAGATACATTATTTTCATTTTTGTTTCCATTATAATATGGTGAATATGTGTTTGAATTAAATGCACTTATTGTTCCACCCATATATGTTATTGAAAATAATGACACAATCATAACAAAAATAACTGCATTTACAATATAATTCCTAAAAAATTTTTCATTGATTTTTTTCATACTGTATAATATGCACTAAAAGTTTTATATATTAACTTATTTAAGAAATAATATTTTCTAATTTGAAGTTAAAATAACAAATTTAAAATTTTGAAATATTAAAAAAATGATGTTAAATTAAAACATCATTTTTTATTTATTTAAAAGAATTTTATAACCTTTAAAAATTTCTTTATTCTTTTGCAACAAGTTTAAAGTCAACTCTGTTCTTATCATCAATTTTGATTACTTCAACTTGAACTTTGTCGCCAACTTTAACCACATCTTCAACTTTTTCAACTCTTTTATCTGAAAGTTTTGAAATGTGAATCATTCCTTCTTTTCCTTGTGCAACTTCAACAAATGCACCAAATGGCATTATTTTAACAACTTTACCAGAAAAAATCTTTCCTACTTCAAAATCTTCTGTTATTGCCAAAATAATTTCTTTTGCTTTTTCTGCCATTTCGGAATCAGGAGTTGCTATAAACACTTTTCCATCATCATCAATGTCAATCTTTACACCTGTTTCATCAATTATTTTATTTATAACCTTTCCACCTGTTCCAATAACATCTTTAATTTTGTCTGGATTAATATTAAATACAATAATTTTTGGTGCGTATTTAGACAATTCTTTTCTTGGCTTGTCTATAACTTGAAGCATTTTGTCAAGTATAAACAATCTACCCTGTCTTGCTTGTTCAAGTGCAGTTGTTAAAATTTGCTTGTCTATACCCTTTATTTTTATATCCATTTGTATTGCAGTGATACCCTTTGTTGTTCCTGTAACTTTAAAGTCCATATCTCCAAGGAAATCTTCCATTCCTTGAATATCGCTAAGAACTGCAACTTTGTGTGATTCAACATCTTTAATTAAGCCCATAGCAATTCCTGCAACAGGTGCTTTAATTGGAACACCTGCATCCATTAATGCAAGAGTTGAACCACAAGTGCTCGCCATTGAAGATGAACCATTAGATGACAAAACTTCACTAACAAGTCTAATTGCATAAGGGAACTCTTCATCACTTGGAATAACAGGCAACAATGCTCTTTCTGCCAATGCTCCGTGTCCAATTTCTCTTCTTCCGGGAGATTTTAAAGGTCTTGCTTCGCCAGTTGCATAAGGTGGCATATTGTAATGATGAATATATCTTTTTACTTCATCATCTTCATCAAGAACTTCCGTTTTTTGTGCATCAGAAACAGGTCCTAATGTGCAAGTTGTTAGAACTTGTGTTTGTCCTCTTGTGAAAACACCTGTTCCGTGTACTCTTGGCAAAACGCCAACTTCACACCAAATTGGTCTAATTTCGGTTAGTTTTCTTCCATCAGGTCTAACATTGTCAAACAAAATTTTCTTTCTAACAATTTCTTTTGTCAACTTATACAAAACATCAGAAATTTCACCTTCTCTGTCTGCAAATTGTTCTGCAAAATGCTCTTTAACATCTTTGTCAACCATCTCTTGATTCTTTTGTCTTGTTTCTCTGTCAAAAGTGTCTAGTGCAGAAACAAGTTTATCATATGCATATTCTCTAACTGCCTTATCAACATCTTCTTTTGGCAAATAACTCACATATTCACAAACAGGTTTGCCAATTTGTTTCTTTATCTCTAATTGGAATGCAACTTGTTTCTTTATCTCTTCGTGAGCAAACATAATTGCATCAAGCATAACAGATTCACTAACTTCATTTGCACCTGCTTCAACCATTAAAATAGCTTCACTTGTTCCACTAACAGTAAGGTGCATACTGCTGTTTTCTCTTTCTTTTTCATTTGCGTTAACCAAGAACTTTCCGTCAACACAAGACACTAAAACAGAACCTGTTGGGCCTTGGAATGGAATGTCTGAAATTGTTAAAGCAATAGAAGAACCAAGCATAGCAAGTGGTTCAATTGCAACATCAGGATCAACAGATAGTGCAGTTGCCACAACAGAAACATCATTAAAGAAACCTTTTGGGAACAATGGTCTAAGTGGTCTGTCTATTAACCTAGAAACCAAAATTGCCTTATCTGCTGGTCTTCCCTCTCTTTTTTTATAGCCTCCTGGAATTTTTCCGACAGAATACATTTTTTCTTCAAAATCCACTCCAAGTGGGAAGAAATCAATGCCCTCTCTTGCTTCTTTTGCCATTGTGACATTAACCATAACAACTGTTTCACCACAACGAACTATGCAAGAACCATTTGCTTGTTCACAATATTTTCCCGTTTCAACAATAACCTTTTTTCCACCTATTTCTGTTTCAAAAATCTTTGCATTACTACTACTCATTACCTACCTCGTAAATAATTTAATCTATAATAAAATTAAAAAATAAGAGGGCAACCCCCTTATTTAATTATCTTATTTTTAGTTCTTTTTTGAGTTCACGATATGCATCTATATCTCTTTTTTCAAGATAAGACAAGAACCCTTTTCTTTTTCCAACAAGTTTTAAAAGACCTCTTCTTGAATGATTGTCTTTTTTGTTTACTTTCAAATGTTCAGTAAGTTCATTAATTCTTTCTGTTAAAAGTGCAATTTGAACTTGAACAGAACCTGTGTCGTGTTCTGACTGAGCAAATTTAGCAATTATTTCTTGTTTTCTTGCTTTTTCCATAATTTTCCTCCTATCTATTAATACGCCATAAACAAAGAATACCGTTAGAGGACATCGAATACCTGTGTTTACGGACAAAGAAAATTTTATCACAAATTATTTATATTGTCTAGTGTTTTAAGAAAAAAGATTTACTTTTTTAGCAATCATTTCATCAATTCTTGAAATATATTCTTTTAAGTCTTTAACATTTGCAAATCTTTCTATTCTATTGTTATAATTAAACACTCTTTTTGATATTGCATTTGCTCCACAAGCCAAAATTGACAAACTCTCTTCCATACTATCAACATTAAACAAACAAACTTTTTCTTTAAAATATCCAACATTTTCTTGCCCTGCAGATTGATTTTTTTGTCTGTACAAATAATATGGTTTATATCCATTTTTTGCAAGCGTTTCACTTGCGTATTTAATCATATTTTCTGTAACAGAATCGTTATTATCTGCACCTTCTTGCATAAGAATAGAACCGTTTTTTATTGAAAGCGTGTGAATTGTCACATTGTCGGGAGCAAGTTCCATTAATGTGTCAATGCTCTTTTTAAAACTTCTTAGTGTTTCGCCTTTTAATCCAGCAATTAAGTCCATATTAATTGTAAATTTATATGGCAATGCAAGTTTATATGCCTCAATAACATCTTTAACGGTGTGTTTTCTGCCTATTCTCTTTAATGTTGCATCAACAAAAGTTTGAGGATTAATGCTAATTCTTGTAACATTGTGCTTTTTTAAAACATCTAATTTTTCTTTTGTTATTGTATCAGGTCTGCCACACTCAACTGTAAATTCGCTAACGGGATAATTTAAATTACTCAAAAGAAGGTCCAATTGCTCACTTGTTAAAACTGTTGGAGTTCCTCCACCAATGTATATTGTTCTAAGAATATATGTGTTGTCGTTAATTATCTTTTTTGTTGCATTAATTTCTTTAATGAGTGCATCTAAATAGTCTGGCATAATATCTTTAACTCTGTCCAATTCAGATGATATAAACGAACAATAACTGCACCTTGAAGGGCAAACTGGTATGTTTATATACAAATCAACAAGTTTGTCATTTCTTATTATACATTTTTGATTTTGAATTACATCACTAACCAATTTTGCCTTTTCACTTGAAACCAAAAAGTTTTCCATTAATGCTTCTTTTAGCATATAAGGTTCAACACCTTGATTTATTAAGTCATATCCTATTTTTGTTGGTCTAATTCCAGTTAGTGAACCCCAAGGCAAGTTTTTTGCAAAGTGATTAGACAGCATTTTATATAGTGTTAATTTTGCAAATCTTTTTAACTGTCTTTTTTCTTCCAATATGTTTTTACAAGATTTTAAAGTTTTTGTTTCGCAAAATGAAAATGTTTCTTCACTATCATCAATTGTAAACTCATTTGTTACAGTTGTTTTTGTTTCTGTCATTTTATGAGTTAAAATAGGCTTTTCTTCATCTATTTTGCAGTGTGGATAAAATAAATGAATTACATCATATAAATCATTTTCAATTTTTTCGTAATTAGTTATAATTTTCATCTACTTTCCCACCCTAAACACATCTTCTACACAATTTATTTCTTTAATAATTTTTAATATTTTTGTTAAATCTTCTTGTTTTGACACTTCAATTTTTGCAGTTGTAACAATTTTGCCATTGGCATTTTCCCTGCTGTCTAGTCCCAAAATTCTATATCCAACAGATGAAATATCTTGTGTAAATTTTGCCAAGAATTTATCGGACTTTGCTGATATAATTTTAACAACAACACTTGTTGTTTTGCTTTTTATATTGTCGTCCCACTTTGCAGAAATGAGTCTTTCTTTTTCCAAATATTTAAGATTTGGACAATCTGCACGGTGAACAGTAACACCTCTTCCTCTTGAAATGTATCCCATTATTTCTTCGCCAAACACAGGGGAACAACAACCTGCATATCTTATAAGCATACCACTGTCACCATCAACCAATACACCATCTTTATTTTTCTTTATTACAAGTGAATTTTCAACTTTGTTGATATTTAAAACATTTTCTTTGCTGTTATCTTGTTCATATAATTGAATTAGTTTGTTGCAAATATTGTTTACGGGAACACTTCCATATCCAATGCTGGCAAACAACTCCTCTTTTGTGTTAAAAACAAATTTGAATTGTTCTAGTGCCAAATATTTGTCAACCATAAGTTTACTTGGCGAATAGCCTCTTGTTTTTAAAGCTTGCTCAAGCATAGATATTCCAAGTTTTATATTTTCTTCTTTTAATTCTTTT
>CASFHZ010000013.1 GCA_949294585.1 uncultured Christensenella sp. | reverse complement strand
TCTAGCAGTTTCGCTGTAAGATAGATGATGTTCACGCATATCTATTATACACGAAATTTTAAATTCTGGACTATATTTTCTGTTCTTTCTCATAAAAAAGTGAACCTCCTTAAGTTGTCTAACTTTTGGGGTTCACTTCATAAAAATAGGCTTATATAATTTATTTTTATTAATATTTAATCAATTATTAAAAAATCAATAAATTATTATTAATTTATTTAAAACTATTGCTTTTCTTGTTTTGTTTTGCAACATTTAAGCATATACCAATGCTTGACATAAATACCATAAGTGATGTGCTCCCTGCACTAATAAAAGGCAAAGGAAGTCCTGTTGGTGGAATACTGCATTATAACATTAAAATTTGCAACAAAAAATATCACAGGTAAAAAGAATTTTCTCCTATTTCATAAAGATTAATTCATAAAGTCATTATAATTTTTCATAACATCGCCATCGTTATCTAATATTTTTGTGGCATAATTTTTTGCTAAAAAATATTAAAAAATATAATAAATTGTAAATAAAAGGTCAAAATTTTTCATATTTTTGCTGTGTCGTTGATTCATAATGTATAACTCATTACATAAATAAAAAAGCAATGATATTTTTACATAATCATTGCTCTTTTACCATTATAATATGATAGAAGTTATTTTTTTAGAATTTCAATTAATGAAATGTTGCAATTTCCACTGCAAGTGCAGTTTGAACACGTACAAGCTGAACAGTTTGCACACGAAATTCCTTCAACCATTTTAAATGAATTTAAAATACTAGTATGATTTGGAACTATCAACATTTGAACCTCCTTTTAACTTTAAGTAGTATTTTTGCAAATACCACTTTAAGAACTTTTTATAAAAAATGCAACTAGGGTCGTCCAACTTATCTCTAGAACCAAACAGAGCTTCTGCTTGCAATGGGCACCCTCCTCCACAAACGAACAATGCTTCACATTTTTTGCACTTATCTCTGCAAATGGTATAATATTTTGTCCATTGAGCTACAGAGTTATTCTCTAACATAACGGATATTTCATCGATATTAATATTTCCTATAACATATTTGCAAGACCTAGAATCACCTTGACAAATGCATACATCACCATTAGGCTGAACAGTTATTTGATTTAAACCAACCGCACCACAACTTTGAAATTTAAAAATTTCAGAAGATATTAAATTAATTTGGTCTCTTGTTCTTCCTTCATTTATATTTATATTTTTTAACTCATCACTCATATCTAAAATAAATTTAGACATTTTATTATAAAAGTCTTCCCATTTATTTCTTTTAACAAAAGTGGAGTAATGATAAAGATTAAAGAAAATATCATGAACTTTTAATGATTTATAGCAATCAAATGCTTTATCTTTGTCTTCAATTAAATCACTAGTTATCGTAGAGGATAATCCATATGATACATTATATTTATTTAGTAATGGTATTGCTTTTACTGCGTCTTCATAAACACTATCACCACTACACTTATAGATTCTAGACTTGTCATTTATTTCTTTAGGTCCATCTATTGATAGCCCAATAATTACATTATTATCTTTTAAGAATTTAATCTTTTTTTCTGTTAACAAGGTACCATTTGTTATGAGTGTAATCTTTACATCTGGCATAATAGATCTTGCATACATAACAATATTATCAAAATTTTCCGTATTTGTTAATGGTTCACCACCATATAAAATTATTTGAGCAATCAACTCTTCATTATTTTTTTGTATTTCTTTTTTAAACTTATCCAAAGCATTTTTTGCTGTTTCAAAATTCATGATTCTTCTGTCATTTACAGAAAGAGGATTGTTGTCAATAAAGCAATATTTACATGCTAGGTTACAATATGTTGAAACATTTAAGTACATAATGCTAACTTTTTTAGAATGCTTCATAATATTGTTTTTTATAATATTAAATACTTTTTCGTCATTTTTTTATCTTTTATGTATATCCCATTTTCTAATAAAATATCTTTTTCTTTTGTAGTTACATTAAGTTTCTCTATTTTTTCTTTTTCAACTGAATCAACAAATAAAATTTTCATAAACAAAGAATTATAAAGCGCATAAACATTGTCTTCTATTTCTATAAAATGTGCAAATCTTGATAACATCATACCTTCTCCAAAACATTTATTATAAAATCAAAAGTTACATTGATACTTTTTATTTGATTAAACGAAACTTCATTTTTTCTTCCACCAGTATAATAATATGGAGTCATTTTTATTAAGTTTATTATATCATCATTTTCTATTATTTTTACTGAATAGTTTAGCTTTTTTGATACCTTAATTTTAAAATCGTTAAAAGCAAATTTTTCTTTATTAAATACTGCATCGTTACCGAACATTAGTTCTTTTAACTCTTTCAAGTGCTCTTTACCAGGAACTACCTCAACTATTACTCCATTATTTTTTAACACTCTTTTGAACTCATCTTTTGGTTTTGGAGCAAAAATATTTAAAATAAGGTCTATGCAACAATCTTTTAAAGGCAACTCATATATAGATGAAACTATTGATAGTGAATTTTTATTATTTTTTGCTGTAAAATGTATAGCTTCTTTTGATATATCGATTGCTACAATATTATATTTTTGTCCAAGATTATGTGAATAATATCCAGTTCCACATCCTGCATCTAACATGTATGTAGGTTTTTCATTTTCCACTATTTCTTCAATAGTTTTTCTTAATTTTTCAAAATAACCTTTTTCTAAAAAATTATTTCTTGCAGAAATCATTATTTTGTCATCACCAGGAGATTTTGATTTCTTTTTGTTGCACAACAATAAATTGACATAGTTGTTTTTCGAAATATCATAACAGTGCCCACTTTTACAAAAAAAACTTTTCCCAGTCCTCTTTAATTTCTCATGGCACTTAGGACAAATTAAAATTTCTTCACTTAACATTTAAATTTATGATACATTAAATATTTTTTTTTGTCAACTGACTTTATTAATTAGAAGTGATTTTATCAAAACTTATTTTAATTAAGATACATTTTAATATCAGATCTTATTTGTTTTGTTTATTAACATTTAAGCATATACCAATGCTTGACATAAAAACCATAAGTGATGTGCTTCCTGCACTAATAAATGGAAGTGGAAGTCCCGTTGGTGGAATACTGCCTGTTACAACTGCTATGTTTAATATTACCTGCGTTGCAATAACACACGCTATTCCACTAACCAGTAAACTTGCAAATCTATCCTTTGAATTTAGTGCAATTTTAATTAGGCAAATTATTAAAATTGCAAATATTAAAATAACAAACGATGCTCCAAAAAAGCCAAGTTCTTCACATATAATAGAAAAGATAAAGTCACTTTCGGCAAAAGGCAAATACAAATATTTTTGTCTTGAACTAAAAAGTCCAACCCCAAACAATCCACCATTTCCCAAAGAATAAAGTGATTGAATTAATTGAAAACCCTCACCCTGAGGAGATGCCCAAGGGTCAATAAAAGCCATTAACCTTTGCAATCTGTATGGTTCAAGTATAATTAAAAGAGGCACCATAAGCATAGCTGGAAATGCAATAATTAAAAAGTGTTTTAATCTTGTTCCTCCCAAAAACATCATTGTTATCATAATTATACCCAAGCACATTGTTATGCTCATATTTGGTTCCAAAATAACCAATAAACAAAAAATTCCACCAACCATAAGTGCAGGCAAAATTGTTTTAAAACTCTTTGCATTATTCTTGTTTTTTGCAAAATGGCAAGCACAAAACAAAACCAATGAAAATTTTGCTATTTCGCTTGGTTGAAAGGAAAGTCCAAACAAACCAATCCAACGCCTTGCACCATAATTTTCAATTCCAATTCCTGGAATAAAAACTAAAATAAGTAAAAAGATGGAAACAAAAACCATTATCCACTTAAATTTTTTTAATTTTTTATAGTCAAAAAACAAAAAGAAAAAAAATCCAGCAAAACCAAGCACCACACCAATGATTTGTTTAATCAAAAAGTACAGTTCGTTATTAAAGTTTTTTTGAGAAAAATAACAACTTGCACTATAAACCATAACACAACCAAACACACTTAAAGCAAACAAACACAAAAAAACTATTAAAAAAGTTTTGTCTATTTTAATTTTCTTCATTTTTCTCCTTTATTATTTCAACAAATTTATCCCCTCTTTCTTTATACGAATTAAACTCATCAAAACTTGCACACGCAGGTGAAAGCAAAACAGTGTCACCATCTCTTGCAACAGACATTGCATAAAGTGTTGCATCTTTCATTTTTTTTAAAGTAACAATACTATCAAAATCATTTTTAATTCCTGTTTGTTTTATTTTTTCACCCATTTCACCAAATGTTACTATCTCTTTTACATTGTGACAATGATTAAAAATACAATCATAATCATAGCCTTTGTCACTGCCTCCCAAAAGCAAAATCACATTTTTGTTAAAACTCTTTAATGCACAAATTGTACTGTCTGGATTTGTTGCTTTGCTATCATCAATATATGTAACACCATTTAATGTTAAAACCTTTTCCATTCTGTGCTTTAGGCTTTTAAATTTTTTCACTGTTTGTCTAATTGTTCTATTTTTAACACCCAAAATTTTTGCTATTGTTACTGCACACATAATGTTTTGAAGATTATTTTCACCTTTAAGTTTTATTATTTTTGTGTTTAAAATCTTCTTTTTTTTCCACATTAAATGATTTTTTAAAACATAAACTCCATTTGTTTTATTTGTTAGTGAATATCTAAATACTTTTGCTTTTGTGTCAACAATAAACTCATCACTGCACACAAAAAAATCACTTTCTGTTTGCCATTTTGTTATTTTTAATTTTGTATCCCTATAATTTTTAAAGGTTTTGTGTCTTGCAATATGGTCCTCTGTTATATTTAATATTGAACTTATTGTTGGCTTAATTAAATCTGCACTTTCAAGTGCAAAACTGCTAACTTCACAAACCAAAATGCTATCATTTTTTGTTTTGTTTGCTATTTTTGTTATTGGAGTGTCGGTATTTCCACAAAGAAAAACACTTTTAAAACTAGATTTAAGCATATTATAAAGCAAATTAACAGTTGTTGTTTTTCCATTTGTTCCTGTTATGCAAATTTTTTTGCCTCGACTAAACAAAAATCCAAGCATAAATTCACTTACAATTTTTATTCCATATTTTTTTATTTTTTCAATGTTCGCATTATCAAGTACTTTTATTCCCGGACTTAGAACAACACACTCTAAATTAAGTTTATCAATATTATCTAAGTTTTCAAGTTTTGTTGTGTTTGGCAATTCAACACCACTTTTATCATCATAGGTATATACTTTCATTGCCCCCTTTTCTAACAAAAAAGAAACAGCACTTGTTCCAGACAAGCCTGTTCCATAAACTAAAAAATTTCTTAATAAAATATTCATAATCAGCCACCAAAATATAAAATCAATGTAATTGTCAAAAGACAAATAATCATTGTTGTTATTATATATATTGTGACAATTCGATTTTCATTCACACCTTTCATTTGAAAATGGTGATGAAGAGGTGCCATCAGAAAAATTCTCTTCTTTGTTCTTTTATAGTGTAGCACTTGAATTATATCCGATAGTGCAGTTAAAACATACATAAAACCAATTATTGGTATATATAACTCCAATCTTGTTACAACAGCAAGTGTTGTGATTAAACCACCAAGTGCAAGCGAACCTGTGTCACCCATAAAAATTTTTGCAGGAAAACAATTGAATAAAAAGTATGCCAACAAACACCCTGCCATACAAAAACATATTTGTTGAATATTTCTCATTTCAACAAGAACTTGTCCAGCGAACTCTGTTTGATACAAAAGTATAATGCAGGCAAATGTGACAATATAAACAAAACTGACACCACTAGCAAGGCCATCAAGACCATCAATCAAATTTACACTATTTACAACTGCTAAATACACAAAAATTATGAAAGGAATAATTTCCCAACCTAAATCAATAGTGGTTTTTGTGAAAGGTATATAAATTTGTGAACCAATTAGATTTGAATTATATGCAAATAGTGCAATAACAACAGCAATGCCAACTTGTCCAATAATTTTTTGATATGCCCTAAGCCCAAGGTTTTGCTTGAAATGAATTTTTAAAAAATCATCTAAAAAACCAAGCAGTGCATATGCAAACATAACCGAAAGAGTGATAATTGAAAGCAAATAATCTGCCCACAAAAAAGCAACAGAAACAACAAGACAGGAAATTATAAAAATTATACCACCCATTGTTGGAGTTCCATTTTTAGTTTCGTGTTCTTTAACATAGTGCAAAATTGTCTGTTTTGCTTTTAGACCTTTACAGACATTAATAACAAATGGAGATATAAGAACAGAGAATGCAAAACCAACCATAAAAACAATCAAATATCTAATAATCATAATTTTATTTCCTTTATTGCATCATAAACAACATCAAAATCACTATATGGTATTTTTTCACCTTTTATGTCCATATAGTTTTCTGCACCCTTGCCACATATAAGTAAAGTATCCCCATCTTTTAGCGAATTAATAGCAATTTTTATTGCAGTTGTTCTATCTTTAAATGTATAATAATTTTTCTTATTAAATCCTGCCAAAATATCATTAATTATATCCAGCGGGTCTTCATATCTTGGGTTGTCACTTGTCACAAAAGTGTAATCTGCAAATTTTTCAGAAATTGCACCCATAATTGGTCGTTTTAACTTATCTCTATTCCCTCCACAACCAAACAAACAAAACAATTTGCCATCAGTTAACAATCTTGCAGTTTTTAAAACATTTTCCAATCCATCTGGTGTGTGTGCAAAATCTATTATTACTTTTTTTTCACCAAAATTTATTACATTAAATCTGCCTTGAACAGCCCTTGCATTCATAAGTCCTGCCCTTATGTCATCAATGCCTATTCCCAAATAGTAACAGCAAACAGCACTTGCTAAACAATTGTAAACATTAAACATACCAAATAAATTGGTTTTTGCATTAAAAACATTATCACTTATATTCATAATATAACTGTTGCAATCTTTATTTATTTCTATGCAAAACGCATCACTTGGATTATAAATTCCATATGATATTGCATTTTCATATCTTCGCAACAAAACTTTGCCACACTCATCATCACTGTTTACAACCATTAAATCATCTTTGTTAAAAAAACTTAATTTTGTGTCTTGATATTTTTTCATTGTCTTAAAATAATCAAGGTGGTCTTGTGTGACATTTGTTAGAATTTTACAAACAAAATTTATTCCTGCAATTTTTTCAAGTGCAATAGCGTGTGCCGACACTTCCATAACAATGTAGTCAACTTTGCCTTTTTTCATTATGGAAAAAATTTCGTGCAAATCTATTGGGTCTGGCGTTGTTAATTTTGCAGGTAGAAATTTATCACCAAAATAAATCCCATTTGTTCCAATAACGCCTACTTTTTTGCCTGCTTTTTCCATTATGCTTTTGATAATAAAAGAAGTTGTTGTTTTGCCGTTTGTACCAGTTATTGCAATCACTTTAACATTTGCTGAATCAAAAAAATTTTGAGCAATAATTCCAATTGAATATCTAACATCATCAACAACCACAACATTGCAGTTACAATCAATATATTCTTCAACAATAATAACTTTTGCACCATTATTAATTGCTTCATCTATTAAATCATATCCATTGTGTTCACCTTTATAGCAAAAAAACAAACCATTATTCATTTCTTTTTCTGCTTTAACAGATATGTTTTCAATATTGATATTTTTAAATTGTGATATGTCATTTAAAACATTAACACCTTTAAGTAATTGTTCTAACTTCATATACTCCTTCCTTTATATCCAAAAAATTTCTTGTGCACTTATATATATTAATGCAAATAAAATTTTTGTGTCCAAATAAGCAAAATTAGTCAAAAAAAAATATTTTTTTTAAATTTTAAAATAATTCTTCAATTTATTTCAAAAAATAACATAAGTATGATATACTGAAATCGCTTTGAATAAGGAGTACAGCAATGCAAACCAATAATACATTTTTTATAGATGAAGTAAACAATTTGGCAAAAAAAGATAAAAACTTGTTAGTTAATATGAGTGAAGAAATGTATCACGAACAAATTGATGACCTTGTTGATGAGGTTTTGAAAAGACAAACAGTAAAAATAATTCTACTTGCAGGACCTTCATCTTCTGGAAAAACAACAACAAGCATTTTAATATCAAAAACACTTGAAAAAAACAAGAAAAAAGGTTTAATTATTTCACTTGATGATTTCTTTTTAAACAGAGTTGACACACCTTTGTTGCCTAATGGAAACTATGATTTTGAAAATATAACAGCACTTGATTTGAATTATTTTAATAAATTTTTAGATGATTTATTCACAACAAACTGTGCATATATGCCAAAGTACAATTTTGTTACAGGTGAAAGAGAAAAAGAATTAAACAAAATAGAAATAGACAATGACACAATTTTAATAATAGAAGGTCTGCACGCTCTTAATCCAAGTTTGTTAAACATTTCACAAGACAAACTTTTTAAAGTTTATATTTGCGTTTTATCAAACTTTAATGACAACTACAAAACTTTAATCAACTACACACAGTTAAGGTTAATGCGTAGATGCATACGCGATTATTATACTCGTGCAAGGTCAATTTCCTACACATTAGAAACTTGGCAAGATGTTTTAGATGGTGAAAAATTATACATTAACCCATACAAAAATCAAGCAGATTTTTTTGTTGATTCAACTCATATGTACGAACCTTTACTTTATGCAACCTATTTAAAACCTCTTTTGGACAAAACACAACAAAGAGATTTGTTTGAAATGCTAGATAAATGTGAAAATGTAAATAAAGACTTAATTCCAGCAAATTCACTTTTAAATGAGTTTATAGTTAAATAAACTTATTAAATTACATTAACAAAATCAATAAAGTTTGTTAATAAAAAAACCTATGATACGGCACTATATCATAGGTTTTT
>CASFHZ010000012.1 GCA_949294585.1 uncultured Christensenella sp. | reverse complement strand
ACACCCCCTGATTTAATTTAAAATATATTTAACCTCTCCCCCCCCCCACCCTTGTCAAATGATTATATTATATTTTCTATTTTTAAAAAAAAAAGTTAAGAAATTATATTTTTCTTAACTTTTTTATATGTTTACTTATTTAATTTCTATTTCTTATATTTGCCTGAGCAACTGCAAGTCTTGCAATCGGAACTCTAAATGGAGAACAAGAAACATAAGTTAGCCCAACTCTATGGAAAAAGTCAATAGATTTTGGATCTCCTCCGTGTTCCCCACAAATACCTAATTTTATGTCTGGTCTTGTTTGTTTTGAAAGTTTAACTGCGTTTTGAACGAGTTTACCAACTCCATCTTCATCAATATGTGCAAATGGGTCATTTTCAAAAAGTTGTTTATCATAATATGCCCATAAAAATTTACCTGCATCATCACGACTAAAACCAAATGTTAATTGGGTTAAATCGTTTGTTCCAAACGAGAAAAATTCGGCAGTTTTTGCAATTTCATCAGCAATTAAAGTTGCCCTTGGAATTTCTATCATTGTTCCAACTTTATATGTTAATTTAATATTTGATTTTTCAATTATTTCGTTTGCTGTTTTAACAACAATATCTCTAACATAATTATATTCTTTTGTTTCGCAAGTTAAAGGAATCATAATTTCTGGATTGACTTCAATTCCCTCATTCTTTACATTAATTGATGCTTCAATAACTGCTTTTGTTTGCATAACTGCAATTTCTGGATAAGTTACATCAAGTCTTAATCCCCTGTGTCCCATCATTGGATTAAATTCGTGTAATTTATCAATAGCATTTTTTAATAGTTCATATGAAACATTCATTTCTTTTGCAAGTTCAACAATTTCACTTTCTGTATTTGGCAAAAATTCGTGAAGTGGTGGATCTAAAAATCTTATTGTAACAGGATATCCTTTCATAACTCTAAAAAGTTCTTCAAAATCCTGTTTTTGCATTGGCAATATTTTTTCTAATGCCTTTTGCCTTTCCTCAGAATTTGGTGCAACAATCATTTGTCTAATTGCAAAAATTCTATCGCTTTGGAAAAACATATGCTCCGTTCTGCACAAGCCAATACCTTTTGCTCCAAAATTATATGCAACCGTAGCATCTTTTGCGTTATCTGCATTTGCCAATACTTTAAGCACACTTCTTTCATCAGCCCATTGCATAACTGTGGCAAAATAGCCCGATATTGTTGCCAATTCTGTTTTTATTATTCCCTTGTAAACATTACCAGTTGAACCATCAACAGATATCTCATCGCCTTCAACAAACTTTTCGCCGTCTATTATACAATATTTTTCTTCTTCATTAACAATTAGGTTCTCACAACCAACAACACAAGCAGTTCCCATACCTCTTGCAACAACTGCTGCGTGAGAAGTCATACCACCTCTTGCAGTTAAAATTGCCATACAAGCAAGCATTCCTTCAATGTCTTCTGCAGAAGTTTCCATTCTTATTAAAATAACATCTTGCTTGTCTTTGTGCATCTTTTTTGCTTTTTCCGAACTAAAAGCAATTTTTCCTGCACCTGCACCTGGTGAAGCAGGAAGTCCTTTTGTAAGAACTTCTCTTGAAGTCAACTCTTCATCAACAAATTTTGAATGTAAAAGTGAATCAAGTTGTTTTGCATCAATCATCATAAGTGCTTCATCTTTGGATATTTTACCCTCTTCAACAAGGTCAACTGCAATTTTTAAACTGGCATATGCCGTTCTTTTTCCATTTCTTGTTTGCAAAACATAAAGTTTTCCATTTTCAATTGTAAACTCTAACTCCTGCATATCTTTATAATGCTCTTCAAGAAGTTTAGCATATTTGTAAAATTCATTATAAATTTCCAAATTTTGTTCTTTTAACAACGCAATAGGTTTTGGTGTTCTTGCACCAGAAACAACATCTTCGCCTTGTGCGTCCATTAAATATTCGCCATAAAGTTCGTTTTCGCCATTTGCTGGATTTCTGCTAAATGCAACACCTGTTCCACAATTTTTGCCCATATTTCCAAAAACCATCATTTGAACATTAACAGCTGTTCCCCAATTTGATGGAATATTGTTCATTTTTCTGTAAACAATTGCCCTTGGGTTATTCCAAGATTTCAAAACAGATTTTATTGACTCAACAAGTTGATATTGAATGTCTTGTGGGAATTGTGCATTTAATTCCAATGAATACAGATTTTTAAATTTTTCAATCATTTCCTTTAAGTCATCTGCAGAAAATTCTATATCTAATTTTATTCCCCGTTCTTGCTTCATTTCATCAATTATCTTCTCAAATTTTGACAAGTCCATTCCCATAACAACATTGGCAAACATCTGAATAAAACGGCGATAACAATCATAGGCAAATTTTTTGTTTTCACTAATTTTTGCCAAGCCTTCAACAACTTCATCATTTAAACCCAAATTAAGCACGGAATCCATCATACCTGGCATAGAAACTCTTGCGCCTGACCTTATTGAAAGAATAAGAGGTTTGTTTTTATCACCTAGTTTTTTGTTTGTTAGTTTTTCTAGTTTTTTTAGATTGCATAAAATTTCATCAATAACATCTTGTGAAAGAACTTTTCCATCATTGTAATATTTTTCACAAACTTTTGTGGAAACAATAAAACCTTGTGGAACTGGAAGACCTAATCTTGTCATTTCTGCAAGGTTAGCACCTTTGCCTCCTAAAATATTTCTCATATCTTTGTTGCCTTCACTAAACATATAAACGTACTTTTCTTTCATAATTTTCTCCCTAAATTTTTATAATTTATCCTTATAATAATACCAACTTTTTATTAAATCTTCTTTCAAAATTGATATTTAGCACATTAAGTGCTTCATCTTCGCTATTTTTGGAAAGTTTAATTGTGTTAAACTGATCATAATCAGTATTTGTTAATATATTAAAAGTTGAGTGACATCTTGGTGAAATTTCCATACAATTAGCAGTTTTACAACCAACACAAACAATTTCTCCAAAGTCTAAATTTAAATATCTCTTTCCAGAAAATCTCTGTCCACAAACAGAACATTTATTCAGTGCAAGAGAATAGCCCATTGCACTAAAAATTGACAAAAGATATTTTATAAGAACATATTTATCATTCACATCAGAATATGCAATTGTGCCAATTGCCTTTAATGTTTCAATAAAAAGTGCAGGATTTTTTTCACCAACAGGCAAAACAGTTTTAACTGTTTCCAAAATTGCACAGGCAATGTAGTATTTATCTATATTTTTTGTTACTTCAAAAAAGTTATTTTCAACATCAACATTTGTAATAATTTTAGATGGCAAAGAAATTAAAAATTCGCCAAAGCAAAAAGGTTCTTTGGCAAATTTCAATTTTGCTTTATCTGATTTCACTGATTTTAAATATGCTTGTACAATTCCATTTTCCAAAGTAAACAATGTTACAAGCTTGTCCTTTTCTTTGTAATCGGCAGATGAAATAACGATGGCTTTTACTTTTAATTCCAATTAAAGTTCCATACCTCCATCGTTTGAATATGAATTATCCATACTGTATTTTATCAATTCTTTTTCACTAGAATATTCCAATTTTAAGTGAAGCATAAGAAATCCTAATTGATGAGTTTTTTCATACAATTCCCAACAAATTTTTGATGTGTCGCAAATAAAGTTTTCCATATGCCCTCCATTTATTTTTCCTCTGCCAAATTTTACATTTCATCGAACAGATATATTATACAATTATTATATTCAATTTCAAACAAAAAATTTACAAATCTTCAATTTTATAACCAAATTCGTTTAGATAGTTTTGATTTTCTCTCCAACCCTTTTTTGTTTTTACAAACAAATTCAACAAAACTTTTTTGCCAACTAACTGTTCAATTTCCAATCGTGACTTTTCACCAATAGATTTAATCATTGCACCTCTTTTGCCAATTATTATGCTTTTATGACTATCCCTTTCACAAACTATATCTGCATCAATAACACATATTTTATCTTTTTCTTCAAATCTGTTTATAACAACACTAATTCCGTGTGGAATTTCATCTTGTAAAAAATACAGTGTTTTTTCACGAATAATTTCACTAACAAGAAATTTAACAGATTTATTAGTGTAATAATCCTCATCAAACTCAAAATTTTTTGTTTCGCTTGAAGGTATATATTTTAAAATTGCATCAATTAACTCTCTTGTGTTTTTTGATTTTACGCTTGAAATTGGGATAATTTCATCAATTGTTTTTATCTCATCTAATTTTGCAATTAATGGCAAAACTTCTTCATACTTAATTAAATCTATCTTACTTAAAACAACAATTAAAGGTGTTTCATCTTTTTTTAAATTTTTAATATAGTTAAATTCTTGTTCGCTTAATTTTTTTGAACTGTCAACCAAATAAACATTAACACTTGCCCCACCAATAGCACTTCTAACATTTTTCATCATATACTTGTCCAGTGCATTTTTACTTTTGTGAATTCCCGGTGTGTCAACCAAAATAATTTGATAATTGTCTGTTGTTATAATCCCCAAAATATTATTTCTTGTTGTTTGAGGTTTTGGTGAAACAATGGCAACTTTTTCACCAACCAAACAATTAACCAAAGTGCTTTTTCCAGCATTTGGTTTGCCAAGTATTGCAACATATCCACATTTATATTCCATTATCTCTCCATTTGTGCCTTTTTTAAAATTTTGTCTTGTAAAGAAAACATAACTTTTTCATCTGATTTTTCAATATGGTCAAAGCCAAGCAAATGCAACAAACCGTGAAGTGCAAGAAAACAAAATTCTCTTTCAAAACTGTGTCCATATTCTTTTGCTTGCTCCAATGCTCTTGACTTACATATAACAATGTCGCCAATATCAACAACATCTTCATTTTCACTCAATAAATCACATATTTCATCTTTTTCATAAAGTGGAAATGACAAAACATCTGTAACCCTGTCAACTTGCCTAAATTGATTGTTTAATTCTCTTATTTTTTGTCTGCCAACCACTGTTATATTTGCAGAAATGTTTTTATTTACATTTATCATTTCAGTGGCAATATTAAAAATTTCTAAAATTTTTGATTTTATTTCAGCATTTGCAAAATTATTAAAATTAACTTTCATATTTATCCTTTAACAAATTTTTTTGCTAAGAGTAACTGTGTAAACAATGGTATTAATATTATTGTTTTTTGTAACAACATAACTCTCATCTTTTATTATGTCATATTCTTTTACATTTAGCAAAGACATTTGCCTAGTTTGTTCAATAAATTGTTGTTTATTTTCTTCAAAATTATTTTCAACTTCAACATAATTGCATTCATAAACATTGGTATATTTAATTTTTATAGGAAATAGTGTTGTTGTTAAATACTCTTCTTTTTCCTCAATTTCATAAATTTCATAGTTAAATTGATTGTCTGTTCTATACAAATCCTTGCCAAAAACGGTTATTGAATAGTTAGAGGTACAATTCCCCGTTTTAACCTTTTTAATTTCCCTGTCAAAAACATCAAATCTTGTTGTTATCCAAACATCGCAAACTATGTCTGCAAGAGGTTGCACACTCAACTTTTCGCCGTTGTGTTTAATATATGGTTCAACAAGAACATCTCCAAGTTTAACAATATCACCAACTTTTACCTTTGCAGTGCCTTGAATTAAATTAATTGATGTAATTTTGCCATCATATGTAGCAATAAGTGGTTCATACTTTCCAACAGAAACAACTTCATCATTTGTCAACTCTTCTTTTATGTTTATAACAAGTGCGTTGCCCTTAATTATTGCACTAACATAACTTATGTATTTAACATCTTGAATTTTTTGCTCTAATTCATCTATGTTTATTGATGATTTTAATGACCATTCGTTTATATTTTGCTCTTTTAGTATTTCAAAAACTTCATTTTGTGTTATTCCCAAATTTCCAATAATAAGAACATCTGTAATAAAAAAAGTAGAAATAATCCACATAATTGATGAAATTATAATTCCAACTAAAATCCCCCAATTTTTTAATGAAATAAAATTGTTAAATAAACCCAAAAAACTTTGATTTTTTATTTCAATTCCGTTATTTTTTAAAATTTTTTTAATTTTTTGCTTATCTTTATTTTCGCAACAAAAACTACATTTTCCATCTTCTTTTTTAAAGTCATAAATATTAAACTCACCAATAAGTTTGTTTAATGTTTTTTCTGTATTAACATATGAAATTTCAAATTTGTAATGTTTCATTAATAACTCTCTATTTGTTTAATTTCACCACATATGGTTAATGTTGTTTTTGTAATTCTCTTAATAAATAACTTTGTTCCAACAATGCTTATAACGCCTTTTTTTATTCTAAATGAAATAGTTTCTGTTGATATAGAAACAATACCTTTGTGCCCTTCAACATAAATCATTTTATTAGACATATTAACCAAATTAAAATTGTTACCTAAGCCTGTTTCCAATCCATAATCACAAGCTATTTCTTCAAAAAAATTAAACACAACTTACCTCAATGATAACTATATGTGTTTTTTTTAATTATATTACAACCACAATGGTTATAAACATAAAAAAACCTTATGTATTAAGTAAACATAAGGTTTATATTTTTTAATCATCTTTTTTATTTAAAACATTACCAAGCAACATTGCCTTTATTTCTGGTGGCAATTTTTTAATTTCTTCCGAAATTGAAGAATCTTTTTCATCATTAATTAAACTATCTATATATTCGCTATTTTCCACATCAAAAAAGCTTTCATTTTCATCATATTCCCCAAGGTCTTCAACTTTAACTTCTTCACCCTTTGAAGAAACAATGTCACCTCTAAGTCTTCCAGCTTTATTTTTTGGTTTGTTTTCAAGTTCTTTAAGTTCATCATCATTTGCCTTAACAAAAGATTGTTCATCATCTTCTCTGTCCAAATCATCAACAACAACTTTTGGAGCATATTCAGACTCTGCATAACTTAAATTGCTTTCTTTTTTTTCTTCTTTCTTTGTTTCAGATTCTTCTTTTTTTACTTCTTTTTTTGGTTCTTTTTTAGATTTTTTTGGTAATTTAATTTTTGATTTTATTGTTTGATAATTGAAGGAAATAACAATAACAAAGAATATAATAACACACACAACAACATATGCTATCATTATTTCACCTCCCAATTACATTTTTGGTTTTTTAGGATTATTTGCATTTTCACTTCCTGCAATTGCATTTCTCATTGCAGTATCAGAAGTTAAATTTTGTAATTTGTAATAATCCATAACACCCATTTTGCCGTTTTTAATCGCTTCTGCCATCGCCTTTGGAACTTCTGCTTCTGCTGCCAAAACCATTGCCTTCATTTCTTGAGTTTTTGCTCTCATTTCTTGTTCGTGAGCAGCAGCCATAGCTCTTCTTTCTTCTGCCTCTGCCTGTGCAATAACCTTTTTTGCTTCAGCAGTATCTTTCAAAAGGTCAGCACCAATATTTTTACCAACATCAATATCAGCAATATCAATTGATAGAATTTCGTATGCTGTTCCTGTATCCAAACCTTTATCCAAAACTTTTTGAGAAATAAAGTCTGGATTTTCCAAAACATCTGTGTGTGTTTCTGCCGAACCAACTGTTGTTACAATACCTTCACCAACTCTGGCAAGAACTGTGTCATCACCAGCACCACCAACAAGTCTTGAAATGTTTGCCCTAACAGTAATTCTAACTTTAACTTTAAGTTCAACACCGTTTTTTGCAATTGCACTTATCCAATCTGTTTCAATAACTTTTGGAGTAACACTATTTCTAACAGCCAAGTTAACATCACGACCAGCAAGGTCAATTGCTTTTGCAAGGTCAACAGGAAGACTGATTTTTGCACTGTGTGCAGAAATTAAAGCATTGATAACTTTTTGAATATCTCCACCTGCCAATTGGTGTGTTTCCAATTCACTAATATCAATATCAATACCAGCTTTTCTTGCCATAATATAGGCATCAACAATTGGTGCAACCTTAATTCTACGAATTTTCATACCAATAAGTCTTGCCATAGAAACGTGTGCACCAGAAACCAAAGCAACAAACCAAGTTTTTGTTGGAACAATGGCAAATATTAGCACAATAAGAACTAATAAAACACCCAAAGTAACATACAAAACAATTTGTGCCCATAATTCCATTAACAATAAATTTAACATTTTAACCACCTTTTATTTTTCTTAATAAGTAATTTTGCTAACATAAATTGTGTTATCTTCAACTGCAACAATTGTAACAACTTCACCTTTTAAAATCATTGTATCTTTTGTACTAACTTCATATATATCACTACCTATTCTAATTTTTCCAATAGGTTTGCATTCTGTAATAGTTATACCTTCCTTACCAATTAATTTTTTTAATTCTGTTTCATCTTTTTCTCCATAATTTTCAGGAATAGCAGTTTTGTTTTCAACAATAGGTGTTTTGCCAAGCAAACCAAATCTAGCAGACCTAACAAAAATTAAAAATATTAAAAGAGTAACAAGAGTTATTAATAAAATTAAAATAAATACCTGCATTGGCGTTCCGTTGCAAAGAGTTGCATTAACAATAACTGCGCAAACTTCTGCAATAATTCCACTTATTCCAAAAATTCCAAAACCGGGAACAACAGCTTCAATTATGCATAATATCATACCAACAACCATTAAAGTTATTGTTAACCAAGCAAATTCACCAGTAAAAATTTCTGTAAATTCCGACCAAGCACTATTAGCCAACATACTAGAATATAACATACTATCTTATGCCCTCCTAACTAAAACCATTATAACATAACAATTGTTGCTATGCAATACCAAATTATATATTTTTATCAAAACTACGCTTGTAGAAAAATAAATATTGTTGTGCATACCCCGACAAATCACCAAAATATTTAATTAAGTCTTTAGACATATTCACTCTTGACTTTTTTTGTTTAAAGATGTCCAAATACACTTTTTCAATCCAAGTGTCAACAGGAAAAGAAGTTGCCCTGTGATAGCCAAATAAAAGAATGCAATCAGCAACTTTTGGGCCCACACCACAAAGCGACAATAACCAGTCTTTAAGAGAATTTGTGTCCATTTTAAATGTGTCTTCCATATTGCAATTTTTCAATTGATTAGCAGTTTTAACAAGGTATTTTGCCCTGTATCCTGCACCAATTGATTTGTAATCGTCTTCCGATAGTGAATTAAGTTTGTCTAGTGTTGGAAAACAATAATAATCGCCTTTCTTTTCACCAAACATTCTAAGCCTTTGCATAATACCCTTTATTCTTTCAATGTTGTTATTTGAAGAAATAATAAAACCGAAAATAACTTCCAATATATCTTGTTTTAATATGCGTATGCCATAACCAAAATTAACAGCATTTGTTAAATTGATATTTTTTGAAAGTTCGTGCTTTATTTTTGAATAATCAGTGTTAAGGTCAAAAAAATCTATAAAATAATTCACATCATCTGTTTGAATTTCATATTTGTTATCAACATAAACAACACGAGCAAATTTATCTTTGGAGAACACATTATAATCTAATTCTGAATTTTTTGAATATGTAAAAATTTGTCCACACTCTAATATATGAAAAATATTAAAATCTGAACAATCATTTATAATAATTTTGTTTTTTTCTAAACTGTAATTCATAAGTTGATTATATCACATACTAGTTAACTATTAAAGATATTTTGCAATTTTTTCACAAAAAACAATAAAAATTAAGACCATAACAAATTAGGGTTATAATCTAACTTTTATGGTCTTAATTTATTTAAACAATTTTTCCACTTTCTATTCCACTATTATTTTGATATAAAACAGTTACTCCACTTGGAAGTTCACCATTTATTAGATTTTCCTTTTCAGTTCCATCATATTCAAATGTTTTGCTTTCAAATGTAATTCCTGTTATTGTTTTTGCTTTATTTGAATTTGTATCAATACAAGTTGATAATAAGAAAAAACACGATAGCAGAACAACAAACAATAAAATAATGTTTATGTGAAATCTTTTTGTCATAATTTTCCCTCTTTAATTTAGGATAACACAAAATATCTATGTCCATAAGTTATTATAATAAGATTGCAAACTAATTTATATTTTATTAAAATACTAATTTGATAAATAACCATTAAATGTAATTTTTTATTTAATACACTATAATTTTTTGCAATAATTTAAAAAATTATCATAGTTAAATATAAATTAGATTATAAAATCACACTTTATATATTTAACATTAACAACTAAATAATTCTAAACTTAATAATCACTTTTATAACATAAAAAATAGCATATTTCTTCACGAAATATGCTATTTTTATTTTTTATATCGCTGTTGCAACAAGGTTTGTTATGTAAACCTCATCATTATTTGATGATGAACTACCATCTT
>CASFHZ010000011.1 GCA_949294585.1 uncultured Christensenella sp. | reverse complement strand
TCTAGCAGTTTCGCTGTAAGATAGATGATGTTCACGCATATCTATTATACACGAAATTTTAAATTCTGGACTATATTTTCTGTTCTTTCTCATAAAAAAGTGAACCTCCTTAAGTTGTCTAACTTTTGGGGTTCACTTCATTTTGATTGTTCTTTTTTTATTTATAAGATTATATTAACCTCTTTTTCTTGCTCTTTTTCTTGCTGCTTCTGCTTTTTCTTTTCTAGCAACAGATGGTTTTTTGTATGCTTCTTTTTTACGAATATCTCCAATTATGCCATCTTTTTGACATTTTCTTTTAAAGCGTTTGATAGCACTTTCGATGTTTTCGTTTTCACCAACTTTAACAACTGTCATTTCTCTTTTTCACCCACTTTTAAGTTCAAATTTCTTTAAATTATACAACTTTGAATAAAACTTGTCAACAACTTTCTTTAACTTATATTACTTTTTTATTATGCTTGCAATTGCACCATCTTTATATGGTTTCTGAATTTTCACTTCAACAAAAGAATTTAGTTGTACATTGCAAGGAATGTAGCATTTTATATAATTTTCGGTATGTCCAATTTTAAACCCGTTTTCTTCCTCTTCAACCAAAACTGTGTGCACAAATTTTTTGCTTTTTCTTATGTAATTTAAATTTAGTTTTTTGTTTAATTTTTCCAACTTTTTAACTCGTTCTTTTTTTACATTGCCATCAACTTGTTCAAATCTTTCAGCAACTGTGCCACTTCTTAATGAGTAAGGAAATATGTGAATGTTTGCAAAACCAACTTTTTTTGCAAATCTATATGTTTGCTTGTATTCTTTTTTTGTTTCCTCTGGAAAACCAACAATTATATCAGTTGATATATTTGGATTAATGTAATTTTTGCGTATTAATTTAACAGTTTTTAGGTAATCACTTGTTTTGTATTTTCTATTCATTCTCTTTAAAACTGTATCGCTACCACTTTGTAATGACAGATGAAAATGTGGGCATATGTTGGACTTTTTACAAGCCTCAATTAAACTTTCATCAACAATTCCCTGTTCCAACGAACTCAATCTAAATCTGATGTGTTTATATGGCTCTAATTTTTCTATTAATGTGCTAAGCGCTTTTTTATTATCAATTTTGTAATCGGAAACATCTATTCCTGTTATTACTATTTCGTTGACTTTTTTTGACAAGTCATCAATTTCGTTTAAAACAGATGTAATATTTCTTGATCTACTTCTTCCTCTTAAATATGGAATTATGCAATATGAACAAAAGTTGTTGCAACCATCTTGTATTTTTACATATGCTCTTGTTTTTGTTGGACTTGACAGATATTTGTCATCGTACTTGCTTGAGTGTTTTTCTATATTCATTCCTTTACTACTTAAATTGTCTGCAATGCTTAATTTGTTTGCCACACCAATTATGTATGTCACATTTTTTAATTTTTCAAATTGACTAGCATTTTTTTCTGATGCACAGCCACACACAATTATTTTTGCATTTGTGTTTAGTTTTCTGCACTTTGCAATAACTTGTCTGGACTTTCGCTCTGCTTCATTGGTTACAGCACAAGTGTTAACAACATACAAATCTGCTTTTGTTAAATGTGTAAAAACCTCGTGTCCCTGTTTTTGCAACACAGCACACAAACTTTCGCTTTCATATTGATTAACTTTACAACCAAGTGTATATACTACTATTTTCATTTGTTCACCACTAATTTTTAGTTATATAACTAACCAAACCACAAAGCACAATGCTTGCAGTTTCAGTTCTTAATATTCTTTGTCCCAAGCCAATTTGAGTTACATTTTCATTAATAAGTGCTTGTATTTCCCTTTCAGAAAAACCACCTTCACTGCCAACAATAATTGCAATATTGTTAGAATTATCAAAATTTATGTCCATAATATCTTTTTTTGTTTCGTTTGCAAACAAAACCAAATCAAAATCTTTTATTAAACTAATTATATTCTTAAATTTAACAGGTGCCTCAATTTGCACAGGCACACTTCTTCCACATTGTTTACAAGCTTCAATTGTTATTTTTTTTAATCTTTCCATTTTGTTTTCATTTGGTTTCGCAATTGTAAAATCACTTTCAAAAGGAATAATTTTGCTTATTCCAAGTTCAGTTGCCTTTTGTGTTATAAGTTCCAATTTGTCCAATTTTGGCAAACCTTGAAACAAAACGATATTCTTTTTTGGATTTGCAACACAAATTTGTTTGTTTTTGATTTCACAACGAACATATTTTTTTGTAATTTCACTTATTGTGCAAAAGTACTCAAATTCATCATTGCATATGCAAACAATTTGCTCTCCTATTTCACAACGCAAAACGGCAAGGTGTTTTAATTCCTCGCCGTCAATTTCTAAATAATTACCTTTATTTTGTGCAAAAAATCTTTTCAAAACATCACCTTTACTTAACTTCTTTTGGAGTATCCATATATTTCTTAAATTTAGGATATTGAGAAATTGAAATACTATCCTCAATAGTTTTTAATGCTTCTTTGGTCTTTTTGTCAAGCGATTTTGGTGATTCTGCCTTAATTGTTACAAGTAAATCTCCTCTTGATTCTCTATGCAAAATTTTTGCACCTTTGTTTTTAATTCTCATAACAGTGCCACTTTGGGTTAGTTCTTTTATTTCCAACTTAAATATTCCATCAAGTGTTGGAACATCAATAACTCCACCAAGAATTAGTGTTGTGAAAGGCACATATATGTCTATATATAAATCATTGCCTTTTCGGGTTAGTAATTTATCTGGTATAACATTAATCTTTATGTTTAAATCACCATTAACGCCAACATTTGAGCTTGCTTTTAGTGGTGCATTGCCCTGACCTGACATTCTTAGAATTTGGTCATCGTCAATTCCACCTGGAACTTTAACTTGAACAGTTTTTTGCACTTTTTTGTAACCTTTGCCATTACAATCAGCACATTTAACTTTTACAATTTTACCCGTTCCACCACAAGTTTGACATTCTCCCTCTCGTATTGTTGTTCCAAAAATGGTGTTTTGTTGATATCTAACTCTTCCAGCACCTTTACAATCTGGACAAGTTGAAAATTCTTTGCCGTTTTTTGCTCCCGTTCCATTACAACTAGAACACGCTTCAATTTTATTTACTATAATATTTTTAACAACGCCATCGCACGCCTCTTTAAATGAAATATTTAAAGAAACATTAATGTCTTCACCTTTATAAACTTTATTTCGTGCTCTTCCTCCACCAAAAGCAGAGAAAATATCTCCAAAAATATCTCCAAAACTGCTAGAAAAATCAAAGCCTCCACCCATTGAAGAACCATCACCAAAACCTGAAAATTGTGGACCATCGGCAGAACCAAATTGGTCATAATTTTTTCTCTTTGTTGAATCACCTAAAACTTCATAAGCTTCATTAATTTCTTTAAATTTTTCGGCAGCATTTGGATTGTCTTTATTTAGGTCTGGGTGATATTTTTTGGCAAGTTTACGATAAGCAGATTTAATCTCGTCTTCACTAGCATTTTTATCAACACCCAAAATGTTGTAGTAATCTTTTTTAGCCATATTACTCCTTTTTTAAATAGTTAAGCCTGTCAAAATAGCAGGCTTAAATCTATTAATTAGTCTTTTTTGTCTTCATCAACAACAACTTCTGGGTCTGCATCATTAGAGTTGTTGCCATTATCACCATTGTTAGTGTCTGGTTTTGCATTTTGATACATTTTAACAACAATTTCTTCTGATGTTTTGCTTAAAGTTTCACTTGCTTTTTTAACTTCTTCAAGGTCGTTTAAGTCTTTACCTTTCTTTGCTTCTTCAATGGCATCTTCAAGTTTTTTCTTGTCGTCTTCAGAAAGTTTATCTCCAGAATCTTTTACAAGTTTTTCGAGTTGATAAATTCTATTATCCAATTCGTTCTTTGCATCAATTAATTCACGGCGTTTTTTATCTTCTTCTGCATTTTGTTCAGCTTCTTTCACAGCTTTGTTTATTTCTTCTTCTGTTAAATTGCTTGATGCTGTAATTGTTATTGATTGTTCTTTGTTTGTTCCAAGGTCTTTTGCACTAACGTGAACAATTCCGTTTGCGTCAATATCAAATGTAACTTCAATTTGAGGAACTCCTCTTGGTGCTGGTGGAATATCTGTTAATTGGAATCTTCCCAAAGTTTTATTTTGTGCGGCGAACTCTCTTTCACCTTGAAGCACGTGAATATCAACTCCTGGTTGATTATCTGTTGCAGTTGAGAAAACCTGAGATTTCTTTGTTGGGATTGTTGTGTTTCTGTTAATTAATTTTGTGAACACACCACCTAAAGTTTCAATACCTAATGAAAGAGGAGTTACATCTAGTAAAAGAACATCTTTAACTTCACCAGCAAGAACACCTGCTTGAATAGCTGCACCAACAGCAACGCATTCATCTGGGTTAATACCTTTAAATGGTTCTTTTCCTGTAAACTTTTTAACGGCTTCATAAACTGCTGGAATACGAGTTGAACCACCAACCAAAATTACTTTATCAATTTCACTTGTTGTAAGTTTAGCATCTTCAAGCGCTCTTTTTGTGCAGTCAATTGTCTTTTTGATATATTCTTCTGTTATTGAATCAAATTGTGCTCTTGTCATATCGTATTCAAGGTGTTTTGGTCCTGTTGCATCAGCACTGATAAATGGCAAACTTATTGTTGTTTTTGGAGTTGCAGAAAGTTCAATTTTTGCTTTTTCGGCAGCTTCTTTAAGTCTTTGCATAGCAAGTTTATCTTGTGTTAAGTCAATATTATTTGTCTTTTTGAATTCGTCAACCAAAACTTCAATAATCTTATTATCAAAGTCATCACCACCAAGTCTTGTATCACCATTTGTTGAAAGAACTTCAAAAACACCATCGCCTATTTCCAAGATAGATACATCGAATGTGCCACCACCAAGGTCATACACTAATATTTTTTGGTTCTTGTTTTCGCCTTTATCAAGACCATAAGCAAGAGATGCTGCTGTTGGTTCGTTGATTATTCTAAGAACATCAAGTCCAGCAATTTTTCCAGCGTCTTTTGTTGCTTGTCTTTGACTGTCGTTAAAGTATGCAGGAACAGTTATAACTGCTTGAGTTACTTTTTCACCAAGATAGCTTTCTGCGTCTTGTTTCAATTTTGCAAGAATCATTGCAGAAATTTCTTGTGGTGTGTAGTCCTTGCCATTAAGTTTAACTTTTTGGTCTGTACCCATTAATCTTTTAATTGATGTAATAGTGTTTTCGTGGTTAGCAACTGCTTGACGCTTTGCAACTTTACCAACTAATTTTTCTCCTTCTTTTGTGTATGCAACAACTGATGGAGTTGTTCTATCTCCTTCTGCATTAGCAATAACTGTTGGTTTTCCACCTTCCATTACTGCAACACAACTGTTTGTTGTTCCTAAATCAATACCTATAATTTTTGCCATAGTTTTTACTTATCCTCCTTTAACTTATTAACTATAACTTGACTATATTTAATTACTTTATCACCAATTTTATATCCTGCCTGATATTCATCAATAATGATGTTATCTGGTTTTGATTTATCTTCCACAACACTCAACGCATAGTGAAAGTTTGGATTAAATTGAGCATTTTGGGTGTCTATTTTTTCAACACCCAAGTTTTTTAATGAATTATTTATTTCATTTTCAACCATTTCAATGCCTTTTAGAGCATTTTCATCTTTTATCATTTGTTTGGCTTTTTTGAAAACATCTAAACTTGGAAGTATAACTTCAACAGCACTAATTAAGCCATCTCGTTTTGCTTGTTTTATGCTTTCAATTGAGCGTTTTCTATAATTATCAAAATCTGCTTGAATAATTCTAGCCATATTTAAGTATTCATTTGCAAGGTCAACATTCTTGTCTTTGCAATTGCAACCATCATTTTTGCATTCGTGATTGTTTTCATTGCATTTGCAATCGTGTTCTTCATTGCATTCGCATTTGTTGTCTTCATTGCATTCGCAATGGTCTTCACAACAACAATCATTATTTTTGCAATCGCATTTCTTTTCCTGTTCATCTTGTTTTACATTTTCTTCTTTTATTTGGTCATCTTTTTGTTTTTTATAAGCCATTTTGCCTCCTTACTTTGTTTTATTTAATTCACTCATAACAATCTTTAATGCCTGTGCTATGTTTGCATAGTCCATTCTGTCTGGGCCAATGACTGCTATTGACGCCACAGGTGCACCTTTAATTACAATTGGTGCTGTAATTAATGCACAACCTTCCATTTTTTCGTTTTCTTCACCAATCTTTACTGTTATATCATCACTGCTTGTTTCAACTTGATTGTAAAGTTCTTCTTTATCACCCAAAAGTGACAAAATCTTTTTTGTTTGCTTAATACTTCTACGCTCATTTTCATTCAAAAGATTAACTGCACTTTCACCACGAATGTCAATTTTTGTTTTTGAAATGAATTTTCGCATACTTTCAAGCAAACTGTTAACCAATGCTCTGAAAGTTTGAACTTCGCCAAGTGATTTTATCAGCGTATCACCTTCCAGCATTTCGCCAATTGTTTTTCCAGCAAATTTTCTGGTTAAGAAAGCAGAAGCATCATCACATACTTTTTCACTTGCATTTGTTTGCATAGAATTTTTAACAATTCCACTGCGAGTTCTAAACAAAACTAGTGCTTCATTGTCGATAAGTGGTATGATTTTTACTTCTTCAATAACCAACTTATCATATCCGTTTGCAATCATAACAGTAGGATAATTTGTTGTTTCGCTTATAAGTTCTGCAATTCCAGAAAGAATTTGAGTTAAAGAAGATGTTTCATTATCCAAAAATTTTTGAACTTTTTTAAGCTTATCTTCTGACACTTCAAAATCCTCAAGCAAAGTTGACACATAGTATTTATATCCTTCAGGAGTTGGTATTCTGCCTCCAGATGTGTGGAGTTGTTTCAAATATCCCATACTTTCAAGAGCATTAAGTTCATTTCTTAAAGTTGCTGTGCTAACTTTTGGAATGTGTTTATCTTGAACACCTCCACTTGTTATTGGTGCAGCATCTTTAATGTAATCTTCAATTACACTGCAAAGTATGAAATGTTTTCTTTCACTAAGCTTCATATCCTCTCCATAATTTCGATTGCTAGCACTCCCCGTTTGGTTGTGCTAACAATATTATATGCATAGTGTTAGTAAAAGTCAACATTTTTATGCAATTTTTTTTAAAAAAATATCAAGTTTTTTTCACTTGATATTTTTAAAATAGTTTTTTTTAATGTTGTTTTTATTAGTACTAATTTCTTTAAACAAATTATAACTAAATAAGATAACAAGTATAATTTACTATAAATAGTTTAATTATTTATTTGCTTATAGCATTACCAATTAGTTTTGACATTCTTTTCTAAGTATGTCACCTTTTTTTAGTTTTAGATTTGTGTAGATGTATATTTTTTGTTGAACATCTTTTGCATCTAAAATTTCTTTACCGTTTTCATCGGTCATTTTTGTTAAGATAATTTGCTTATTAAAGTTGTCGTTTGGTGCCAAAACTTCTAGTGTTTCGCCAATTTTAAACCTATTTCGTTGTTCAATTAAAACCTTTTCGCCATCGGCATCTTCAAGGACAACTGCCATAAATTCAGAAGTTTGAACAGGCATTGAACTCGACAAACATTCTTTGTCGTTTGCACCCAAATAAAAACCTGTTGTGTATTGTCTGTGACTTGTTTTTAAGAGTTCTTTTTTTAGCAATTCCATTTCATCTTTTGTTATGTTAATAGTGTTGTCAATTGCTCTTCTGTATGCATTGACAACATTTGCTACATAATAAGGTGATTTCATTCTTCCTTCAATTTTAAAACTAACAACACCTGCTTCTTTTAACTCTTTAAGGTGTTCAATCATCATCATATCTTTTGAATTTAAAATATATGTTCCTCTGTCGTCCTCTTGAATTTCATATTCATCACCTTTGCGAGATTTTTCCGTTATTGTGTATTCCCATCTGCAAGGTTGTGCACAAGCACCTCTGTTTGAATCTCTGCCCGTTAGATAATTAGATAGCAAACATCTTCCACTATATGAAATACACATAGCGCCGTGAACAAAACATTCAAGTTCAATGTCTTTTGGAATTTTTTTTCTAATTTCTTTTATTTCATTAATACTTAATTCTCTTGCAAGAACAATTCTTTTTGCACCCATTTTATACATAAAGTTTATTGCATAACTGTTTAAAACATTTGCTTGAGTGCTAATGTGTATTGTTAAAGATGGGGCATTTTCTTTTATAAATTCCAATATTCCCATATCAGACACCAAAACGGCATCAACTTCTGCTCTTACAAGTTCATCAAGATAATCTTTCAAACCATCAAAATCACTTTCGTGTGCCAAAATGTTTAGTGTTATATAAACTTTCTTGCCCAGACTGTGTGCATATTTTGTTGCTTCAAAAATTTCGTTATCAGAAAAATTGCCTGCAAAAGCTCTAAGCCCAAACTTTTTTCCTGCAAAGTAAACTGCATCAGCACCAAACCTAAACGCAGTTCGCATTTTTTCAAAAGTACCTGCTGGTGCTAATAATTCTAACATAATAAAACCTCCATACCAATTTAATTGAATAATACGGAGATTTTATCACAAAAAAACAAATTTTTCAACATTATTTAATTCTTATAACTTTTTGGTCAAAACCCATTCCTATAATTTGATATATACCACCAAATGTATCAAATTTTCTCCTTGACAAAATTTGTTCCACAACAGCCAAATCATTTGGGAAAAACTTTACAGAAATTCCACAAGAAACATTAACTTTTCTTGGTGTGTTAATTATTTGGCAAGGAACTTTATATGAATTTAAAATATTTGCAAAATTAATTGTGTGACTTCTTGCTCTGAACACAACTATCATATAATTCATAATCTTCTCCTTTGTAGTCAAATTTTGATAATATTTCATATCATATTACTATACTAAACAAAGTGAGAAAAAGTTAATATGATTTATTTAGATAATAGTGCAAGCACTAATATAAAACCAAAAGAAGTTATAAAAGCAGTTTGTGATGGCTTGTCCACATACACTGCAAATCCAGGACGAAGTGGACACAAATTGAGTATGAAAACTGCACTTGAAGTTGAAAAAGTTAGAGAAAAAGTATGCAATTTTTTAAATGCACCTCAAGTTGTTTTTACAGAAAATTGCACTGATGCTCTAAATTTGGCAATTCAAGGTACAATTGTTCCAAAAGGTCACATTATTTGCACAATAAACGACCACAATGCAAGCATTAGACCAATTTTTGAAATGCAAAAAAAGTATGGAATAGAAGTTTCTGTTGCACAACCACACTCTGCTAGTGGTTCATTAACCATTGATGACATTGCACCACTTGTTAAGCCAAACACATATATGATTTGTTGCAATCATATTTCAAATGTTGATGGCGAACTTACCGAAATAAAGGAAATTGGAGAATTTTGCAGTGAGCATTGTATAACATTTTTAGTTGATTGTGCTCAAAGTGCTGGACATATAAAAATTGATATGCAAAAAAACTATATAGACTTGCTGGCACTTGCTCCACACAAAGCACTTTATGCACCACAAGGCATTGGAGTTTTGGCATACACAAAAAAATCTAAGTTAATGCCCATAAGATATGGAGGCACAGGAACGGAAAGTGAAAACATCTATCAACCACTTGGCACAATAGAAACATATGAAAGTGGAACTTTGCCAACACCAAACATACTTGGCTTGGGAGCAGGAATTGATTTTGTCAACAATCACTTTGATGAAATTATAGAAAAAATTGACGATTTATCAACATATCTAAACTTTGAGTTAAACAACATAGATGGTGTTAAAGTTTACACACACCCAAAAAATGCTTTTGGAGTTATAGCCTTTAATATAAAAGACTTTGGTTCAACAGAAGTTAGTCAACTTTTAAGCGACAAATATAACATTTGTACACGAGGTGGTTTGCATTGTGCCGGACTGAAACACAAATTTTTGGGAACACTTGAACAAGGAATTGTAAGAGCTTCGCTTTCGTATTTTAACAGTTTTTCTGATTGTCAAAAACTTGTTAAGGCAGTTAAACACATTTCAAAATATGGAAATTAAAACTCCCGCCAAGATTGGCGAGAGTTAATTTTGATTACTATTTATTATTTGTTATAAAATTTTGTAATAAATCTATGTCAGATTTATCTTTTTCTCTGTTTAAAAATTTCTTTAACTTAATTATGCTTTCTATGTTTTGGCAAGGTACTCCATCAACAAAAACACAATCTTTTTTGGACATTTCATAAAAGTTAGTGCTAAAATTCACACAACCATTTATGTACCAAACTTGGTTGCCTAAAAAATTCCTTTCAAATTGGCAATTATATTCTTTTAGTAACTTATCATAAAGTTGTTTTGTAACTGCAATATCAACATCTCTGGTTTGTTTTTTTATTCCCTGCAAAACCATAGAAGCACCAGATATTACAACATAATCATCAACACTTAAATTTAAATTTTTTATTGATTTTATTATCTCGCTTTTTATCATTAACCAATTTCTCTTTCTTTTGCTTCAATTTTTTGTTGTTTCTTTTGTTCTTTTTTATCTTGTTTTTGTTGTTTTTTTATTTCTTTTAGTTCACTTCTTGAATATTCACTCTTGTTTGGAATTTTCTTCTTCTTGCCAATTTTCTTTAATTTATCAATAAAGTTCACCTTGTTTTCTTTGCCAATAAGTAATCTTGTGATATTTCCTCTGTGCATAAACCAAACCAAGAAATACACAATAAAAAGTATAACCGAAATAATTATGTTACTATGAAATTTATAGCCTTCAATTAATGTTAAAACAGTTATAAACAAAAATGAAGCCAATGCACCATAATCAAAAATAACAAGATACAAAAAGCAAACTGCAAACATTGCAAGTGCCCAATATGGTTCTGCAACAGCATACATACCAAGCATAGAAGCAACTCCCTTTCCACCTTTAAAACCGTATGCAACTGGAAAACAATGACCTATAACAGCACTTGTTCCACCAATAAACAAACCAATATAACTTGTTGCACTGTTAATATCCCCACCAAACATATAAAATCCGATTATTGATGGAATTGCACTTTTTAATGCATCAAAAAACAATGTTAAAAGTGCAGTTTTAAGTCCAAAAGTTCTAAGCATATTCATTGAACCAGGATTTCCACTTCCGTGTTTTGTTATATCATCTTTTTTTAATCTTGAAATAACTTTTGCAAAATTTATATTGCCCAGTAAATATCCACACAAAACAAGAAAAAAAGAATTTACAATGTCCATTACCATTAATCTTTATCTCCTTTTGACCTTACAACAAATTTTATAGGAGTACCCGAAAAATCCACTGCACTTCTAAACCTGTTCTCTAAATATCTTAGGTACGAAAAATGCATCAAAGTTCCATCATTGCAGAACAAAATAAATGTTGGCGGATTTGTTTTAAACTGAGTGATATATGATATTTTTAATCTCCTACCATTTCTGTATGGTGGTTCATTAGATAATATTGCTTGACTTAAAAGTTCGTTTAATGTTCCCGTTGGTATTCTTCTTGATGAGTTGTTATATGAATTTACTGCACAATCTATAACATTTGTTAGTCTTTGACCTGTTTTTGCAGACACATAAACAGATTTAAAGTAGTCCATAAAAGACAAACTTGACTTTATTTTTTGTTCATAAATATTTATAGTGTTGCCGTCTTTTTCAACAAGGTCCCATTTATTCATAACAACAACACTAGGTTTACCTGCTTCGTGCACATATCCTGCAATTCTTACATCTTGCTCACTTATTTCTTGACTAGAATCAAAAACAATCAAAACAACATCAGCCCTTTCAATTGCTTCCAATGAACGAATAACTGAATAGCCTTCAACACTTTCCTTTTCATAACTTCTTTGTCGTCTAAGTCCAGCAGTATCTATTAATGTGAATTTTTGATTTTTATAGTTAAAATCTGTTTCAATAGCATCTCTTGTTGTTCCAGCAACATCACTAACAACAACTCTATCAAAACCAAGTATTCTATTTGTTATACTGCTCTTTCCAACATTTGGTCTGCCAACTATTGCAATTTTTATTGAATCGCTTTCTTGTTGTGTTTCATATCTTTGAAAATCTCTTACAATTTCATCAAGAACATCGCCAAGTCCTTTTGATTGTTCACAAGAAATTGGGTATGGAACACCAAGCCCTAGTTCATAAAAATCATATGTTTTTTCAACTTCAAAATTATCTAGTTTGTTTACAACCAAAACAACATTTTTGTTGCTTTTCCTAAGCATATCAGCAACATCATAATCTGCCTGAGTTAAACCCTCTTTTCCATCTACAATAAAAACAATAACCTGTGCCAAATCAATTGCTATATCTGCTTGCTCTTTTATGTTTGTTTGAAAAACATCATCAGATTTTGAATCAATTCCACCTGTGTCAACCAAACGAAATTCGTGACCACACCATTCGGCATCAGCATAAATTCTGTCCCTTGTTACTCCAGGAGAATCATCAACAATGCTTATTCTTTTTCCACAAATTTTATTAAAAAAAGTACTTTTACCAACATTTGGTTTTCCAACAATTGCTACTAATGGTTTTGCCACAATAAATCACCTCATTAAGTTATAACTTACATTTAACAAACTATACTAACTAATAAAAAATAAATACAAAAAGTTACTAGTTAATATAAACTATTAATAAAATGTAATAATAAAACTAATAATGATGATAGCACAAAATATTATATTTAACAACTCTAATTTATTAAGTTTCCACTTTTTCTTGTTTTTTTGTCTTCATATATTTAACAGCATATAATATTGCATTAATTAAACAAAATGATGCGGTGCTTAAAAATGTAAAAGTTATTGTAAACGAAGTTCCAAGGAATAATACTTCTTCGGACATTGCAATTGACATTTCATAAAAAATAAATTCAGATAGAACAGTTCCTAAAAAAACTCCACAAAAACAACTTTTAAAATCTGCACAAACAAAATTTAATATAACGCCCAAAAATAAAGCAACATAAACATAAGGTTGAACATATGCATATTCAAATGCAGAAAAATTAATAGCATTGTAGCAAACAACAAATGCTATAACGATTAAACTTGTTAAAATTGTTGAAATTATTGGCTTAACCCTTTTTTGTCTTAAAAACACAACAACAAATGCAATTAGATATAAAAACAAATTTAAACTAATGTTCATATTGTATATTTTAACGCTTCCAACTGCATTTAAAATGCAAGATATAATTAAAAATAGTGACAAAAAGTATCTGTTTAATTTATTTATTTTTAATATCTTTTCAAACACTCCAAATGGAATTAAAATTGCAAATGCTCCACAAATCAAAAAATAAAAATCCATATCTTTCTCCATTGTATAGGTTTAGCAAAATAAACAAAAATATTTATTTAAAACAACAATTTTTATTGCAATTTGCACAAGTTTTAAAAGTTTTATGTTTTTTTTTATACACTGCCATAAACAATGAATAACACACAATTAATAGTAGTATTATGCAAACACACACACTAAATATTCCATACATTTCTGAAAGTCTGAACACTAGGTAAACAATTAGAGATGTTGCATATGCAATTAAAAATTGCAAGATTATTGATATAAATGTCCACTTTTTTCCAATTTCTTTTCTAAGCACAGAAATTGTTGCAATGCAAGGAGAATATAACAAGCAAAAAACCATAAAACTCAATGCACTTGCAGGAGTAAAAAACACAGTGCTAAGTGGCAAAGTTAAACTGTTTGAAACATTTTCCATAAAGTTATCACTTTGAGTGTTTACATTATTAAAAATTGCTATAGCAGAAATTATTGTTTCCTTTGCAACAAGTCCAGCAAGAAGTGCAGATGATGTTCCCCAAGAAGAAAATCCAAGAGGAATAAATATTGGACATATGAACTCACCTATGTTTTGCAACATACTTTTGCCATTTATTGGTGTTATGTATTGAAATGAAAAGTTGAAATTTTCTAAAAACCACACAACAATTGATAGTGCAAAAAGAAGTGAGCCAATTCTTACTAAGAAATTTTTTGAACTTTGTAAAGCAACTTTGATTGTGCTATTTAAACTGATTTTTTGATAAGAAGGAAATTCCATTAAAAATGTTTGTTCGCTACTTTTTAAATATGATTTTTCAAAAAACAAACTAATTAAAATTGCTAAAATTACACCAAGAATATACAAAAGTATAATTATAATAATGTTACCTGCTCCAAAGAACGCACCTCCAATTACAGCATAAACAGGAAGTTTTGCACTGCAACTCATATATGGTGCAAGCATAGCAGTTTTTATTTTTGCATTTTTGTCTGTCATATTTCTTGCAGTTAAACAAGCAGTTGTTGAACAACCAAAACCCATTAACAGTGTATAAACACTTTTACCAGATAGTCCTACAACTTTTAATGTGTCATCTAAACAAAAAGCCAATCTGGATATATAACCACTGTTTTCTAATATTGACAAGAACACAAACAACAAAACAACTTGTGGCAAAAATGAAATTATTGTTCCAACACCACCAAAAATCCCCACTCTAACAAGTTCAATTAGCCAATCAACTGAAATATGACTTGATAAAAATTTTACTGTTATTGTGCCTATTTTTTCTTGCAAAAACCATCGCAGTAAATTTGAAAAGTATTGCCCAACAGAGAAGAATGTTAAGTAGAATATAACGGACATTATTAACAAAAAAATAGGTATGCACAAAAACTTATTTAGCACAAACTTATCTATTGCACTTTTTCCAACAACTTTGCTTTGTTTGTAATCACAGTTTTTTAGTAAATTATCAATAATTTTATACTTTTCCTGCATTTGAGATGTTAGATAATTTTGCTTTAATTTAATTTTTTTTACATTGAGTTTGTTTAAATAGTATTCATCTCCACAATATGCTTTTTGACAAAAGAAATTATATTCATTTATGTCAACATTTCCCCTTTTTATTGTGTTTTTAAAGTTCTCTAATTCCAAATTTTTTTGAAGATAAAACGAATTAGAAAATTGAAAAGCATTTGTTTCAAATAGTTGTTTTAGTGGTTCAACAGATTTTTTGTCTTTGGCATTAACAAGAATAGCAGGAACATTTACTAATTTTTGCAATTTTTTTAAATTAAAGTTTATTGTTTTATCCATTTGATTTACACAAACAATAACCTTTCTATTAAGTTGCAAAAGTTCAAGTAGTAGTAACAAATTGCGTTTTAAACTAATATTGGAACAAACAAAACAAATTGGACTGTTTTTGTTATTCAAAATATAGTCAACACTCACCTTTTCTTCAAAACTGTTTGGTGACAAACTATACAAACCGGGCAAATCGACCATTTCATATTCTTTGTTGTTTATTTTAAACTTTGCCACTGCCTCATCAACGGTTACACCGTGCCAATTGCCTGTGTGTGTATCAGAATTTGTTATTGTGTTAAAAAGCGTGCTTTTTCCTGTGTTTGGATTTCCAACAAGTAAGATTTTCATTGAACAATCACGCAGGACGCCTCATTTACTCTTATTGTTAAAACACTACCCCTTATTTCAATCAAAAGAACGCCACCTTTTATTGATTTTGCTATAATTTTTACCTCTTCACCACTAAAAAAACCAAGTTCCAAAAGTCTAGTTTTTGTTTTTATATCAATGTTTTCACACATACCAACAACTTTGTATTGTTGATTTATTCTCGCTTTTGACAATAAAAAATTCTCCATACTAAAATGTATGAAGAACTTTATAATTATATGTAATATTATTGATTTTTTAAGAAACTAATAAAGTTTTCTGTATCTGTAAATTGTCTGTAAACAGAAGCAAATCTAACATATGAAATTTGGTCTAACGGTTTAAGCAAATCCATAACCATTTCACCAATTTTTATTGATTGAACTTCGTGTTCCATACTGTCTTTTAATTTCTTTTCAACTGTGCTTGCTATGTTTTCTATTTGAATTAAACTTACAGGCCTTTTTTCACAGGCTTTAATTATTCCATTAATTATTTTGCTTTTGTCAAAAGGTTGAATGCTTCCATCTTTTTTTATAACCATTATTGGAGTGTTTTCAACTGTTTCATAAGTTGTCCATCTTTTGCCACACTTAACACATTCTCTTCTTCTTCTAATTGAACAATCTCCAGAAGTTGCACGAGAATCAATAACTTTACTTTCGCCATAACCACAATATATACATTTCATTTGTTTACTCCTATCAACATTTATTGCTATTATAATACATTTTTTGTCATTTGTCCACATTTTGTATGATATTATGTATTATTTTTATTTGTTGACTGTGAGAATGATATTGTGTTGTTTGGTCTGTTTGTGTTTGAGTAAAGTTCAACAAGTATTGTGTCATCACCTATTTTGCAAATTTGAGTGTATGGAATAAAGACTTCACCACCAGATTTAAAAACATTCCAAAAGTTTTTGTCACCCGGAACAACAAGCCCTGTTATTCTACCAGTTTGCAGTTCAAAAACTATGTCAACAATGTGACCTAGTCTTTTTCCATCTACAACATTTACAACTTCCTTGCACCTAAGTTCCAAGAATGAACTTTCCAATATAATACTCCTATCAATAATATATGATAGAAGTGTTAAAAAAAATTACTCGTGAAATTCTATTGGTCTGTTTCCTAGGTTTTCACAACATTTATTGTAGTAAATATAGCAAGGTTTATCATCTTTTTCTTTTTGATAGACTTTTTCAAAAATTTTTTTAGCGTCTTCAAATTTGCCATTAACAAATGCCCTAACACCATTTTCAAACTCAATGTGATATTTGTTTAACCTTTCGCGTTTTTGCCTTGGATAAATATCTAGGCATTCAAAAATTTGAACAATGTCTGCATTTTCATTAATTGCTAAATTTCCAAGATATCTGTAACTAAACTTATAACTTGATGGCAAAGAATTTAGTGTTTCCTTGCTTAGAAGCATAATTGAACCATATGTTTTGTTAATCTCTTCCATTTTTGTTGCAACATTAACGGAATTTGAAATAACTGTTGGTGATTTTCTTATATCATCTCCAACAACTCCAAAAATGACTTCATTTGTGTCAATGCTTATTCCAACTTCCAAATTTGGCAAATCTTTTGATTCCATATTTTTTTGATTAACTGCTCTAACTATGGAAATTGCAGTGTTAATTGCATTGCTGGAAGAAACAAAAACAGCATATATTCCACTGTCGATGTATTTATCAACAAAACCACCGTTTTTTCGTATAATTGGAGAAACAACATTTAGATATGAATTTATATAGTTAAAATTCTCCTCCAAACTTAGTGTTTGAGTTATTGAAGATGAATTCCTTATGCTACAAAACAAAATAGTTGCAGTTTTTTTAACCTGCGAACCAATCTCCAAGTCCAAAACAGATTTTTTCCCTAAAAACTTTAATAGTTGTTTTGGAACAAATTTTTGATACTCTAAGTTTGTTTGCGTAATAAACTCATCTTTCTTTTTATAGTTATCGTTTATTTTATTTAATGAGTTTTCAATTTCAATGAATTGTTTTGAACCTCCAATATTAATTTTATCGTTTACTTCTCCAAACGATAGTCTTTTTGTTACTTGTTCTATTTTTTTTACAGGTTTGCTAACTAATGAAAATGTAATAAATAAAAGTATTAAATAAACAATAACCAAAACTGCAATCCAATAATAGTTATTGTTATTTGTTGCATTAATCTTAAGAACAGTTCTAACAAGTGTAAATGTTTGATTTTGATATGTGTTTATGCTTGCAAGTGTGAATGTTAAAACACCAAAAATTAAAGTTAATGGAACTGTTGCAAAAAACAACATTGAGTTAAATTTTCTTGTTTTTAAAAATCTAAAATAAAGAATGTTACCACTAATTAAATTAACTGCTGAAAATGCAACGCAAATCCAAGCAAGTGTTGACATATTTATTCTTATTCCACTTGGCAAAAAAATTATTGATGAAAAAAGATAGCTTGACGTAAGTGATGAAGCAACTAATGAAACAATAAAAACAACTAAATAAATTTTTGTGCTAGTTTTCATATTTTTGTTTTGTTTCACTTTTTGAAATTTATGCATTTGTTATGGTTAAAAATTGATAAAAAATTTTATAAATAAAAAACTTATACTTGCACAATATAATAATAGGAGATTAAAAATGAGAAATAAAAACCTATTAATAGCAATATATCAAAACACAAAAATGGCAACACAATCAATTAATGATATGTACCCAAAGTTTAGGTGCAGTGACCTAAAACAATTAATGAAAAAGCAAGAAAGTGGTTATTTGGAAATTTGCAAAGAATGTGAAGAACTTGCAAAATTAAAAAATATTAAATTAAAAGACAACAATCTTTTTGAAAAGACAATTCTTTGGACTTCAATAAACATATCAACATTAACAAATAAATCTGCGTGCCATATTGCAGAACTCTTCTTAATTGGAACAGTTAGAGGCACACTTAGTTTATATCAAGACCTAAGAACACATAAAAACATTGATGAAGATGTTAAAAAATTAGCTGAAAAACTTATCGATATTGAAGAAGAGTATTTTAATGAAATAAAAAAATATTTAAAAGAATAATTTATTTTTAAAGTATTAAAAAAATAAAACGAACTGCCAAAAAACTAGTTTGTTGTGACTTAGTTAAAACTTTTGCTTTTGTTTTAAATTATAAATTGCTTTTCATTACTTTTAGTTGTTTCTCTTCTCACTAAAAAGTACATATTGGTACTTTATACATTTCAAACTCTTTCTAAAAAAACAAAGCAAGAAAATCATATTATTTTTTGGTCACCCTGTTTTTTGACAGTATAAAATAAAAGAGCAGAAATAACCCGTAGGGTTAAAAATGCTCTTTTATTTTTAATTCTTAATTGATTTTTGAATTGATGACATAACAAAATCAAAATACCTTTCATTAACACCTGATATACTTAAACTTTGAGTTTTGTTTAATATAAACCTTTGTTTATCTTTCATACATTCACTTAGTCTATAAAACCTAATGTTTCCAATTGTTGCATTATATGAGTTGATATTTACTTGTTTTTCAAAATCTACTTCAACAAGAATATTTAAAATTGTGTTAATGCCAACCATATTTTTAAATTCATTTTCATCATCGTTTTTGTTTGGGAAGAATTTATATTTTTGCATATTTACAACAAAATTCTTTAAATTTACAATTGTACCATTCAAGTTTGACACAGACATATTTGCCCTGTTAAACATTTTTACATCAAAAGTTATATCCTTAAACTGTTCAAAAAGTGGATTGTTTAGTTTTAAATCAACTTTTTCAAATCGATCATCTAAATCTAATTGATGGACAATGGATATGTAAACTTCACTGTCGTTTTCATCTAATTCATTTCCATAAACATATCTAATTTCCTTATCAACAACCACAAAAACAGAATAGAGTTTGTCTTGCTTGTATTCTCCAAAAACTAATCTTTGTGCAAAGCTATTGAATAATTTTGTGTATAAAAACAACTTTTTAAAAGTGCTTTTTGCATATTTTCTGCCTGAAATAAAGTTTAAATACAATCTTTGTTTTTCTTGTTCAACCTCTTCATCAGTTAAATTGTCCAAAACACTAAAATCCTTTACTTTTTCGGGATTAATGTTGTTTATATTTGCAAATGCATTAACAAACTCATCAAAATGCTCTGCAAAAACTTTGCAAGGTTTTAATCTTTTAAACATTTCCATAAAATTTGGCTTTTTGCTGTATATTAGGCAATTTGTTAAATAAATTGCCTCTTTATTTCTACCCATTTTATAAAGAGCAAACAAAAATTCATACACTTTTCTTTCAAACAAGTCTTCACTTAATAAACTGAACATTCTAACGCACCATTTGGCACAGTTTATATCATCTTTTTTGCATAATTTATCAAAAAGTTTTTCGGCAAAAGCATTTAAACTTTTTCTTTCAAAAATATCATAAAGAGATTTTAAACTTGACAAATTTAAAAGGTTTTTTTCTTCTTTAAAGACATCAACAAGGTATGTTTTTTCAACATTATTTGCCATTTCTCCACTAAGGAACAAAAGAGGTAGATTTTCAAATGCAACACCAAGTGTTCGCTCTTGAACCATTGAAACTTTTTTTACTGACATCACTTTAAAATGCTTTTCTGTTCCAAAATTTAATTTTTCTGAAATGCCCAATAGTTTTGCAAGATATTCCTTTATTTCTTCATCATCTTCGTTTTCATATACATTTTCCAATCTGGTTGTTACTTCAACATTGTTTTTTATTGATGACAAAACTTTTATAAAGTGAAATCTTTTCTCCTTATCTTTTGGCAAATATTTATCAAAATATGCAAGTGTGTCTGTAATATAAGTTTTTAAAAACATTTCAACATTGTCAATTCCTATTCTGTCTGGACACTTGCTATTGAATAAAATGCTTATTCCCTTTTGAGTATTAAAACTTAAAATTAGAGTTATGTATTCTAGTTCATACGCACTGTTCTCGGCAATATAATCCCCAATTTTATCCTCGTTTTCCCTCATAAAGTTTTGCATAAACTCCATACAAATGTTATGCCAAACATACAAAGGCGAATTTTCTTTAAAAATAGATTCCAAAACAAGTGGAACATATTGATTGTATTCTATGTTGCCAATTTTAACAATTTCCATAAATCTGTCAAACAATCTTTCTTCTGCATTATAATCACTTAGTTTGCTTTGATAACTAACCGAACCTATGTGATTTACATAGAGTTTGGAAATAAACTCCTTAACTGCACTGTATTCTTTCATATACAAAAATATTTTTACATAATTAACAAGTGCTGGAATATAGTTGTTGAGTTGAAAAACGAGTTCACTTAAATTGCCAACTAATTTTATGTCATCACACATTTTTGAATGATTTGCAATATACTCCAAATTTTCATCACTCATTTTGTCTAGCATAGGTGTTTCACTTATATCATATGATAAAACACTTTTTGTTTTATTAACCAATTGTCCGTATTCTCTTAAAACTTCCATTTTATTCTCCAAGAACATTTTAGCAAAATAACTGAAATAAATCAAAGAATATCAAACAATTTATTTAACAACAAATAAAAATTTAGGCTTTTCTCCCCTTTTGCATATATAAATTTTTCTATTCATAAACTGTTCTTTTAAATATGGCGAAGAAAAACTTTCATCAATGCAATAAACAACTAATTTTTTTAGATATGTTTCGCTGTTTATTTCATTCATTTTTTTTGAATAAAAAAACTGTGCTTCAAGAGGAAAATAGTCAAACATATTGTTTGTATTTGGTTTAAACTCATTTCCTCCAACGCAAACAAAAAAACTGTTATTATTTTCAATATACATAAAAGTTATGTGCTTAACTTCATATGGTATGGGGTCATCTTCAACAATGCTATTAAGCCAAAAAGAAAATTCTTCAATCATATTAAATTTCCTTTTATGCAAACAACAACTATTGCACAAATTATGCTCAAAAAAAGATACACAAGTGCATAGTTAAAATAACTGAATTTTATGCTAACCAATTTTGCTGTTGTTATAACCTGCCTTGCAAGGTCCAAATCCATTTCATCTGGTTTGTAAGATGCTGGCAACTGGTATTCTTTTTTTAATTTTTTTACATACTCAACATCAGAATATTGAATTATTGTTTTGTAGTTCATCAAATTATTGCGTTTAACATCTTTGCCAATATTTTGTTTTATTTTTACATCTCTTGATAGAAGTGCAATAAAACTGTATATTATTGAAATTAGTGACAACATAATGCTGGCACTTGTCAAAATATTAACTGCACTGTTATTCGAAAAAAAAGTACTTGAAAAAGCAATAACAGCAGAAGCAATTGTCATAGTTATGCTATGTTTTGTTTCTGCGTATCTTAAACTGTCGAACAATCTTTCATAAATGTATTTTAATGTTTGTTTCACAATTATATATTGTGCAAATTTATATTAAATAAACATCTCAGGAATTTCATCCAAACTGAATGTGCTGTCATATTTTAATGCTAATTTTTTTATTGTTATTTCTGTTAATATTTTTATCCTTTCATTTGGAAAAATTACATAAAACACATTAAATTTATATTTTGACATTTTTGCTATTATTTTATATATTTTTTCGGAAGAATTAATTAAAGTAAATTTAATTTGTTTGCTTTTTAAAAAATCAGAAGAATTTATGCATTTTGCCGACAAATAATTATATGATGAACTGTTGTTTGGCTCCAAAATTCCAACAAAAAGAAATAGTGAAATAATTAATAAATTTATGTTTAAAATATTAAATAAAATACCAAAAATAAAAGTTAAAACCAAAATAATACAAAATAAAATATTAAATAAAATCGTTATTTTTATTGCTGATTTTCTCTCAAATTTTTTTGTTAAAATTCCTGCAAGAACTCGCCCTCCATCAAGTGGAAAACAAGGCAAAATGTTGAATGTGAAAAGAATTAAATTGGCATAGCAAAACCTCTGAGTGTAGAGAAAAGTTATTGGATATATCCACCATAGTGCAAAACAAACCACCGAAAGCAACAAATTTACAAGTGGAGCACTTATTGCAATTAAAATTTCATCTTGAGGTGTGAAGTAATTTGTTTTATAGTTAAGGCAAACCCCATATGGCATAATTAAAAGTTTATCAAGTTTGTAACCTAGTTTTTTTGCAACAACAGAATGGGTTAATTCGTGAAGAAAAACCACCAAAAAATATATTAAAATGCTTGTGAATTGTCCTATAATAACAAGAAAAATTAAATAGATAATAAAAAGTGGATGCAATTTATATTTTTTCATTACACCACCCCTAATATATATTTAATTATATTAATTATTGAGAACAACAAACAAACAAATATGGACATATTTAACAACCAAGAATAAAAAACATCATAGTTTATTGTGTGTTTTAGTTTGATGTTTTTACATTCTTTAAGTGTGACAATTGTAACCTTTTCACCAAATTTATCCATACTTAAAATATATTCATCAAATTATTACAATATTCTGCATTAAGCAAGAACTCCAAACGATTTTACTCTACTGCATTTTATTACAACATTAAATATAACACCATCTTCTGACTGTGTAGGTTCTATTTCAATTTTTGCCTCATCTAAATAGCATTTTGCAACATCAAGAATATCACTTTTTAAAACCTCGCATAATCGTTGTGGATTATTTTGCTTGTCCTCAACAAGTACTCTTTTTAATCTGTTTTCTCCAATTTGTGCTATTGAAAATTTCATTACATTCTCCTTTTAATATTCCTTCTTAAAGTCCCCCAAAGACCTCTATATTTTTGAGTGCAATCATACACTTTTCTTGTTCCATTATGCAGATTTTCAGCAAGCAACACCCAAGCACGATTTGATGCTCCACCACCAAGAGCACCTATACTTGACAGTGCTGTTATGTCATCATCTTCGGGAATTACTCCCAATATTGGAATATGCAAAAACTTTATTATTTCATCAACATCAATCATTTCTCCATTCATCATTAAATCACCTCTAACTCTGTTTACTACAAGGTATTTCTCATTAAGGTTATATGATGAAAGAATTGACAAAACTTTATCTGCATCTCTTATGCTTGATATGTGTGGAGTTACTACAACAACTGCTTCGTTTGCACTTGAAACTGCCCTTTTAAAACCTTGTTCAACACCTGCTGGACAATCTATGAATATGTAATCAAAACTATTTTCCAAACTATCTACAACATTTTTAATGTCGTTTGCAGAGATTTCTTCTCTGTATGAATGTGCAGAAGGCAAAACGAATAGGTTTTCAAAATTCTTGTCTTGAACAAGTGCTTGCGATGTTCGGCACCTTCCTTCAATTACATCAATTAAATCAAAAACGACTCTGTTTTCAATTCCCATAACAACATCAAGGTTGTTTAGACCAATGTCAACATCTAATATAACAACCTTAAATCCAAGATTAGACAAAGTTGCACCCAAATTTGCACACACGGTTGTTTTTCCAACTCCACCTTTTCCACTTGTAAAAACAATTTTTCTTGCCATATTAAACCTCTAAAATAGTTTATAATTAAGCAAAAAAAAATCAAAGGAACATTTTGTTATAATATGTCCCTTTGACACTATTTTTTGTGCTTTACAAATTAATGAGAATTTTGTTAAGCAAATCGTTGTTGTTAATTAATGTATTAAGTCCCAAACTTACAGCATTATCTGAGTTGTCTGAGATGATAACATTAAGACCTAATTTTTGTCTTAGATATTTGTTTATACCAACAATTTTTGAACAACCACCACTTAAAACCACGCCGTTTCTAACAACATCACTTGAAATTTCTGGTGGTAATGTGTTGATTGTTGTTTGAATTATTCTAACAATTTCATCTAAAAACAAATGTATTGCATTGTAGATATCTTTTGCAGTAACTGTTATATTAACAGGAATGTTATCTGTTATTGAAACACCGTTAATTTCCATACTTGCACTGTCATTTGGATATAAACTTCCAATTTCTTCTTTAAGCATTTGAGCAGAATTTAAGCCAATTTCAGCATTGTATTTTTGCTTTACAAAATCAACAATTGCAGTATCCATTGTTCTTCCACCAATACACAAAGTGGAACCCGAAATTATTGTGCCTAAATTAATTACAGCACATTCAACCGTTCCACCTCCCATATCTATAACCAATCTTGCATTATTTGCTGTTATATTAAGGTTTTCACCTAGTGCAGTGCAAAATATTTTTGGAATACAAACAACTTCGCTTGCTCCAACATTTTTGCAAACCTCAACATATTTTAACTTTTCCTCTTTGGTTATTCCCATTGGAATTGCAATAATAACTTTCAATTTATGAAAAAAGTTTCTCTTTACAGACAGTTTGCTTAAAAATTCTTTTAAAACATATGTTGCGTGTGGAATACTTATTATTTCACCCGAACAGCAAGGGCTGAAAACAAGAATTCTTTCATCTGTTTTTCCAAGCATACTTTTTGCTTTGTTTCCAATCTCTTCGCTTTTATAGGAGTCTCCCACTTTTTTTACAGCTACCAAATTGTCCTCTTTTAAAACAAGCCCTTCTCCCTTTTTTATAATTGAAATATACGAACTTCCAAAATCAATTCCTAATGTTGACTCAGCCATTTTCCTTCCTTTAATTTAAAATAACATTAACTGTTTTATTCTCATTTCTTCTTTTTACTGTTATGCTTATTTGTTGTCCTGTTTCACAACGAAGCAATGCATAAATTAAATCGTTTCTGCATTTGATATCGTACTCTACGCTATTAATTGTTATGCTTTTTATAATATCCCCAACATGTAATTTCCCCAAGGAATTTCCACTTACATTTGATATATAAACTCCTTCTTCGGAAATTATATCTTGATTGTAAACTATGCAAGCAATTTCATCAATTATGCTTACGCCAAGTTGTGGCATTGTGTATTTTGTTCTATTCTCTTGCTCGTTTAATTCAATAACTTTGTCTAGTATTATTGTTGCAGGATAAACAGAAACAGAAAAATAAATGTCATTTCCACTTGTTGAACCCAATGTGTTTAATCCAATCAAATTGCCTTTCATATCAAATAATGGCCCACCACTGTTGCCATTTGAAATAGAAGCAGTGTGTTGAATTAAATTTTCATAAATGTTATTGTCTGATGTTGTGTATCTATCAAGTCCACTTATGTAACCTGTTGTGCAAGTGTTTTGCAAACTGTAATCAAGTGGTGTTCCAATTGCAATAACCTGTTCAAGCAGTTCAAGTGGGTCCTCATCATCAAATAATCTGTCTTTTACACTCACAAATGGAATATCACCATTTTCACATTGAATAATAGAAATATCCAAATTTTCATTAGTCCACAAAACTTCGGCATAATATGGTTCATCGCCTTCGTTTAAATAAACTGATAAATAATAATTGTCATAGTTTAGCACATCTTCAACAACGTGATTGTTTGTTAAAATGTAGCCACCACTATAAACACAAATTCCACTCCCAAAACTTATTTCAACACCGTTTGAATTGCAAACAAAAATTGTAACAATGCAATCAAGATATGCTTTTGCAATTTCGGACGCTGTTGCATTTTGTGGTATTTCAACCGGGCTTTGATATATTGAGTCTTTGCTTAATGGCATTGTTACAGTTGTGCCTGTTTGAACAGAAGAACCACTGTTTATAATTTGGTCAACTCTGCTAGAAAAAGGATTATCACAACCAGTTAGCATAAACACAAAGGCAAAAACCAATATCAAAATAGAAAATTTTTTCTTCATTAATTTCACCTCCACCTTTACATTAACTTTAAAAATTAATATGCTTAAACTGATTGCAACAACAATCAATTTTTTCATACACTAACATTATAATACGAATGTTGAAGAAAATAAATCAAAATAACAAAAAAACTCATATTTTTGAATTTTTTGTTTGAATATGAGTTTTTGTTTTATATAATTTGTAGATGTTTTTTTAGCACTTTTCTAAAATCGGAGCAAACTTTCATTCCCTGTCTTATATCAAATGTTGCATCGTTTTTTACAACTGTTTTCATTATTATTGAATCGCCAAGGATATCACAACAAACATCAACAACATTTCCACTTCTTGAACGGTCTAGGTTTGATGCCAAATGAATTATAACACCAATTTTTCTAACTGCATCAAGGTCATCTTCATCTAATATGTCCTTATATTTAATCCAATCTGCAAGAACAACATTGTCTAAGTTTTGGAATTTGCAAGCAAAACCTGCAAGCAACAAGTCTTTGTGCGTAACACCGTTAATTCTTGAATTTACAATAATTTCAAAACTGTAATTACTGTTATTTTCAAAGCCAACTCTGGTTCCACAATCATACATTGAAGATGCAATTCTTAGTGCTTTTACATATGACCTTGAAAGTTTGTGCATAACTTTTAGTTGTTTAAACAAAATAAC
>CASFHZ010000010.1 GCA_949294585.1 uncultured Christensenella sp. | reverse complement strand
TCTTATGATGCAGAAAGTTGTTACAGGGAATTTTATAAATTTATGAAAGAATTAAAAATAAAAAAAAGTATTGTTAATTTGCGACATACATTTGCAACCAATCATTTGTATCTTGGAACTCCAGATTATATTATATCAAAAGAAATGGGACACAGTACAAGTCAAATAACAAAAGACAATTATATGGATATAGACTATCATTTAAGTAAAGATAAAATTGTAAAACTCTATAACAATTTATACACATTATTTGACTAAAATCTGGAGCAGTTTTTGGAGCAGTATTTTAGCATTTTTCACAACAATTTGAATGTTTTAGTTAAAAATCAACTTTTTTAGAAAAAACAATAAAAAAAGCTGAAAACCTTTATTTATAAGGTATTCAGCATATTTTCATCTGGTGGGCAGGGATGGATTCGAACCATCGAAGGCGAAGCCGACGGATTTACAGTCCGTTGCATTTGACCGCTCTGCAACCTACCCCTATCACCCACACGGGTTGGAGCTAGTGATAGGAATCGAACCTACAACCTGCTGATTACAAATCAGCTGCTCTACCGTTGAGCCACACTAGCATATAAATTTAGTAGTTTATTCTAGGAAAAAATCAACAAAACCTATAACTACCAAATATCAAGGGGGAATTATCTGTTGATTTTTAATGATGCCACTTTGCATCATTGGTGGCGCGGGGCGGAATCGAACCACCGACACAAGGATTTTCAGTCCTTTGCTCTACCGACTGAGCTACCGAGCCAAATTGGCGATTCGGATGGGAGTCGAACCCACGACCTCTAGCGTGACAGGCTAGCGTTCTAACCAACTGAACTACCGAACCATATTCAATTTGTTTATTGGTGGGTCTTCAGGGACTCGAACCCCGGACCGACCGGTTATGAGCCGGTTGCTCTAACCAACTGAGCTAAAGACCCCCAACAATGGTCGGGGTGAAGAGACTCGAACTCCCGGCCCCATGGTCCCAAACCACGTGCGCTACCAACTGCGCTACACCCCGTCTTCTTGTGACTGTATTATCTTATTATAAAATTAATTCAATGTCAAGCATTTTTTTAAATTTTTTAATACTTTTTTTAAACTTTTTTTAAGAAATCAAAAAATTCAAGATTCGACCTTTTTATACAATCTTATATATTCTTCACATCATAGTTTTTGATACAATTTTTTCAAGGAGGCACAAAGGATGCAAATTAAACATAGAGTTTACGAAAATACTTTATATGTTGTTTTAAGTGGAGAATTAGATGAGCATTCTGCATATCACGCAAGAATAAATCTAGATGAAATATTTGAGACTCCAAAATTTAATCAAATAATTATAGATTTATCTGAACTTGATTTTATGGACAGCACAGGAATTGGTGTTTTAATTGGTAGATATAAAAGAATGAAAGATAAAAATATTCCAATTTTTATATGCAATCCATCATCTCACGCTGAAAGAATATTTAAAATGACTGGATTATATGACATTATGCCAAAAATATCATAAAGGAGAAAAAATGAAATTATTGAACGAAATGGAATTAAATTTTAAGGCAATTTCAATAAATGAAGGATTTGCTCGTTCTTGTGTTGCTGCATTTTGTGTGCAAGCAAATCCAAGTTTAGATGAAATAACTGACATAAAAACTGCAGTTAGTGAAGCAGTTACTAATTGTGTTGTTCACGCCTACCCTTCAATACCGGGAAATGTTTGCATAAAAGTAAAATTATATGAAAATAGTGTTGACATTGAAGTTATTGATGAAGGAATAGGTATTGAGGATTTTGAAAAGGCAAGAGAGCCATTTTTTACCACAAAAGCAGATGAAGAAAGAAGTGGTATGGGTTTTGCTGTGATGGAAAGTTTTATGGACAATCTGGAATTAAAAAACAATGCAAACAAAGGTTTAATTGTTAAAATGCAAAAATTTTTTAGACAACAAAAAATTGCTGTTGGTGAAAATTGTTAACTCACGAACAAACGATAGAATTAATAACAAAAGCAAAAAAAGGAGACCAAGACGCAAAATCAACTTTATTTCAAGAGAACTCTCCCCTCATAAAAAGTTTAGTAAAAAGATTTTTGCATAAAGGAATTGAATATGATGACTTGTATCAAATTGGAACAATTGGACTTTTAAAAGCCATAAACAACTTTGATGAAAAGTTTAATGTTAAATTTTCAACTTATGTTGTTCCTATGGTTATTGGTGAAATCAAACGATTTATGCGTGATGATGGTGCAATTAAAGTTTCAAGAAGCATAAAAACCCTTAATTTAAAAATTAAAAAGTTTATTGATGAATATAACAAAACAAATTTTAAAAAGCCTACCCCAAGTGAAATAGCAAAACATTTTGACATTGATGAAAGTGAAGTTATTTTTGTAATGGACTCTGCAACAATGCCTATTTCAATTTACACACCTTTTGAAGATGATTCGAATAGTTTACTTTTAATTGACAGGCTTAAACCAGACAACTCACACGAAGATATGCTTAATAATCTTTTATTAAAAGAAACAATTAAATCTTTGGATAAAAGAGATAAAAAAATTATTTTGCTAAGATATTTTAGAGATAAAACTCAAAGCGAAATTGCAAAAGAATTGGGAGTTAGTCAAGTTCAAGTTTCAAGACTAGAAAACAAAGTTTTAGAAAAAATAAGAGATAAACTATCAATAATGTAAAAGTTCTTTCGGCAGAACTTTTACTTTTTTATTTAAAAAAACTTAATTTTATTCAAATTTTCACCTTGAAAAAGTAACATCACTATGATATACTATTTATGTATTGGGCATAGATTTATAATGTTTTTAAGGACTGTTAACTAAGAGCCCTGTGGGTATGAGTGTTGCATAACTAAATGTCCGTTTCGCTAGTACGGGTCAATAAATTTGTATATACTCATAAGTGGCCGAAACATTATCACGGGTCCCAGTATATCTTATGACGCATCTAATATCATAAGAAATCTAAGTTACAAGTTCTTGTTTACAATGTGGGAGTTTTTTCTATAAACGCAATGGCAAGCTTAATAAAAGATAAAACAATCAATCTATGGTAACAAGAGAAAAAACTTGTGGCGATTTAAAGGATTTTTTTATGTCTAATGTCAATTTTATTTTGGCTCAAATTTTAGGCTTGACATCGACTATATTTTTATGTTTATCCTATGCTGTTAAAAACAAAAAAACTTTTTTGATTTTAAGTTTGCTTGGTGACATAATTTATGGATTAACTTTTGTGTTTGTTAATTCGTGGGGTGCGGGAATAATAACACTATTATCTTGTTTGCAATATGTTATTGTTATTTGCTATGAAAATAAACAAAAACAACTTCCAAAGTACATTGCATTTATTTTTATTGTTGGATTCATTGTAGCAGGTTTATATGACTTTAATAGTCTATGGGATATTGTTCCAATAATAACTTATATTTGGTTTACAATTGTTCTTTATATTAAAGATTTAGGTAAAATTAGAATAATGTATTTAATTGCAAATATTTTGCTTACTGTTTATGATACGATGGTTATGGCATATGCCAATGCTTTTGAAGATGGTATTGAATCAATCTGTTTAGTTATAATGATAGGAATGAATTATTATAAATCTAAATCAGTTACCGTTTCAAAGACCCAAAACACTGCAACACTAACAAAAAAATTACAACTTTGGTTTGGAGTAATAGGAGTTAAAAACTTTGACTTACAGTCCGCCAAAAGAAAAGTTATAACTAGTGATAACCATTTTATATTAACAAAGTCAAAATACCATAGTGTAACAATCCCTTGCCTTATCTATCAATATGGTTAGCTAAGCTTTGTCGTTGCAAAGACGCAACAAAAAAAGAGAATCGCCAGTTCTCTTTTTTTATTTTTATTAATAATTATCTAACAAATCATTACACAAACATTTAATGTGTTCATATGTTAAACCACCTTGGAAATATGCAATATATGGTGCTCTTATTGGAGAATCGCAACTAAGTTCAATGCTTGCTCCACCAACGAATGTTCCTGCCGCCATTATAACTTGGTCTTTATAACCAGGCATATCCCAAGGAAGAGGCAATGCATTTGAATCCACAGGAGAATTTTTTTGAATTAATTGGACAAATTTAATCAATTCTTCTTCTGTGTTAAATGTAACAGATTTTATTATATCATAAGTTCTTTCATCAGAATTAGGTGTTATTTTATATCCCCTAAGTTTCATAACTTCACCAACAAGGTATGCACCTTTAATTGCTTGAATTGTTGTGTGAGGAGCCATAAACAAGCCTTGATAGAACATTCTGTAACCCATTTCATAAGAACCCGTTTCACTTCCAAGTGAAGGACAAGTAAATCTTTGTTCCACCATTTCAACATATTTTGCCTTACCTGCAACATATGCACCAGTTGGAGCAAGTCCACCTCCTGCATTTTTTATCAATGAGCCAACCATTATATCGGCATCATATTCAGTAACCTCTTGTTTTTCTGTAAACTCACCATAACAATTGTCAACCATACATAATGAATTTGGAGAATATTCTCTTACAAGTTTTATTAATTCACCTATTTTTTTAACAGAAAAAGCACTTCTTGAAGAATATCCTCTGCTTCTTTGCATAAACACAAGTTTTGGTTGTAACTCTTTTAATTTAGTTTTTACTGTTTCATAATCTATATCATTATTAACAAGTGGGATTTCTTGATATTTCACACCAAAGTCTTTTAAACTGCCTATATCTTTTCCTTCAACACCCAAAATGTTCTCATACATTGTGTCATAAACACCACCTGTTATTGATAACATTAAATCATTTGGCCGCAAAAGTCCAAAAAGTGTCATAGATAGTGCTTGTGTACCACAAGTTATTAATGGTGAAACCAATGCTTTTTCACAACGAAAAACATCACTAAACAATTTGCCTAGTGTTTCCCTGCCAATATCTCCATATCCATACCCTGTTGTTCCAGCAAAATGTCTTGCTTCAACATTATTTTTTCTGAAAGCATCAAGCACTTTCTTTTGATTGTAGTATGCAATTTCATCTAATATTGCAAATTGTTTTTCTAAATTTTTTTCACATTTTTTTAAAATCTCATAATTGTCCATTTTTATCCTCTTATTTTTTGCATTAATTAAATTTTTTTAATTATTTGTTTCTAATTCTGATAATTTTTGGTAAATGCTATTTACAGCATCATCTTTATTTGTTGCATCAATTTTTATAATGTTTGCAAATTGATTCATAAAAGTGATTTGTCGCTTTGCGTAATTTCTTGTTTTTTGTTTTAATAATTCAACACAATCAAACAAATCTTTTTCATTGTTAATATATGGCAATAATTCCTTATATCCAATGGCTTTTAAACATTGATTTTGTGGACTTGCAACTTTTAATATATTTTTTGTTTCATCAATAAGCCCATCTTCAATCATTTTATCAACTCTTTTATTTATTCTCTCATACAATTTTTGTCTATCATATGTTAAGCCAAAAATTATATAATTATTGTCAAAAGTATTTTTTGTACTTTTACCACCAGTTGAATATATTTCAACATACCTTATTAGTCTTGGTCTGTTATTTTTGTCATCATTTGTTAAAGTTACACCAAAATTTGTCAATTTTAAAACAAGTTCTGCATTTGTCAATTTGTTTAATTCTTCTCTTAATTTTTCATTTTTATTTACACCTGCATAATCGTAATTTTCAGTTAAAGCTTTAATATACAACCCCGTTCCACCACATATTATAACATTTTTGCCTTTACTTCTAATTTCTTCTATGCATTCTTTACAATCATTAACAAATTCATAAACACTATAATTTTCATTACAATTTACAATGTCTAAAAGATAGTGCTTAACACCTTGCATTTCTTCTTTTGTAATTTTTGCAGAACCAATGTCCAAATTTTTATATATTTGCATTGAATCTGCGGAAATTATTTCAGCATTAATCTTTTTTGCCAATTTAACAGCAATATCACTCTTGCGAACAGCTGTTGGCCCATAAATAATTATTGTTTTATACATTAAACTATCCTTTTAAACATCTTCTCCAGTTGTTTTTTGTCAAATGTTATCACTATTGGTCTGCCGTGAGGACACAAAAGAACATTTTTGTTTTCTTTTAATTTATCAAGCAAAATATTTATCTCTTTTTCAGACAACACCTTGCCTGCTTTTATTGCCGCTTTACAAGCCATTGTTGCAAAATTATTTCTTATAATCTCTTGTGGTTTTTTAACAAATCCAGATAAATTTGAAAGTATGTCATCAAAATAATCTTTTAGATTAATCTCATTTAAAAGCATTGGAATTGAAGTGACTCTGTAACAATTTTTTCCAAAATTTTCAATGCAAAAACCATAACTATTAAAAATATCTAAATTTTTTTCAATAAACTCACTTTCATACTCATTTACATTAAGCATAAAAGGAATTAATAAATCTTGCACTTGAACATCTTGACTGTTAATCTGTGCCATAAACTTATCAAAAAGTTGTCTTTCGTGTGCTGCGTGTTGGTCTATTAAATAAAGTGTATCCTGTTCTTCAACAATTATATATGTGTTAAATGCAACACCTATAATTTTTCTTGTTGCTTTAAACAAAGATTCATAAACAACTTGTTCATTTTTTTCATTCTCGGATATTAAATTTTTTAATGGATTGTTGTCGCTTTGTTTTTCTTCTTTTTCTTTTTGATTTTCAAAAATATTTATAGTAACTGGATTATCATAAGTTGTACTTTGTTCAAACTTTATTTTTTTATCATCGGTGTAAACTTTGTCTAAAACGTGAATTTCTGAGCATTCAACACCCAATTCTTTGTTATATTTTTCTTCAATTATTTTGTCAAGAAAACTAACGCCCTCATTTGGCAAAATTTTATTGAACTGCGTTTCTGCACTTACATTTTCACTCTCATCAACCTCATCATTAATTGCCTCTTTAATATGCGTTTGTCTTGACAATGCATCATAAACAGCGTTGTTAAACAAACCATATATAAGTTGAGAATTTTCAAATTTAACTTCAAGTTTATTTGGGTGAACATTCACATCTAAACTATTTTGTGGCATTTGCAAAAACAGTACATAAACAGGAAATTTGCCTTTCATTAAAAATGTATCATATGCGTTTGCAATGCTTGTTCTTACCATTTGGTTAATGCAGTATCTTTTGTTTACAAAAAGAGTTTGATATGTTCTATTGCTTTTGCAAAATGTTGGTTTTGAAATATAACCATAAATCAAATAATCACCTCTTTTATAATTAACTTCAATCATATTAGATGAAACATCTTTACCATATATTGTGTAAATTATATCAATAAGTGTACAATTTGTTGTATTGTATATCAATTTATCATCAACTATATATTTAAACTTTATATTTGGATTTGCAAGCATTAACTTTTCTACATAGTTTGTGATATCATTTTCCTCGGTTTTTGTTTTTCTCAAAAATTTGGCTCTTGCAGGAGTGTTATAAAACAAGTTTGAAACTTTTATTTGTGTTCCAGTTGTTGATGCTATTTCTGTAAAAGAGGTTTTTTCGCCACCTTCAAGTGTTATTTTGTGTCCAATGTCTTCATCAGCAGTTTTTGTTATTAATTCAACATACGAAACTGCTGAAATGCTGGCAAGTGCTTCACCTCTAAAACCCATAGTGTTTAGTGAATATAAATCATTAATATTTCTCAATTTACTAGTTGCGTGAGGTAAAAATGCAAGTTCTATTTGATCTTTTTTTATTCCACAGCCATCATCGGTTATTGCAATTAGTTTTGTGCCACCCTCTTTTATTTCTATTGTTATGCTTGAAGCTTGTGCATCAATTGAATTTTCCACTAATTCTTTTACTATTGAAGCGGGTTTTTCAACCACTTCACCTGCTGCAATTTGTCCCCAAACTGTTTTATCTAACAATTGAATGTCTGCCATTTTTGCCCTCCTTTATTTTTTTGCTTTTTCTATTAAATCACAAAGTGTTTCAAATGCTGAAATTGGTGTCATTGTGTTTATGTCTAAGTCTTTTAATATTCCAACAATTTCAGTGTATCTAACATCTTTTTCTTTTGTTTCTTCAATGTTTGTTGATGTTTTTAATGACAAGTGTTTTGTTGAATCGTTTTCTTCAAGCATTTTTGAAATTTCCTTTGCTCTTAAAATAACTTCATTAGGAACACCTGCCAATGCAGCAACCTCAATTCCAAAACTTCTTGATGCTCCACCACGAACAATTTTTCTTAGAAAAACAATGTTGCCATTAAATTCCTTTACTGATATTTTATAATTTTTAACTCCATCTAAAAAATTTTCAAGTTCTGTTAATTCGTGATAGTGTGTTGAAAACAATGTTTTTGCTCTCATATTTTTTGATATGTATTCAACCACTGCCCAAGCAATTGATAGTCCGTCAAAAGTGCTTGTTCCCCTGCCAATTTCATCAAGAACTATTAAACTGTTGTTTGTTGCATTTTCCAAAATATTTGCAACTTCCATCATTTCAACCATAAAAGTTGATTGTCCCAGTGTTAAGTCATCACTTGCACCAACTCTTGTGAATATTCTGTCGGTTAATGCAATTTCTGCTTGTTTTGCAGGTACAAATGAACCTATATGTGCCATTAATGTAATAAGTGCAACTTGCCTCATATATGTGCTTTTTCCTGCCATATTTGGACCCGTTATAATCATTGTTCTATTTTCGGAATCATCAAGATTTGTGTTATTTGGAATAAACTGTTCATTTTTTAATAAATCTTCAATAACTGGGTGTCTTCCATCAACAATATTTATTGATTTTATTTTTGAATTTATTTTTGGTTTTGTATAGTTGTTTTTAGTTGCAAGTTCAGCAAGGGAAAGCAGACAATCTAGGCACCCTATTGCCCTTGAAGTTTGTTGAATAGCATTAACATAACCAAGTAACATTTCTCTTAATTTTGCAAATAGTTTTTGTTCAAGTTTTATTGCGTTTTCCTCAGCACCTAAAATTTTTTCTTCAAGAATTTTTAGTTCTTCGGTTATAAACCTTTCATTATTTGCAACAGTTTGTTTTCTTGTGTATGACATTGGCACATTCATAAGAAGTGATTTGTTTACTTCAATGTAGTAGCCATACACTTTGTTAAAACCAATTTTTAAGTTTTTAATTCCAGTTTTTTCTCTTTCTTTTATTTCATATTGAGTTATCCAATCTTTGCCCTTTGTGTATGCATTTCTATATTCATCTAACTCACTGCTAAAACCATCTTTTATAAATCCACCACCCGAAATTAAAGTAGGAGGATTGTCTATTATTGCATTTTTTAAAATATTTGTCACAGAACTAAAATCATTAATTTTTGTTGCAATATATTGAATTAAAGTGCTTTTGCAATTTGATATTAAACTTTTAATTTGAGGCAAAAGTTCCAACGAATTGTTTAATGCCAAGCAATCTCTTGGAGAAAAATTACCATATGAAATTCTACCAGAAATCCTTTCAATATCGTTAAATTTATTAAGTATTGATGTTAAATTATCTCTTAAAATAATATTTCCACATAATTCTTCAACACTATCCAGTCTTAAATTTATTTCCTTTGCTTCAAAAAGTGGTTGTTCAATCCAAGACCTTAGCATTCTTGCACCAATAGATGTTTTTGTTTTGTCCATAACACCAATTAGTGAGCCCTTTTTTCTTCTATCTTTCATTGTTTCCATAATTTCAAGATTTCTTCTTGAATTTATGTCAATAACCATATATTTATCGTTTTCCAACCTTTTTATGTTATTTAAGTGATTCAAATTTCGCTTTTGAGTTACTTTAACATACGACAACAAAACACCACTAGAAATAATGGCATTTTTCATTTTTGATAAGCCAAATTGATTTTTATAATCTGCACCAAATTGATTTTTTAAAGCTTCATTTGCGTTATCAAAATTGTATAATTCCTTCAAGTCATACGAAAACTTAGGTATTAAATCTAATTTCCTAACAGCCAAATCTTTTTCTATATCACAATTTGAATAACACAAAATTTCTGATGGAAGAATTCTTACAAGTACATCATTTAGATCTTTTAATTTTGTTTTTCCATTAAATTCAGTTGTTTTAAATTCACCTGTTGTTATGTCAAGATATGACAAACCAATTGTTTCATCATCATCATAAATACAAGCCAAATAGTTATTTTTCTTTTCATCAAGCAAGTTTTCATCAATAACAGTTCCAGGAGTTACAATTCTAACAACATCTCTAACAACAATGTCTTTGCTACCCTTTTTATCTTTTGGGTCTGTTGTCTGCTCACAAATTGCAACTTTATAACCTAATGAAATTAATTTGTTAATATATCCATCTGCTGCGTGATAAGGAATGCCACACATTGGAGCTCGTTCTTCAAGTCCACAATCTTTGCCTGTTAATGTTAAATCTAGAACTTTTGACATTTCAATTGCATCATCAAAGAAAAACTCATAAAAATCACCCAAACGATAAAACAACACTGCATCTTGATGCTGCAGTTTTGTATTGATATATTGTTTCATCATTGGCGATATTTTGCCTAAATCTAATATCTTTTGTAAATCCATTATTACTTTGTTTCCTTTTGTGCTTTAATTTCTTTTTCAAGGTTTAGTAAATAGTTCACTCTTTCATTTTTAATTTTATCATCAACTTGACCTTCCATTTTCTCTGCAACTGTACCACTTCTTTTTGAATACATAAAAGCAAAAATTCCATCGTATTTGACTTCTTTAACCAAATTGCAAGTATCTTTAAAGTCATCTTCGTTTTCTGTTGGAAAACCTACAATAATATCAGTTGTTATTCTTATATTTGGTATATTTTCTTTAAGTTTTCTCACAATGTCAAGATAGTGCTCTCGTGTGTATTTTCTATTCATTAACTTCAAAATTCTGTTGCTACCACTTTGAACAGGCAAATGTATTTCTTTTATAATCTTGTCGTTATTTTTAATTGCCTCAATAACATCATCTGTTAAATCTTTTGGGTGAGATGTCATAAATGTCAATTTAAAATCGCCGTCAATTTTACAAATATCATTAAGAAGTTCACTAAATGTTCCCTGAGTTTTATCTTCACTTCCATATGAATTAACATTTTGTCCAAGAAGAGTTATTGTTTTGTATTTGCCACTTTGAACAATATTTTTTATCTCATTTAATATATCTTGCTTTTTTCTGCTTTGCTCCCTACCTCTAACATATGGAACAATGCAATATGTACAAAAATTATTGCAACCATACATTATATTAACCCAAGCATTGTCACCACTTGTTCGGTGAATTGGCAAGTTTTCTATAATATCATAATTGTCTTTTAGTTCACTAACGATTCTTTTCTTTTCTTCTAATCGTTTTTTTATAAGACCTTCAAGTTTCTCCAAATCGTGTGTCCCAATAATAATATCAACAAATGGAAAAGTTTTGTATATATAATCAGCAACTTTTTTTTGTTGAGTCATACAGCCACAAACAACAATAAGTTTGTTTTTATTTTCCCTTTTCGTTTGTTTAAGTGCACCAATGTTACCAAATGCTCTATCTTCTGCACCCTCTCTTATAGCACAAGTGTTAAAAACAATTATATCAGCATCTTCTCTTTTTTCGCTGGCTGTGTATCCCATCTTTTCCAAAATACCAGCAATTTTTTCAGATTCGTGTACATTCATCTGACATCCATATGTAACTATATTATAAAGCATAACTTTCTCCTACCATACAAGACATTATACAACATTTAGCACACAATTTACAATAAAAAAATTAAATTTTAATATTTGATTATAATTATAAAATAAATACTCATAATAAGTAAGTATGAAAACCAAATTGAAGAAAGTATGTTTATATACGGGGATTGCAATATTGTCACTTGTCATTATTGGATTTTTATCAATAATGGGCACCTATTTTTTATCAGATAAGGTTAAATTTGACATTAATAAAATTAAGTATTCCAATGTTTCAATTGAATTGTATGACAACAATAACAGACCAATAAAAGATGCTAGTTATGGCACAAGTTTTGTTAAACTAAACACTCTTAACAATTACACAATTAATGCATTTATTTCCATTGAAGATAAGGATTTTTATAATCATAATGGCTTAAATTACAAAAGAATGGTTAAGGCAATGTTAAAGAATATATCATCTTTTAAAATAAAAGAAGGTGCATCAACAATAAGTCAACAACTTATAAAAAATACACATCTAACAAACGAGAAAACATTTACAAGAAAAATAAATGAAATTGCACTAACAAGACAACTTGAAAAAACAATGACAAAAGATGAAATTATGGAATATTATCTTAATATCATTTATTTTGGTGATAACTGCTATGGAATTGAAAACGCAAGCAAACACTATTTTTCTAAAAGTGCAAAAGACCTTTCTCTGTCGGAAAGTGCATCACTTGCAGGAATGATTAAATCACCAAATTCATATTCGCCTATTAAAAATGTAGAAAAAACAACAACTAGAAGAAATTTAGTGCTTAGTGAAATGCTTAAAGATGAAAAAATATCTTTTGAAGATTACGCACAAGCAACTATGGAAAAATTAACAACCAATGTAAGCCAAATTAATAGCAACTCATTAAATTCCTACAGCAGTGCCTGCATTGATGAAGCGTGCGATATTTTAAGAATGCCAGCAAAACAAATTGCAATTGGTGAATACAAAATTTACACTTATTTTGACAAAGACAAACAAAACGCATTACAAAATTCACTTTCTTCTTATAATAATCAAAGTGATTATGCTGGAATATCTATAAAAAACAATAGTGGTGCAATTGAAGCATATTATGCAAAATCAAATGTAAAACTTATTTTTGCAAAAAGGCAACCTGGTTCTGCAATTAAACCAGTGCTTGTTTATGCCCCTGCCCTTAATGAAAATATCATTAGTCCACTAACTCAAATTAACGATGAAAAAATAAACATAAACGGCTACACACCAAGCAATGTAAATGACAAGTTCTATGGATATGTATCAGTTAGAGAATGTGTAAGCAAATCTTTGAACATACCAGCAGTAAAAGTTCTTGGATATGTTGGAATTAACAAAGCAAAATCTTATGCAAACCGTTGTGGAATTGAATTTGATGAAAATGATAAAAATTTGGGCATTGCCTTGGGTGGAATGACATATGGAACATCACTTAAAGAACTAACAGGTGCTTATTCAATTTTTCCATCTTTGGGAAAATACACAGAACCAAAATTTATAAATTACATAACGGACAAAAATGGAAAAATTATATACAGAAATCAACCTGTAACAGTTAATGTTTTAAGAGAAGATTCTGCGTATCTTATGACAGATATGTTAAAATCTTGTGCAAAAGAAGGAACAGCAAGAAAATTAGGCAATTTGCCATTTGATGTTGCTTCAAAAACAGGAACTGTTGGACAAAGTTACAACACAGATGCTTGGAATATATCTTACACAAATAACGATGTTGTTGGAGTGTGGTTTGGAAATGCAGACAATTCCAAAATTGATACTGTTGGAGGAGGAATTCCAACAGATGTTGTGAAAAACTATATGCAAAAAATTTATGAAACAAATAAACCAAGTAATTTTGTTGTTCCAACATCAATTTACACAGAAGACATTGACAGTTTAAGTTTAAGTGAAGAACACATTGTTTACAGAGCAAATAATTATATTCCTGAAAGATACATAATTAAAGATGTTTTTTCAAGATTTAATCCTCCAAAATCCAAATCTACTAAATTTATAAGTTGTTCGCCTCCAACTCTTGTTGGGAAAGTTGAAGATAATGTTGCAACACTAGAATTTGAAGCACAAGACTATTTAATTTACGAACTATATAAAATTGAAGATGATAAAGAGCAATTAATTTCTGTTATTGCAAACAAAAAAGGCAAATGCAGTCAGAGTTTTAACATAAGTGGAAAAACAAAATTCTTTATTATAACCAAAATAAAAAATTACGCTGATAACACAGAGATTATCAGCGATAAGAGCAATATAATTGAATTAATACCAACAAATTTAGACAACACTGTTAAAATTAAATGGTATGGCTAAACACCTGCTTTTTGTCTAACAAGTGCTTCAATTTCTTCCATAACCTTTGGATTATCTTGAAGGTATTGTTTTGCATTTTCTCTTCCTTGTCCAATTTTTTCATCGTTATATGAATACCAAGAGCCTGTTTTTTTGCAAATTTCCATTTCTGTTGCAAGGTCTAATATGCAACCTGTTTTAGAAATTCCCTTTCCATAGATTATGTCAAATTCAACTGTTTTAAATGGTGGTGCAAGTTTGTTTTTAACAACTTTAATTCTAGTTCTGTTTCCAATAATTGTGTCACCATTTTTTATTGTATCAACTTTTCGTACATCCATTCTTATACTTGCATAGAATTTAAGTGCTTTTCCACCTGCAGTTGTTTCAGGTGAACCAAACATAACTCCTATTTTTTCACGAAGTTGATTTATAAATATAATACAAGTTTTGCTTTTGTTTGCAATTCCTGCAAGTTTTCTTAATGCCTGACTCATAAGCCTTGCTTGAAGTCCAACGTGGTTTTCACCCATATCACCATCAATTTCTGCCTTTGGTGTTAGTGCTGCAACAGAGTCAACAACAACAATATCAACTGCTGCCGTTCTAACCAAAGTGTCGCAAATGTCAAGTGCCTGTTCACCATTGTCAGGTTGTGAAACATACAAATCTTCAACATTAACACCAAGTTGTTGTGCATAAACTGGGTCAAGAGCGTGCTCAGCATCAATAAATGCCGCTGTTCCACCCAACTTTTGTGCTTCTGCAATTATGTGCAATGCACTTGTTGTTTTTCCTGATGATTCTGGTCCATAAATTTCAATTATTCTGCCTCTTGGAACACCACCAACACCAAGAGCCAAGTCAAGTGGCAAACAACCTGTTGGTATTACATCAATTTTTTGAACAGGTGTTTCACCTAACTTCATTATTGCACCTTTTCCAAATTGTTTTTCAATTTGCAAAATTGCTTGGTCTAATAATTTCTTTTTGTTCTCGTCCAATTTTTTCCTCCACTATAATTATATTATATCTTATATTGTGCTTTTTTCAAAATGAAAATCATTTTTCTTTAATTTTTTAATCAAATAAAAATAACTTGCAATTGTTATGCTCTCTACAATTTCATTAAAATTTCCTTTAAACAAATTTTTATAAACGTGTATTTCTTTTTTATCACCAACAGCAATATAACTTAAACCTGTTGGCAAATTAGGATTTTGATTAACAACTCCAAGTGTTGCAACAACAATGCTTGCATTAGATTTTTCAATGCCCTTTACAGCCATTTCATAAACTAAATTAGGAGAAATTCCAAAATTTTCTTGCAGTTCATTCTCCCTTATTCCCAAACTTAAAATTTTTGATTGATTGTCTGGCAAAACAAAACTTCGTTCAATATAATTTTTTGCATCACTTGATTGCTTGTTTAATCTTGAACACAACTCACCACAAGTGACATCTTCAACAAAACTAACCTTTATGTCATTTAATTTTAAAAGATTATAAACCACTTTTTCAATTGGTATATCTTCAACTGAATATATGTATTTGTCCAATTTTAGCAGTATTTTTTGTGCAATATTATCTATTTCCTGATTGTCCTCAAATGCTTTTATAACAATATCCACTTCAAGTGGTTTGGAAAAAAGATTAATGCTAACCTTGTCTTTATTTTTTATTTGTTCGTTTATAACGGAATTAATACCATTTTCTGTTAGTCCAAAAGTTTTAAAAGTATAACTTTTATATTTTTTCTTTTGCAAACTTAAAATGTAATCTAAAACAACATCATCAAACATCAACCTAGCATCTTCATAGCTATTTGGCAAAACGCATATTATTTCTGTTTTATGATTAAGCAAATACCCTTGCGTTATTCCAATTGGATTAATAATTGCCCTTGCAACAGAAGAGATTTTCCATTCATTTTCACTCTCTTTTTCCACAGGTTGACCAATTTTTCTGTAATAATCAAAAACAGCATTTTTTGTGTATGGATTATCTATAATCTTAGAGTTCGTGAAATCACAAATGCATTGATTAAGTTTTATATTTGCCCTATCAACTAAAAAAATCTTAATTGAATTTGAAGTGTTATCTTGTTTTAATAGTTCATCAAAATTATAAGCATCTGATATTATGCTTTGCTTTGATGTTTTTATGTTATTTTTAAAAAAACTCTCAGCTATGTAGGAAGATAAAATATTTATTTGCTTCCCCATAAGTGCTTTATCTGAAACTGTATAAATATATACCATTTTAATCCTGTTTTAATACTCTTCTGTTTTTTATTATATAGTTAAGCATTGACCAAATTGTTAAAACTGTTGCTATTCCAATAACAACATAACAGCAAATTTCATAAACATACACAAATTGATTGTCTAGTGCAATTGTATAAAAATATGCAAGTAATATAAACATAACCATTGCAATATCTGTTATAATTGCTTTAATTTTACCAAGTTTATCTGCTGCCATAACAAAATTTTTTGATGCTGCAATTTGTCTAAAAGCACTTATCACCATATCTCTTCCAATAATAATTGTTGCTATTATAACACCATATGGTGCAGGAATTGTTCCATCACAAGCAACCATTAAAAGTGCTGATAATATTAAAATTTTATCTGCATTTGTGTCTAACAATTTACCCAAATCGGTTACCATATTGTATTTTCTTGCAATATATCCATCAAGAGTATCTGTTAGTACTGCCAAAACAAACAAAACCAAAGCAACAAGTTTTCCCCAAGTCCAAAATGTTTGAAGATAGAAAAACATAACAAAAGGTATAAAACAAATTCTTAATATACTTAGTTTATTTGGTAAATTCATAAAATTTCTCCTTTGAATACTTTATTTTTATAATCTACAATTTTTACGTTGTAGAATTTTCCACATTCAACATTTCCATTATCTTGTATTTCAATAAAAAAGTCAACTTCTGGAGAGTTAAATTGGTCACGACCAACAAAAACCCCACTAAACTCATCAAATTTATCAACAAGAACTCTTACAATTTGTCCAATTCTGCTCATATTTAATTCATCTGCAACCTGTTCTTGAACAGATTGAATTTTTTTTAGTCTTAACTTTTTAATAAAGTTTAAAACTTGCTTTTTCATATAAAATGCTTTTGTTTTTTCTTCTTTATAAAATGGAAAAAATCCAACATTATTCATTTTTGAGGTTTTAACAAAATCAACAAGTTTATTAAACTGTTTTTTTGTTTCTCCCGGAAATCCAACAATATATGTAGTTCTTAGTGCAATATTTGGATAAGATGTTTTTATTTTTTCAATTAACTTTCTTGTTGTTTGCTCATCGCATTTTCTATTCATATTATACAGCACATCATCATCTATATGTTGAAGTGGTATATCTAAATATTTACATATCTTGTCATTATTGCTAACATATTCCAGCAATTCATCAGTAACTTTTTCTGGATAGCAATAATGCAATCTTATCCATTCTATTCCCTTAATTTTAGACAGTTTATCAAGTAGTTCAATTAAACAATTTTTATTGTATAAATCTTCGCCATATCTTGTTATATCTTGTGCAACAATAATTAATTCTTTAACACCATTATTTGCAAGTTCTTTTGCTTCTTTAACAAGTTCATCAATTGCAACAGATTTATATCTTCCTCTTATTCTAGGAATTGTGCAATAAGCACACCCATTATTACAACCATCAGATATCTTTAAATAGGCATAATGACTTTGAGTGGTTAACAACCTTTTGTTATATCTATATCTATCGTTGTTTTCTATATCATATAAATTACAAATTGTATTTATAATTTTTTGATTGTCACCCACTCTAACAAATGCATAAACTTCTGGAAATTCTTTTTTTATCTCTTCAAAGTACCTTTCATTTAAGCAACCAGTTACAATAACCTTTTCACAGCCACATTCTTTCATCTTTAAAGCCAATAGTATGTTTTCTATTGCTTCCTTAACTGCGGGCATTATAAATGCACAGGTATTAACTATAATAATTTGTGCAAATTCAATATCCTCAACAATTTCAAAGCCATATTGCTTTAAATCTCCAAGCATATGCTCTAAATCAACCCGATTTTTATCGCAACCCAAACTGATTGCACTAATTTTTTTCTTAATTAAATCTTTTTCTATCATTCTTCATCACCAAACATTTCTTCATATTGTTCCATTGTTATTAAAACCGAACGAGGTTTACTTCCATCTTGTGCAGAAATAAAGTTTGCATCTTGCATTTGGTCAATTATTCTTGCTGCTCTTGGATAACCAATAACTAATCTTCGTTGCAACATAGAAATTGATGCTTGACCATTTTCTATAACGCATTTTAATGCTTGTGGCATAAGAGGGTCATAACCTGTATTTTCGTGAGAATCATCTCCTGAACCTATTGCCTCTTGTTTTGGAGGATTCATAATTTGTGTTTCTATTTTGTCATCATAATCAAATTCTGAATTTTTGTCTTTAACATATTCAACAATGTTGTTAACTTCACTTGTTGTAACAAAACAACCTTGTATTCTTCTTGGTTCACTTGCATCACTTGGTTTATATAACATATCACCTTTACCCAACAACTTTTCTGCACCACCTTGGTCCAAAATTGTTTTACTATCAGAAAAACTCATTAATTTGAATGTTATTCTTGAGGTAAAGTTGTTTTTCATTGTACCCGTGATAACATCAACAGATGGTCTTTGAGTTGCAAGTATTAAGTGAATTCCTGCTGCCCTTGATTTTTGTGCAAGTCTTGCAATTTTTTCTTCAACATCTTTCTTTGATGTCATCAACAAATCTGCAACCTCATCTATTATGATAACAATATATGGTATTTTTTCAAATCTACCTTCAAGCACATCAGGACAATTAACATATTCTGTTATATCCTTTGTTCTTGTGTTTCTAAACAGCGTGTATCTTCTCTCCATTTCATCAACTGCCCAAGACAAAGCATTTAATGCTTTTTCACTGTCAGTGATAACATTTGGAATAAGCAAATGAGGCAAGCCATTATATATAGAAAATTCAACTTGTTTTGGGTCAATTAAAATTAATCTAACATCATCAGGAGATGTTTTGTAAATTAAACTTAAAATAACTGCATTTAGGCAAACTGATTTACCACTTCCCGTTGAACCTGCAACAAGAAGATGTGGCATTTTTGCAAGATTACACAATCTAACGGCACCCGTAATGTCCTTTCCTAATACAAAAGTAAGTGGTGATTTTGCTGATTGAAATTCATTTGATGCAATCATATCTCTAAGTCCAACAGTTGCAATTTTTTCATTTGGAACTTCAACACCAACAGCACTTTTTCCAGGAATTGGTGCTTCAATTCTTATATCACCATTCGCCGCAAGATTTAAAGCTATGTCATCTGAATGAGCCAAAATTTTCTTTACTGAAATTCCCGCAGGCATTTCAAGTTCATATCTTGTAACTGCTGGTCCAACAACAACCTCAATAACCTTTGCAGGAATACCAAAAGTCTCAAGTGCATTTTCAAGTTGGTCCCTCTTTTGCATAACATCTTCATTAAGTTCACTTAAATCCATAGACTTTGTTGTTAACAAATCTAAGTATGGAGCAACATATCTCACTTGTTTTTTAGGCTTAACAGGTGTTATTTCAATTTTTTCTTGAACAGCTTTTGGTTTTTCAAAGGCATTGTCAAGATTGAGATTTCTGAACCCTCTCCTGCTATTTTCAGGTTTTATTGGCTCTGCGTTTGCATTTAATTTTGCGTCATTGATTAATGATGCTAAAACATTTTCTGCAAAATCTTCTTCTTTTTTATCAACTTTTGTTTCGTTTTTATTGTTTTCACTGTTATCTTCAATTATAGGTGCAAAATATGGCTTGTTTGCATTTGTGTTTGATTCTTCGCTTACTGTTGTAAATGAATTTGAATAATCGTGAACAATTTTGTTTGGCATTTCTTGTGAAGAAGATATGCTTTGTTCATTTTTTAGTGAATTAATATTATTCTGCATTCTCTCAGTAAACTTTGGAGTTTGTTTCGCACTATATTTTGAAAAATCTAATTTTGTTTCTGGTGTCAACAAAAATTCCCTCAAAGATTTTTTGTCATCAAAACTTGGAATTTGTTTTTCTTCTTTTCTTTCAACAACTTGTTCATCATTTGTTGAACTGGACTTTATAAGTCCCAATTTTCTTCTTGCAGAATCTTCAACAGGTTCTGACTTTAATTTTGCATTTAACACAATATTAACCTGTTCTTGCTTTTCGGTTGTTTTATCATTAAATTTAGGATAACTTGGTTGTTCAATTTTTGGCAATTGATTAACAATACTAACTGGTTTATTTAATGTGTGAGATTTATTTAGATAATAAATATAATCGGCGAGCAATGCACCAAAAACAATTAATAAAATGCTAAAAACAATGTATGCTCCTGCCAAATTTAAAGTAAAAATGAATGGTGCTGTTAAAATGCCACACAAAAT
>CASFHZ010000009.1 GCA_949294585.1 uncultured Christensenella sp. | reverse complement strand
CCTAGCAGTTTCGTTGTAAGATAGATTATGTTCACGCATATCTATTATACACGAAATTTTAAATTCTGGACTATATTTTCTGTTCTTTCTCATAAAAAAGTGAACCTCCTTAAGTTGTCTAACTTTTGGGGTTCACTTCAAATCATACTTGTTTTTTTATTTATTATTATATTCTTGTGTTTAATTTAATTCCAGGCCCCATACTTGTTGCAACAACAACATTTTTGATATATTGTCCTTTTGCAGCAGCTGGTTTTGCTTTAATTATTGCACTCATTAAAGCATTGTAGTTTTCAACAAGTTTTTCTGTTCCAAAACTAACCTTTCCAATCACAACGTGAACATTGTTTGATTTGTCCAAACGATATTCAACTTTACCAGCTTTAACATCGTTTATTGCTTTTTTAATGTCCATTGTAACAGTTCCGCTCTTTGGATTTGGCATTAAACCTTTTGGTCCTAAAACTCTTGCTATTCTACCAACAACACCCATCATATCTGGAGTTGTTATACAAACATCAAAGTCTAACCAATTTTCAGAAGCTATTTTTGCAACAATATCTTCTGCACCAACAGTGTCTGCTCCAGCTTCTTCAGCTTCTTTTGCCTTGTCACCTTTTGCAATAACCAAAACTCTAACTTTTTTACCAGTTCCGTTTGGCAAAACAACAACACCACGAACTTGTTGGTTAGCATTTCTGCCATCAACACCGAGTCTGATGTGAAGTTCAACTGTTTCATCAAACTTTGCTTTTGCTCCGTTTGTTAAAATGTTTAAACCTTCTTCAACATCGTAAAGTTTTGTGTTGTCTATTTGACTTTTAAGGCTAAGGTATCTTTTTCCCTTATTCATAATAACCTCCTGTGGTTATAACGAGTTAAAAACTCTCCCACTATTCTTCAACAGTAACCCCCATACTTCTTGCTGTTCCAGCAATCATTTTCATTGCTTGTTCAACAGATGAAGCATTAAGGTCTGGCATTTTTGTTTCGGCAATTTGACGAACTTGTGCCATTGTTAATTTTCCGACTTTTTGTTTGTTTGGCTTACCAGAACCAGATTCCAAGCCAAGTGCCTTTTTAATAAGCACAGCTGCTGGTGGAGTTTTAAGCACGAAATCAAATGACCTATCTTGGTATATTGATATTACAACTGGAATGATAAGTCCTGCTTGAGACGCAGTCTTGTCATTAAACTCTTTGGTAAAAGCTGCAATGTTAATTCCGTGTGGTCCAAGAGATGAACCAACTGGAGGTCCAGGTGTAGCTTTACCAGCAGGCAATTGCAATTTTACAATTGCATTAATCTTTTTTGCTGCCATATAAATTTCCTCCTAATGTGGTAATTAATGAAATGTACGCAAAATTTACACTTCTCCCACTTAATATATTTTAACAAGGCTAACCTTGATAAAACCAAAAATTAATCTTTTACTTTTATAATTTGTGTATAGTCCAAATCAACAGGCGTTTCTCTGCCAAACATTTCGACATTAACTTTACATCTTGAATTTTCAGCATCTACTTGTGTTACAGTTCCAATCATACTGCTAAGTGGACCGTCAACAACTTCAACCTTATCTCCAACTGCCAAATCAATTTCAACAGTAATTCGTTCCAAATGCATTCTTTGAACTTCTTCTGGTGTAAGTTCAAGTGGTCTTCCTTTTGGTCCAGTAAAACCAGTAACACCTCTTGTTCTTGTAACGTTATGCCAAATGTCATCGCCATAAATCATTTTTACTAACAAATAACCCGGCATAGTTTTTCTTTGTGTTAATTTCTTTTTTCCATTTTTTTCAACAATGACATTTTCCATTGGTATAACAATATCAAAAATTCTATTTTCTAGACCATATTTTACAGTCATTGTTTCAAGATTTTCTTTTGCAACATTTTCATATCCAGAATATGTGTGCAAAACATACCATTTTGGTTCTTCCAAATTCTCCATTACACGCTCCTATGCTACCTGACTTGTTAAAAGGTCGAAAAGCCAAGCCAATAATCTATCTATTCCAAAAAGAACTACAGCAAATATTAGCACAACTGCAAGAACAACACCTGTTTTTTTGAGTACAGAGCCAAAAGTTGGCCAAGTTACTTTTTTAAGTTCAGAAGTTGTTTCTTTAAATTTTTTGGCAAGTTTTGATTGTTTCTTTTCTTTTTTCTGTTTTTTTACTTTGCCTTTTTGTTGTTGATTTTTGTCATTTTTTGCAACTTTTTTTGAAGTTTTGTCATTTTCAGTTTTTACTTCACTTTCAACAACTGCATTTGTGTTTTCAACATTTTCAACACTTTCTGTGGCTTGGTTTTTGTTATTTTTGTTTGCCATTATTTGCTCCTTATTTTGTTTCTTTGTGAATTGTGTGTTTATTGCATCTTGGGCAGTATTTTGAAATTTCTATTCTGTCTGGTTGACTTCTTTTATTTTTGCTTGTTGAATAGTTTCTTTCTGCACATTCTGTACAAGCTAATGTAACCAAAGTTCTTGTTGGATTTGCCATAATTTTTCTCCTTAATTTTTTGCTTTAAAAAATAGCACTCCAATGAAGTGCATAAGTATAGTAGCACAACCTAAAATCTTTGTCAATCATTATTTAAGAATTTTTAAAGATATTTTAAACATTTCATATAGGCTTATACTTGATATAGAGTTAACTAAATAAACTAAAATAAGTAATTTGATTGACAAAACAAAAACACTTTATTAAACTATTTTATATGAGTGAATTGGAAGATATTGAAGAAATCACAAACAGTGAAGAAATAAACGAAACAAATGCTTTAAAAAACAAAAGCATTGATGTTTATAATGCATTAAATTTAGTAAACGAAGAACTTGGCACATTGTATCAAGAAGAGGGCTATAACCCATTTGACAATGATTTTGTTTTAACAGAAGAATATGCAAATGATGTTTTGGAGAGCAAAAATAACAACAAAGAGATTTTTACAGAATCTTTTTTGGAGTATGGCAACAAAACGGTTATTAAACACTTTAACAATGCACTAAACAACAACAATGAAATATTAAACAAGTTAGAAAATGAACTTAAAAAAACAACAGATGAAAATGTAAAGAAACAAATAAAAAAAACAATAATATTTTTAAAAAACAGAAGCGAACTTCTTAAACACAACATAACAAAACTAAAAAATAAAGATGCAAATGCATTAAAAATGTATATAGAATTGTTTGGACTTGACAGCGAACTTAGCGAATTACTTAGAGAAACATATAATGAAAATATAAATACAATCATAATTGCACAACAAATGCTTGAAAAATGCAAGTTAAGAGCAACAAATTTAAAGAAAAAACAATTTGCAAAGATAAAAGAAGAACACGAAATAGAAAACGAAAATTTAAGCAACAACGTTATGAAACCTTCTTTACAAACGGAAGAAGAACAAGAAAAACACGAAGAACAAGAGCAACAGAACACACAAGAAACACCAGAACTTTTTGAAACAGAAAAAGAAGAAAAAATTAAAGAGCCACCACAAAAAGAAGAAAACACTAAACAACCACAAACTCCAAAGGTAAATCAAGAAAAAACAGAGCACAAAGAAAACGATTCATCAGATGAATTGACATTTTAAACAAAAAAATTGCAAACAAAATTGTTTGCATTTTTTTAATCTACTTATGCCCTTAAACTTGTAATAAAATTAAAAAAAGATATATTCTTTTATATATAAAATATTTGACTTTATGTATTAAAAAAATATATACTTATCACATCTGACACAGTGTCAAGGAGATGATATGCCATTAAAATCATTTTTTAATTTAGCAAAAGAAAAGCAAAATTTAATTATTGAAAGTGCATATAACGAATTTGCTACAAATTCCTACGACAAAGCATCTATTTTTTTAATAGCAAAAAAATCTGGAATATCAAGAACTTCATTTTATTGTTACTTTAAAGACAAAGATGACATATATAAATATTTAGTAGATAAAATAATGCAACCACATATATTAAACTTGAAAAGCAATGATAAATCGTTTAGTTTATTTTATTTTGCACAAAAAATGTTTGATTATTTTATTTCATTTTATGATAAAAAAGAAAAGCAATTTATTGTTTCAATGCTAAAAAATATGAATCCAAAAAACATAAGATATTTTTCAAATGATTTATCCAAAAATTCATCAAATGGACCTTGTGGAATTATTATTAATACAGATAACATAAGCATAAAAACGCCGTATGATATATACATTGTTTCTTTTACAATTCTTTGCAATATGTCTTTTTGCTTAATTGAATACTTTGAAGATAGAATAACAAAAGATGAGGCATACGTAAGTTTTAATAGAACACTGGAAATTCTACAAAATGGAGTATCACTAAAAGGAGACAACAAATGATTCAAATAAAAAACATAGTAAAAAATTATACAAGTGGCGATATGGTTGTAAAGGCACTTAAAGGAATAAGTATAAATTTCAGAGAAAATGAATTTGTTTCAATACTAGGTCAAAGTGGTTGTGGAAAAACAACTCTTTTAAATGTGCTTGGTGGACTAGATAAATACGATGAGGGCAACATTAAAATCAACGGAAAATCAACAAAAGATTTTAAAGATAAAGATTGGGACGCATACAGAAATCACTACATTGGCTTTATTTTTCAATCTTACAATTTAATACCTCACCTAACCGTGTTAGAAAATGTTGAAATTGCACTTTCCATTGCAGGAATAAGCAAAAAAGAAAAAAGAGAAAAATCTTTGAATGCTCTAAAAAAAGTTGGGCTTATTGAACAGATAAAAAAGAGACCAAATCAGCTTTCTGGTGGACAAATGCAAAGAGTGGCAATTGCTCGTGCAATTGTAAACAATCCAAAAATTATTCTTGCAGATGAACCAACAGGAGCTCTTGACAGTGAAACGAGTGTTCAAATTATGGACATATTAAAAGAAATTGCAAAAGAACACCTTATCATTATGGTTACACATAATCAAGAACTTGCAAAAACTTATTCAACAAGAATAATAAGTCTTTTAGATGGAAAAATTATTGGCGACACAAACCCTTATTCCCCAGATGAAAAACTAATTGCAAAAGAACCTCAACAAAAAGTGGAAAAAGGCAAAAAAGTTAAAAAAGCAAAAACTTCAATGGGATTTTTTACTGCCATTCACCTATCATTTAAAAACTTGCTTACAAAAAAAGGTAGAACTTTTATGACAAGTTTTGCTGGGAGCATTGGCATTATTGGAATTGCTTTAATTTTGGCAGTGTCTAATGGTTTTACAGGCTATATAAACAAAATTCAATCGGACACATTATCGGGATATCCTATCACCATTTCAACATTTACAGTTGATATAAACTCCATTCAAGATGCTATTAGTGGTGCAACACAAAACACAGAGGAAACAACGGAAATAAATCCTAATGAAATACAAATTTCGGACCCTCTTATTACTGATTATGCAAAATTTGCAAAATACAACTATATAAGTTCAGAATTTGTTGAATATATTAAACAATTTGAAGAAAAAGATAGTGAAAGAAATGAAGTGAATAAAGCACTTAATCAAATTCAGTATTCATACTCATCACCACTTAATATTTTAACAATAAACAACGGGGAAGTTGTGCAAGTTAACACAAGCGTGCAAACTAACCCACTTTTGGGCTCTGACAGTTCAGCATTTTATGAAGGTCTTGCAAATGATGAGTTTGTTAAGTCACAATACGATGTTGTTTATGGAACATATCCACAAAATATGAATGAAGTTGCACTGGTTATATCAGACAACAATTCAATAACAAAAAGTGTTGCAACTGCACTTGGTTTAGATGTTACTATGAATGATAAAGGACAATACAACACTATTAAATTTGAAGATATTGCAGGACAAAACGGAAAAGAGTTTAAAGTTATTCTTCACGATGACTATTACACCCCTGTTTATGACGGCGAAACAATAAAAGAATTTAAAGAGTTAAATTTGTTAGATTCTTCTTTAAACAGTCAAGACAAAATGGACATTTACAATAACCCAAACAATGTAACACTAAAAATATCAGGTATTTTGAGAATAAAAGAAGACACTCCAATAGAAGTATATAGTTCGGGAATTGTTTACAGTCCAAAACTAACAGAGCATCTTAAAGAAATAAACCAAAATTCAAAAATTGTTGAAGAAACAAAAAAAACTGGCAATTTCTTTAAAGAATATGTAATAAACATTTCAGTTGGTTCTGTAAATAATTCATATAATTGCAAAAACTATCAAGAGGCAATTGTTCTTGTTAAGCAATTGTTCAACTATGATTTAACAAAAGAGCAAGCAATTGAATATGGACTTCAAAATCTTGGTTGTAGCACAATTCCAACATCAATAAAAATATTCCCAAAAAACTTTGAAGGAAAGGATGAAATAACAGAGTATATAAACGATTGGAACAATTCATCACAAAATGAAAACAATCAAATTATAATAACAGATGCAACAAAATTCCTTTCAGACACAATGGGACAAATGGTTAACATTATTTCATATGTTTTAATAGCATTTGCTGGAATTTCACTTGTTGTTTCATCAATTATGATTTCAATAATCACCTATGTTTCTGTTATTGAAAGAACAAAAGAAATTGGTGTGCTTCGCTCTATTGGTGCAAGAAAAAAAGATATAACAAGAGTGTTTAATGCAGAAACACTATTAATTGGACTTTGTTCTGGACTTTTAGGCGTTTTTGTTAGTTGGATATTAACATTCCCAATTAGTGCAATAATAATTGCAGTTGCAGGAGGTGCAATAACGACACAAATGGCAGTTTTGCCACCTGTTGGTGCTGTTATACTTGTGCTTATTAGCGTTTTGCTAACATTAACAGCAGGCTTTATACCAGCAAAAATTGCTTCCAAAAAAGACCCAGTTAAAGCACTTAGAACTGAATAAAAAATTAGGGTATAATGTAAAAAACATTATGCCTTTTTTATAATTTAATTTTTTCTTAAATTATATTGTTGCATAAGATATATTATGGTATAATATTTGTATGGAAGATATAATTTTAGTTGATATAAATGATAATGAAATTGGAAGAATTGAAAAATTAGAGGCACACAAAAAACCTCTACTTCACAGAGCATTTTCTGTTTTTTTGTATAATGATGATAAATTATTACTTCAAAAAAGAGCAAAAAACAAATATCACAGTGGTGGACTTTGGGCAAATAGTTGTTGCTCTCACCCACGATTTAACCTTAGTTTTGATGAAAGTGTTAAACAAAGAGTTAAATTTGAACTGGGCATTGATGAAATAGATTATAAAGAAATTGGAACATTTGTGTATCTAACAAAATTTAATGACAATTTGTTTGAATATGAATATGACCATATACTATTTGCAAACTATAACAATAACAAAGATATAAATTTTAACAGAGATGAAATTGAAGAAACAAAATGGATAGACATTTATGAACTTGAAAAAGATTTAATTAAAAATCCACAAAAATATGCTTCTTGGTTTATAATTTGTGCACCAAGAGTAATAAAATATATAAAAGACAATAATTTATAACCAAAATAAAAACTCGCTTTTAATATAACCATCTAAACATTAATTTTAGAGATTATTAATTATGCGAGTTTTTTATTTTATTGCATTATTTAAAAATTCAAATACTGTTTTTTCGTATAGTTTTGGTTCTTTTGCAATGCTTTGTGCGTGTCCAGCATTTTCTATAACAAGTTTTTGCTTTAATTTTTTTGGTGCACTGTTAAATATTAAATCTTGCATATAAAAAGGAACAAACTTATCTTTATTGCCGTGAATAAATAGTATTGGCACATCACAATTTTTTACTGCTTTGCAAATGTCAACATCACTTAGTTTAAACCCAATTCTCTTTTTTAGGTACCAATTAAAAACTAACATAGTTGGCAAAATGGAAAATATAACACTCTTTACAGAAATATTATTAAACACATCAAATGCGTTTGAATAGGCACAGTCGGATATTATTGCCTTAACATTTTTTGGCTTTTTAAACCTGCTATACAAACAAACTGTTGATGCTCCCATTGACAAACCAAAAACAACAATTTGAGATTTTGGAAATCTGTCTGTTATGTATTTAACCCAACTTGCAACATCTTTGCAATCTTCATAACCCATTGTTATAATTTTGCCATCACTTTCTCCGTGTCCTCTGTTGTCCACAATAAAAATGCTGTAATTATTATCATAAAACATCTTTGCATAGCGTTGCATTTCAAAGCCTTTCGCCCCATACCCGTGAACTATTAACGCAATTTTTTTAATGTCTTTTTTTAAAAAATATCCCACAAGATTTAAGTTATCGTGCGATTTTATTTCACATTTTTCTAGTTTTTTATCATTCCACCAAGAAAGGTCCATTGCATATTTTTCTATATGCTTATATGTATATTTGCTTACAACTTTTGCCATTAGGCAATTTCTTTTTAAAGTTATTGCATATCTTGTTTCACTTGAAACAAGAAAAAATATCACAGTTGCAACTGCAAATAAAAATACAACTAAAAATACAATTTGTAATGTACTCATAGTTGTATTATATCACATTTTTTATTTTTTTACATCAAATATGACAAAATTCCACACAAAATACTATAGCAAACTTTATCTTTGTATCCATCACTTAACAGCAACTGTTCTTCTTCTTGATTTGATATAAATCCACATTCCACAATAACACTTGGAGTGTTTGAGCAATTTAATATGTAATAATCACCCTTTTGACTTGCCTGCCTTGGCTTAACCAAGTTTTTTATAAATTGATTTTGAATTTCGTCTGCAAGTCTTTTTGAGTTTTCTATTTCTTCATTAAAAAACACCTGTGCTCCTCTTGAAGATGAAAGGGCATAACTATTCATATGTAAACTTATAACAATATCGGCATTTGATTTTTCAATAATTTTTTGTCTAGCAAGCATATCATCTTTTTTCTTATTACTGGCAAAAGGACTATACAAGCCATTTTCATTTGTTCTTGTCATAACAGTTTTAAAACCAAAATCATCACAATACGATTTTAAAGTTTTTGCATATTCTAAGTTTATATCTCTTTCAATTGTTCCACTATATCCTTTGCAACCTCCATCAATGCCACCGTGCCCTGCATCAATAACAATTGTATATTCAGGCTTTGAAACACTTGTTTGAATTGCAGTAAAGTAAACAACAACTGAGGCAATAACAAACAAAACAGCCATAACAATTAAAATAGTTATTCTTTTTATTGTAATAAACATATAACCTCTTAACAATAACTATTCTATTATTAATAAACTGCCAATAGAACAAATGTAATGTATTATGTTTTTGAAATTTTATATTTTAATAAACTTTATCTGTTTTTTTAATGATTTTGCATATTCAATTGTTTGCTTTGTTCCCCCAACCTTCCCATCAAATAACGCAATACAAAGTGATGAATTATTTATCATAAACCTATTTCTCTCTTGCATACAACCACTTTTATATCTATCATATATGCACCTAATACCATCTAATTGTTGTATTAATTTTTTGTATCGTTTTTTATAACAATTATTCCATTTGCTATCTTGATTTTTACAAGGTATTGCTCCTATAAGTTTGATAAATTTATATTTCTTTTTTAGTTCTAATACTATTTCCGCACATATCATATCAAAACCAATAGACATTCCACATAGAAATGTATCATAACCATTCTTTATAGCATTTTCTATTTCTGTTTTTGTTTTTATTTTCACCATTAAACATATTTTATCTTCTTCATTAAATCCCCAAGGACATTTTTGTGGTCTATATCCAGTAAAACAACAAACTTTTTGAGACAAAACGTTGTCTAATATTTCTAGTTTTCTTTTCATTCCAATAATATTATGACTTAGAAAAATCATATAACCTCCTTTTTATGTTTTTACATAACTATTATATCATAAAAAAATAAATTTTTTTATAAATATTATGTTTTTACATAATTATTTAAAAAAACAGTTATGTTAATCTATATATATATATAGAAAAACATAATTTGTGGAGTAGTATATGAAAGTTTCACAGGCTGTTGCTAAAAGAATAAGAGAAATATTAAAGCAAAAGAAAATGTCTCAGTATAGATTGGAATTAAACTCAGGATTATCCAAAGGGACTTTTATTTCATTAATGTACGCAAGATATAAAAGTGTTAACCTATCAACATTAATAATAATTATAAGGACATTAGGCATAACTATTAATGAGTTTTTTGATAGTCCACTTTTTAGTGAAGAAAATTTAGATATTGAGCAATAAATAATGCAAGTCAAAAATTTGATAACTGGGTTTTGAGTATTTTATAGCAAAAATAAAAAAATATTTTAATTTTTTGCTTAGTTTGTTCTTTAAAGCTTAAAAAAATGCAAGTCAATTTTTGACTTGCATTTTTTTATTGCCAACTTTGTGCTTATTGCCAACTTTGTGCAAATTCGTTTTCCCAAACAAGAACTGGGAAATTATTTTCGTTAACTGTGTAATATGGAGTGTCAATTTCGTTCATCGCAGAGCCTGATGGTCTTTGTGTGTATGATGAGATTTGATTGAAATTAGCCATTCCAAGTCCACCAATTGCACTTTGTGATTGACCTTGGTTATAGTAACAATCTACACCACTGTTTGCAGATGCAGAACTTATGTGAGCAAATACATAAACATTTCCAATTTCAATTCCTGAAGAACTTGTTGCTGTTATTTCATTCTTTACATATGAATGGTCAATTTGTCCATTGTCTGATGTTCCAATAAGTCCTGCAATATAAACTTGATTGCTTGAAGTGTTTGGAGCATTTCTGTTAATTATTGTTCTTGTGTATGCATAACAATAACTAACTGTTCCACTGTTTTGTCCAACAACTCCACCAAATTTTATGCTTACTGTTCCAGAAGTTTCTTTTGATATGTTTATTGTTGTTGAAGTGTTTTTAAGAACACATCTTTCAACTGTGTTGTAGTTTATTCCAACAATGCCACCACTTGTTGTTTGTGTGCTTTGTAGGTATATGTCACCATAGTTTGCACATCTTGAAACAATACCTCTGTTTGTTCCCGTTATACCAGCATATCCAACTCTTATTCCCAAAGTGTCTGTTCCATTTTGTAGTGTTACATTATAGTAATTTACCACTCTTGAAATTGTACCTGTTTGATAGTTGATATATGAAACGCCAAACCAATAGATATCTCGTTTTGATGTTGCACTAAACGACATACCACTTTCGCCTATTATAACATTATCTATTGTTCCTGAATTTTCATAACACAATATTGCAATTGTTGCACCAACTGTTGGTTGATTTGATAAGTTTGCAACAACTTTTAAGTTTGTTACACTTGCACCTTCGCCAATTTTTGAGAACAACGCAACATATTGTCTGCTTGTTGCACTTGAAATGTTTAACAGGTCATAGTCCCAACTTATTAAGTTCATATTTCCATCATATTTGCCCATAAATTCAAGTGTTTCACCAACTCCAAGAGGTTGTACATTATAGATGTCATTTATTTGTTTAAAACAGAATTGAGTATCTTCATTTGTAAGTGTTACACTTGTATCTATGCCATTTACACGAAGAATGTATTTATTTTCGTATTGTGGTTTTGTTAATCTGTATGCAATGTTTGCAAATTGTTCTGCAGTTGAAATAATGTATGGATTTGAACTTGTACCCATTGCACCAACTTGACTTTCAGTAACTGCACCAATTGTGAATAGTTTTGTTAAAACTTTTGTTCCAACATCTTTGTTTTCTGGTTCGGTTAATTTATCGTAGTAGTATGTGTAACTTGATGTTAAACTTCCTTCATTTCCACTGTTTTTAACAACAACTGCAACAGAAACTAAATGCACACCTTGTTCAATTGGATAGTATTTGTTTGTTAAGTTGTCTTGTGTTGTGAAGAAATATGTTCTAACAACAACAGGTTCGCCATTTTCTAGAATTAAATTGCCTTCATCATCACTTCTTAAAATTTGGTCTCTAATTTTATAACTGTGGTCATTGCTTGTTCCATCGGTTGCCCAATAGAAGTATTCTTCTGTGCTGTTGTAGTAAACTTCTTCAACTGATTTAGGTTTTTTAATTTCTCTAACTTCACAAGGATATGATGCAACATAACTTTGCTCACCAAGAGGAAGAACTTGAATTTGATAATAAAGTGTAAACTCATCATTTATTGTAAATTCAAATTCAGAAGTGTTGATGTATTTTTGATTGATTGTTTTTGTTTGAACTGTGTCATCTTCACTTGTCCAGTAACTTATTAGGTATTGGACATTTATTGTTGAATCCAAACTTACATTGCCTGTTGAAATTTCATAATCTTCCCAATTTATGTAAAGGTCTTCACCCTCGCCCATCTTTGTTAAAATTATATCGTTTTCATCAATTCCATCTAACTGATAGATTGCACTTAAATCGTTGTTGTTTACATTTGTGAATTTAACATAATCTGAATTTACAAAACCAACAACGCCATCTTTTGCAACAACTCTTATGTATAACTCAAAGTAATTTGTGTTGATTAACTTGTCTGCAATATATCCAGAGTAGTATGGGTTTTCTGTTACAATCTTGTATTCATCACCAGAAGATGAAACAAATTTAAGTTCATAATCAAAGTTCACTTCATCAATTTCACCTGCATATTCCCAAGTGAATGTTCCATCTTTAAGTGCAACATTGTCAATAAGCACTCCACTTGATGTAACTCCTTGAACAACATTGTATTTCTCAAACATATAACTTTCTGTTTTTACTCCCATCAAATAGTAAGCAGTAACACCATTATATGTGTAAGTTCCCCTTGTATCAGATGTTTCGTAGTATGCTTGAATTGTAACTTTATAGAAACCATATTTTAAATCGCTACAATCATAAGAACAGGTTGTCATATCAACGGAATCTTTAAAGCTTCCACCTGTTATTACAAATTCACTATTTAATAGATTTCCATTTTCATCAACAGAATTAAATATCAGTTTATAGTGACTTATTTCAATGCTGTTGTTTTTTGTTATTGTCCAAATTAATTTACCATTTTGTGCAACAACATTTTCAACAACTGGAACAGTTGTTCCATAGAGTTCACTTCCACTATTTGAATTTACATAAGCAAGTGTGTCTGAATTTAGAATTGTATCTATGTCACCAATAGCCTGGAATTTATATAGAAGATTTGCCAAATCGTATTTTGTTTCATAGAATACATTGTTTTGCTCATCAACTTCATTTGAAATTATATCTTTTACGCTGAACTCATCATTATTGTCAACATAAATAGCATAAGATGAACTGTTGTTTATTGCCTTCCAAACAAACACACCATTATTTACACTAACAACAGGTGTTTCAAGTTTTGTAAGTTTACCAACACTACAATTTTTACCTGTTATTATTGCACTGTCTTTTGTTGACTCTTTAACACCAACTGCTTGAATTTTTATATCATAAGACTCAACACTACTGCTTAATTCATCGCAAGTCCAATGAGCCTCTTTAACTGTTACAGTTTTTGTGCTTGCTTCGTTTCCTGTTATTGTGTAAGAAATTAGATATTCACTTGCTCCCTCTTGTGCATTCCAATAAAGTTCTCCGTTTTGAACATAAGCAACTGTTTTATCCAAAACTTTTATTGACACAATATTAGAAACTTTACCATTTAGAACATTAACCGAATTACCTTCAACATAAACATATATCTTTGTGTATTTTGAAATTAATTGTTCATTTTCAACAAGGTCGGTTAAATTGAATGTTGTGTCTGTTGTTTCGCCCAACTTATACCTTGTGCCTTGTGCATCTTCAACAACAACAATATAGTTTGTTGAAGTGTTGTAATTGCTTGGAATTGTAATTTGGTTCCAAGACAACACAAATTGATTTTGAGAATACAAAATTTGTATGTTTGGAGCATATGGAACATAAACTTCTTGAGTTTGTCCATAGTTGCTGTTTATAAAGTTATATGAATTTCCGTTTTGGCTTAATGATAAATCATATGCACCTGCTGGCAAATCTTTTGCCCTATCCAAGAAACTATAATCCATTGTTGGCCAGCCATAGTGTTGTAAACTATCTATATAACTATCATAGCCCATACCTTCTAGAATTTCAATTATTCCATCACTTAATTGCAAATAGTTTACAGCATAATCGGTATAGGTGTATTCCTCTCCACTTGATTTATCTTTAAATTTAAACAATATCACATCTGTTTTGTTTTGGAGTGAATTTATATCTGCAGTGAATGGGTGTTCAACATAATCATCATTAATAATTGATGTTATTGTTGCAAGGTCAGAAATTAACCATTTTAGAGAACCATTTTCAACAGTTAATCTGTCTGGTGAATGTAATTTTGTTACTTCAATAGGTTCACCAAGAATATCTGTATATACACACCTATCACTTGCAATATAAGATGTGTCGGTTGAAATTGCCCTAACTTCATATGTTGCATACTTTTTATTATTTGCAATATCTCCAATTGTTAATGTGTAATATAAATCACTAACTGGCTCACTATTAATTTGTTCGCCATCTAGGTATATAAAATATCCAGTTGCTCCATTTGAAGCTTCCCAAACTAATGTTCCATTTTCAATTGAAGGAATTGGCGTTTCAAGTTTTTTGAATGTGACAACTTCACTATAGTTAGAGTTAAGATAATAACAACCATCTTGTTCAACACTTGAGCCACCTGCAACTGCTATTTTTGCATCATATGTGGTGTATGCATAATAACTTGGATTGTCTATAACAAATGTTGTTTCCATTGTTTTTGTGACATTTCCAGAAATACTTACATTATAGCCATTAACTGCGTTTTCATCGGCAGTCCAAACAAGTTGTGAAATTGTATAATCATATTTTAATGGATCAACAGAAACTGTTTTTGGAACAATTTTTAATGTTCCAGCAGAGTTGTTTGCAAGTATTTTTATCTTTATGCTTGTTGAACTATCAGAATACATAACATCAGAATCTGTTGAAATTGCTCTAACCTCAACTTGATATTCAGTGTTTGGTGAAAGTGTGCCATACATTGAAGATGAATACATTTTTGTAAATTCTTCTTGTTCTGTTTCAACAATTGACAATTCATAAATGTTATTTAAAACAATTGCCTGATAACCTGTTGCAGCACTTACTTCTTTAAATCTTAAATATCCATCTGTAACCGAATAGTTTGTTGGGATTTGCAATTTTGTGCAATTATAGTTTTGTATTTGATTTTCAGCATTTAAAATGTATGTTGAATCCAAAACTATATCTGTTGTCAACAAGTCTTGTCTTACATTTCCAACTGCTTTTATGTTTAGTGAAAGTTCACCAGATTTTCCAATTAAACTTTCTGTTAATGTGTGAACACCATCGTTTACATATCCAGATAAAATTTCATCATCTGAAACTTTAAGTGCATAGTCACTTGCTAAATCGTTTTTATCCCAACCAAGAACTCCATTTTTTACACCAAAGTTCATAATTGCATTCAATTTTTTGCCACTTATTGCAACTTTGGCACTGTCTATATAGTTCTTTTCACCACCAATTAAACCTTGTGCATAAACTTCAAATGTCCAATTTTGTGGAATGTTTGAATAAATTTCATCTGTAAGTGAAAAGTTTGCATATGATGATGATATTGTAAACTCATCATTAATATAGTTTGTTCCACTTATGCTAAATATGTATTTTGTTGCATTGTTTACAACATCTAATCTAACCCAAAGTGGAGAGTTGTAACTTTGCTCTTTTCTTATAACACCAAAATTTTCAACTTCTTTTAGTTTTGTAACAAAAGCATTTGAAATGTCTGATTTTATATAATCACTGCTGTTTACAACTTTTTGAACACTTATTTCATATGTCTTTTCAACATTTGTTGGAACTTTTTCCTTTGTGTCTTGATAATACCAATCTTCAAAATAGTATTCACCACCATTTGATAACTCAATAACTTTAACAACTCTGTTGTCTGTTTTTATTGTAACAAAATATGAATTGTCTTCGCCCTCATCAATTCCGTTAACAGTAAGTTTGTTTGTTTCAAGAACAATATTTGCTTCACTTGGTTTTGTAAAGATGTAATCAACACTGCTTGCACTTGACAATGTTTTGTATGCATCTTTGCCCTCACCACCAACTGCAATTACATTAACTTTAACTTGTCCCGAGAAGTTATATTGATATAAATTTGCTTGAATATTCCAATTTGTTGATGTTATATTGTTATTTTTTCCATTAATTTCACTGTTAAAGAAATATGTAACAGAATATTTTTGTGCGTTGTCAATTCCACTCCAAGAGATTATTCCATCTTGTGAAATTGAAATGTTTGATGGAGCATTTAACCTTGTAACTTCGCCCGATTTAACAACTACTGAATCCAAACAATTTTGTGTGCCAATAACTGTTATTTCTGCATAGTAAACACCTGCATTAAGCATATCATCGGCAATTAGATAGTTATTTGTTCCCTCAACATATTCGGTTTTAAACAATTCGCCATCTTTGTAGATATCAACTTTAAAGTGTTTAACATTAACACCATCAAAACTATAATCCCAAGAAATTTTTACTGATTTTTGCTCTATTGGGTCATTTTCTGAAACAATTTGAATGTTTGTAACTGGTGCCAATTTTTTAATTGCAGAAGTTTGTGAATATACAGATGACAACAAATGCTCTTGGTTTGCGTTAATTGTAAATTCTTTAACAACTGCTTTAACTTTTACTGTAAAATCACTTACATTTAACTGTGCAATTATGTCTTGAATTTCGTTTGAATTTGTTGAAACATAATTTGTATCACTTAAATCAATAACTTTAAAAGCATCGCCACTTTGGAACATTAATCTGTAATCAGTAACATTTTCTATGTTGTCCCAAGTTATAACATTATCACTGATTTGTGGCGATGAAAGTTGTGCAATTCTTGAAAATTTGAAAGTGTTTATTCCACTGTTTAAATAGTAGTAATTCCCTTGGTTATAAACCTTTGCAATAAGTTGAACATTAACCTCAAATTTTCCATCATAACTTGATAGATTTGTTACTTCGTGATTGTTTATTGTTATTTTTACTTTGTCTAATTGAACTAACTCTTGAAGTGAATAGTCACTATTGTTATCAACTAAAACATAACTGCTGTCGTTGTATGATGTATCAACAACAACATTTTCTTCATCATCAATTGTTATTGAAGAGACATTTTGCAATCTTTCAACATATATTTCAACAAACTCAGATGTTAAATAACCTTGTTTGCTGATTTTTAGTCTTATAACATATTCTTTTTCATCTTTACACAAGTTGGTTAAATCATATGTGTTTGATGTTCCTGAATATATTTGTTCGCCGTCTAAATACAAATTGTATGTAACACCCTCAACAGAACTTGGTGTCCAATTAACCGTTGTTATTCCATCAACTTCGCTTACAGCCATTTGCACGTCACTTTGTATTTTTTTAATTAAAGTTCTTTCGCTTTCATTTGATGTGTAATAGATCAATGAAATATCATCGGTTGAAAATGTTTGTCCTTCAAATTTATATCTTACAAAAACTGTGAAGTCTTTGCTTAAATCTATACCTCTTAACAATTGGTTAAATACATCAATTTGATTTACATCAATATCAACTATCTTCAAAACATCGTTTTGACTTACTGTTATTTCATAAACAAAATTTTCAATTAATGTTGCATTCCAAGAAATTATTGTTTCTGTTAAAACTGGTTTTTGTGGTGCACTAAGCCTTTGTACATTAAACTCTGTGTAGTCACTGTCAAGATAGTATGTGTTATTAACCTTGTTTTTGTTGGCATTAAATTTTGCTTTTACTGTCCAAGAATTTTCACTGTTTAATGTGTTTGAAGAAATGTCGTTAATTAATATTTCCTCTTTGTCTAAATCAAGTTGTTGAGAGTTTGGATATGTTTGTATCAACACAACACCATCTTCGGTTAAATTAAATTGTTTTGGTGCTTCAAGTTTTACAATTACAATTTGGCTTTGGTCAGAATCAAGAACCAAACTGTCATCAACATTTTTTGCAATTGCTGAAATTGTGTAGTTTCCAGCATTATCAAGTTTATTAGACAAGTCAATTTCAATAACTTCTTTTGTGTTATCGTGAACCAAAACATCGCCATTGAATGTTATTGTGTAGGTTGTTGCATTTTCAACTTTTGTAACTGTTAAAAGATTTGTTTCTCTGTTAAATGAAATTTCTGGAGCACTTAGTTTATACTCAATTGCAAAATCTACAACAGAGAAGTTTAAACTCTCCAAATATAAAACTTCTCCAATGAGTCCGTTTACCGACTTAACTTTGAATGTATAGTTTCCATAACTTAAGCTTTGAACTGAAATTGAATTTGTGTTAACTGTGTCTAATGAAACAAGTTCCAAATTTTTTTCAAGTTCATAATAATACGATTTAACAGGTGATTCATTCCAATTAATAGCACTTGGTTTATTGTTAGAATTATTAGCAAGCGTTGCATTTAAATCATTATGTCTAACAACAGTTAATGTTGTGCTTGATGGCAAAATGAATGTACTGCTGTCAACAACTTCTGTTGATGATGCTGTTATTGTTACAACATATGTTTGTGCTTCATCAAATATTGTGTCAACACTGCCATATGAGTTGTCGCTTTGTTTAATAAGTGCAATTTGTGTGTCATTTTTAATATATGAAAGTTCATATTTATTTGCATTTTCAACTTCGCCAAACTCAACAAAATATTTTCCATCAACCACTTGTTGAGATATGCTAGACAAATCAAATCCAGCAAGTTGAACTAAATTAATTTTGTTTGAAGCATCAGAATTTATCTCGTTGTTGTTTTGTGCATAAACATAAGCAACAATGTTGTATGTTCCTGCATCTGTTTTGTTCCAAATATATTTTCCATTACTTAAACTAACTCTTTCAGTTTTGTTTCTATATGTTATATTAAGTTCAATGTTTTTGTCCTCATAATTTGTTGCAGTTATCTCTTTTGTTATAGGGTCAAAAGACAATGTTGTTGAGTTGAGTTTTGTTATGTTTTCTATTTGACTAACATTTTCGCTAGACAAATATTCTTCACTTTCACTAACTGCTTGAAGTGAAATTGTATATTGTCCAGATGCTACTTGTGAAAGTGTGTATTCTCCATTTGTTACAATCTCTTTACTTATTGTTCCAGTCTGACTTGTTCTTGTAATTTCATAATGGAAGTCGCCCTCTTGTGAATTATCCCAAGTTATAACTCCGTTTACAACAGAAATTTGTGGAGCATAAAGTCTTGTGTAGGAACTAACTTCGCTTTCGCTTTCAACAATAATTTCTCCATCTTCGGCACTGCTTGAATTAACACTTATAACAGAAACATCAAATTTTTCTTGTTTTGAAATATTTGTTGTTGTTAAATCAAGTGAATACTCATTGCCTTCAATAATTTCGGAAATAACACCATTAACTTTAACTCTAAATTGGGTTACACTGTCATCACATTGCCAAGTTAATAGTTTTGCATTATCATCATATTTTAAATTGATTGGTTTTTCCAATTTTCTCAAAACAATTGGTTGAGAATAATCAGAGCCTTCATAGATTGTTTTTCCATTTGAAACATATTCCTTGCATTTAACTTTTATTTCCAAAATTCCACTTTCATCAATTTTTAACTTGTTATCACCAATAACTTCTTTAACAACTTCGCCATTAGATGTTGTTATGCTAACCAAATAAGAGTTTACTTCAATAACCTCATTATCAACATTAACAAGCACAGGGTTCCAAACAATGTTTCCTGTTTCTGTGTTATAATTTAAGCCACTTGGTGTGTCGGTTGCAACAGGTTGTTTGTTGACTTTGACTTCAAGATTTGCCTCTTTGTTGTTAGTTGATGCCTTAACAAATGTTGTGCCTTCTTTAACTGCAACTGCCTTTTCATCAACAATTGCAACCACAGAACTATCCAACGATTTTATAGTTACATCGTCAACAGAAATGTTGGCAAGTTCAAGCTTTGACTTTACATCAAACTCATCTCCAACACTTAACTCTATGTATGATTCTGTGAATTTAATAGAAGTGTTGTCTTCACAGGCACTTAAAATGCCAACAGACAAAAAACAAAACACAACTAAAATATAAGGAATAAGTTTTTTCATATACGGCTCCCTTTAACTTTTCAGGATAGTTTTTCTTTCGATATATTCTAACACTCTTTTATTATTTTTATCAAATGAAATAAATTAATTTTTACAAATAATTACAAAATTATTAAAATAATATTTTAATATTCGTAAAAAAAATACACACCTTTGTGTGTATAAGTTTAAAAAGTATATTAAAACTTGTAAAAATTTTGCGTTTTTTTTATATTAATATTTAGTGCATATTTTTTGTTTTTTAATTATTTTCGTATTTTTTCAGCATATTTTCCAAAATTTCTTTATGTTTTTGCTCATCAGTTAAAATAATTTCCAAAATATTTTTTATTTCTTTTTCGGCAATTTTTGCAATTAATATTTTGTAGTTTATTATTGTTTTTTCCTTAATTTCAATACCTTGCAAAATCATTTGTTTAATTCCTTTAACATACTCAAAATCATTGCCGTTTAGTGCTATGTTTTTTGAAGAAATAAAAGTGGGGTCACCACCAAGTTTAACAATGCACTCTCCAAGCATAGAGTGATGCTCCAAATCATCTTGTGCAATTAGATAAAATTGAGAAGTAAATTCATTTTCAAAATTTGAAATAACATAACTAAAATATTGAAATTGCAACATCGAAAATGTTTCTCCACATTCCCCACAATATGCATCTTTTAACAAACTTGCATAATATTTATTTTGATTAACTCCACTAAGTTTTGTTTTCACCATATCAATCTTATATGTTAAAAACAAAAATTTTGTCACTTTATAGAATTTTTTGTCACTATTTATTTAAAAAGATTAATAAACTCGCACTTTATTTCAAACTTTTTGTCATTAAGGTATTTTAAAAAACTTGAACTATTTAATTTAAACACAATTTTATATGCCTGCAACATTTGCGTTTTTTTCTTATATTTTTTGTTAATTTCATAGTTGCCATATTTTTCATCGCCAACTATATAAATTTTAAAGTGTGCAAGATGTGCCCTAATTTGATGTGTTTTACCTGCTTTGATTTTTACTTTTAAAAGATAAATATCATCTTTTTTGTCAATCAAACTATATTCTGTTTTTATTTTAACTGCACCGTTTGTTTTGTTGTCAAAAATTTTTACAATGCAGTTTTTTTCATCTTTTTTTAGATATGAATTTAACACCTTTTCACTTTCAACATTGCCACAAACAACTGCGTAATAAAATTTTTCAACATCGTGATTTAAAAAAGCACTTTTTAACTCATCTAAAACACTTAACTTTTTTGCAAACACAACAAGTCCAAGAGTGTTTCTGTCAAGTCTATGCACTGGATATATTAAAACATTATTTTTTGTTTCATAGTCATTTTTTATATTATAAATTCCATCACAAACTTCAATTCCACTTTGTTTGTTAAAAATTATAATGTTTTCATCTTCATAAAAAACTTCGTATTTGTTTTTCTTGTAATTTTCGTTTAAATATATTTCTATCTTATCATTTTTATTAACAACAACATTATCTTTAACTCTTTCACCATTTAGTTTTATATCTTTTTGCCTTAAACACTTCTCAATTTGCGAATAACTATATTCGGGCAAAAAATAAGAAATGACTTTTAGTATTCTATCCGATTTTTCTACACATATTTCATATTTTTTCATTTTTTTACCTGTTCTAAAAAAGATTATATATTAATATAATTTAGTATGTAAACACATTTTTATTGTTTTTCACAAACATTTTAGCAAAAATACAATTACAGCAATAAGAAAAAATACTTTTATGATAAAAATTTAATGCAATTTTAAAAAATTTATAATAAAATGTTGAAATATTAAGTAATAAAGATTATAATATAAATAGTTAGGAGGATAAAATGGCTACAAAAACAAAAAGAAGAAATGGATTTATTGCCACAATGGATAGATTACCTTGGATTGTTAAGTTAATTCTTTGCATTCCAGTACTTGATGTTGTTTGGGCAATTTATCGTATTGTTAAAGGTGCTTTTTATAACAAACCACTTGTACTAGTTTTTGGAATTCTTTGGATAATTCCTGGAATTGCAATTGGTTGGTTAATTGACCTTATTAGCACAATTTTCTTTAATAGACCAAGACTTTTTGCTTAATCAACAAAAAACATTCCAATAGTTTGGAATGTTTTTTTATGTAAAAAAATAAATTTTCTTTCATTCATTTTTCCACAAAAAATATGCTTCAAAAATTGAAGCATATTTTTATTCATTTGTTAATATTGCCTTAATTCTTCTTACACCTGCACTGCAAGATTGTTCTTTTACTATTTTAAATTTACCAAGTTGTCCTGTGTGCTCTGCGTGAGGACCACCACAAATTTCTTTTGAAAATTCTCCAATTTTATAAGTTTTTACTTTTTCACCATATTTATTATCAAACAAACCAATATAGTTATTTTTCTTTGCCTCCACAGCTGTCATCTCTTTCATTTCAACTGGCAAATCTTGTTTTATTACATCATTAACCATATCTTCAACTTTTTGCAATTCTTCCTTTGTGCAAGGTCTGTCCAAATTAAAATCAAAACGCAATCTTTCTGCTGTTATATTGCTTCCCTTTTGACTGATATCACTAGAAATTACTTTCTTTAAGGCAGCGTGCAACAAATGTGTTGCTGTGTGCAAATGGGTTGTTTGTTCTTGGTGGTCTGCAAGTCCACAAGCAAATTTTTGCTCGCTTCCTGCCCTGCTTTTTTCTTGATGTTCGTTGAATGCTTTTTTATAGCCTTCTTCATCAACTTTTAAATTTCTTTCTTTTGCAAGTTCTTTTGTTATTTCAAGCGGGAACCCAAATGTGTCAAACAAATGGAATGCAGTTTGTCCATCAATTGTGTCACCATTTAGTCTATTAACAGTTTTTTCAAATTCCTTTAAGCCACCTTCAAGTGTTCTTGTGAATTTTTGATATTCTTTTGAAATTTCACTTTGTATTTTTTCACTGTTCTTTAAAAGTTCAGGATACACATCTTTATATTTTTCAATATACACTTTTGCAACTTCCAAAAGTCCTTCTTCTTTTAGATTTATCTGTCTTGAAAATCTTATTGCTCTACGCAAAATTCTTCTTAGAATATAACCTTGGTCAACATTGCTTGGAACAATTCCCCTTTCATCACCAATCATAAAAACCGATGTCCTTATGTGGTCCAAAATTACTCTAAATGCTTTTTTTGTGCTTTCATCTTTGTTGTAGTTTATTCCTGTTAGTTCTTCAATTTTATTAAGAGCACCTTCGAATAGGTCTGTGTCAAAAACAGATTCTTTGCCATTTAAAACGCAAAGTGTTCTTTCAAGTCCCATTCCCGTATCAACATTTTTTTGTTTTAAGTTTGCATATGTGCCATCACTCAATTTGTTGTATGCCATAAAAACATCATTCCAAATTTCCAAAAAAGCACCACAACTGCAAGCAGGTGAACAAGTTTCACAACACTTTTCTTTAACTTTAATAAACATTTCTGTGTCTGGTCCACAAGGTCCAGTTGTTCCTGCTGGTCCCCACCAATTGTGCTGTCTTGGCAAGAAATATATGTCCTCTTCTTTAATGCCACAACTCTTCCAAAGTTCTGCACTTTCACTATCTCTTGGCACTTCGTTATCGCCTTCAAAAACAGACACTGCAATTTTGTCCTTATCAATTCCCAAATACTTTTCACTTGTCAAAAACTCATAACTCCAAGGAATCATTTCTTTTTTGAAATAGTCACCAAGTGACCAGTTGCCAAGCATTTCAAAAAATGTGCAGTGAGATGAATCACCAACTTCATCAATATCGCCTGTTCTTATGCATTTTTGATAGTCAGTTAATCTTGTTCCTTGTGGGTGTTTTTCACCCAAAAGATATGGAACAAGTGGGTGCATACCTGCTGTTGTAAACAAAACCGTTGGGTCGTTTTCTGGTATCACAGAAGCAGAAGGAATTTGTTTGTGTCCTTTTCCTTTAAAAAATTCTATATATAAATTTCTTAATTGTTCGCTTGTTATTTTTTTCATAAAATCCTCTTTTTATTATAAAACCAAAATATTGTACAATATTTTGGTTTTGTTTTCAACTAAATAATAGTTATTTTACAAATCGATATCTTTGTTTATTTCAATTTTATCTTTATTTGTTTCAGTTTCGCTATTTTTATCAAAATAATATGCTTGTGCAAAACAATTAGTTGCATTTTTTGTGTAATGTTTTGCACTTTGTTTAATGTTGTATTTTAACACCTTTGTTGTAAAGTTATAAATTTCTTCTTTACATTTAGTTTTGTTATTTTGTTGCACAACTTCATATAGTGCCTGATTTATAACATTAATTGGAATTGCTGGGCTTGTTGTTAAAAATGCATTGTTATATGCTTTTTTGTTGTTGTGCATCAAGTTTACTATATGCGCTGTATTATTAATTTTATTAAACTCTTCTATAACACTTGCATAGTTATAACCGTCTATTATATCTAAAACTTCATCATCAAATTTTTTAATGCCATAGCTTAAATTTTTGTCAATTTCATCTACTGCATCACTGCACGCTTTATCTATATCATTAATTTGACAGTTTATAAAATATTTAGAAATTTGCGATAATAAGTCGTTAAAATTATCTTCTATAAAAGCAAAATTAATTTTTTCCAATAAATAATCTTTTTCAATATTTTTTTCTTTTATTAATTCTATTAATTTATTTTCAATTATAGAGTAGTTTATATTTATTTCTTTAAGAAAAGGTGTTAGGTAATGTTTTATGTTATTAATCACATCATTTTCGTTAAATTTATATTTTTTTATTAAATTTTTAAAATAAATTTTTAATTCTGAAATAAAATTAATTTGTAAAATTGTCTGAAAATCATAAAATTTTAAAAAATGTAAATTTGCATTATTATATTCATCTTTTATACTTTTTAATTCCAAATATTGTTTTTCTGCATCTATACCATCGCTTTCAATGTAACTTTCATTTTCCTTGTTTTCGTTTTCTTTTGCTTTATTCCAAAACAATTCATCTGCATATAAAAAACTTTTAAAGTTTTCATCTGTAAACAGTCCATCACTAGAAAAACTTAACCTGTGTTGTTCTTCATCATAATTGTCAGTTAAGTTAATCAAATAGTATTCTTGCATTTCTCTAACTCTTCTGCCAACATAAAACTGATTTTTATTATTGCCATAAACTTCATCATTGGAATTATTTAAAGGTTTTTTACAACTTTCAATTTTCCAAGAACTTAATGCATTTATATCTTTTAAAGGTACCATAAAAAATGATAAATCAATTTTTGATTTTGAAGAGTCCCAAGTTGG
>CASFHZ010000008.1 GCA_949294585.1 uncultured Christensenella sp. | reverse complement strand
TTGACCTGCGAACTAAAGAACTATCAAGCGCTTCTTGTAGAAAGCCTTTGCCTTTGAAACGATAATTATTATTCGCTTTATATCTTTTATTTCCGTTTCCCTTACTCAATTCTTCGTGTAAATCATAGCCATTAAAAATCGCACGCAATGGACTGTTTTGCCACATTGTATGTTCTGTTTCGCCACATTCTGGATAGAAAGGAATTCCTGACATAATTCCTTCTTCCGATTTTACATAAATAGTTTTAGCAGTTCCATTTCCATTAGGATTGATAGACCTTGGAAGTTCATCCCAATTTTTTATTTTCCATTTGATTGGTTGAACTTCGGCCCACATAGGAGTTCCGTCTTTTGGTGCTTTTGTTTTGTCCTTATATTCAGAGTTATTGTCATATTTTTTTGAAATAACTCTAACATATTTTTTGCCACCATATTCGAACTCTTGATTTTGCTGGAAACTGCCGTCTTCTTTCATATATCCGGTGTAGGTTTTACCGGTTGGAGTTAATTTATGTGCATTAAAAAGTCTTTCTAATTCTCCGCTATTTTTTGCTTTATCTTGTGGATAAGAGCCAAATTCAATAGTGTAATATAAAATTTTGCCACTTTTATCCTTAAAAGACTCAATTTTAAAATCGCTCGATGCGCTTCGCGCGGAGATTACAGATGAGAGATTAAGGTGTAAAGCTGGACACAGCCCAGCGCTCTCTTCGTTTGCATTGCTATCGTAGAGCGAGCCATCATATTTAACAAAGTCTACATCATCCTTAGAGTAGGCCGAGCGCAGCCAATACCAAGTCGATTGTCTATCCTTAGGACCTTTTCTTTGTCCGCCAAGGAAGGCCCCATTCATAACAGCGTAATCTGAAGCGTAAACATAACGTTTATCTGAATCTATGCCTTTCATTTCATAATAAGTTTCAAAGAACACATAATCTTGGGTATCAAACGCTGAGTTGCCTGTTTCTTGATTTTCGTCAGTATTGTCAAGACGTGTTCTTACAATAAAATCTTTTAATTCTACCATATTTTAACTCCTTTGATGAAACAAGTTTAGCATAATTTTGTTATAAATGCAATACTAAAGCAATATAATTTTATATTTTGTATTTTGTTCTAAGTGTTATAAGTAATTTTTTTGAATTTGAATGGCATAAATGGCCCTTAAAGGCATTTAATCTGACATCAATGTATTCTTTATCAACAAGGTTGTTATTGCGTAGTTTTGACAGTGTTTTCACATTTTTTCTTAACCTTAATTTTGCTTGTCCGCGTAGAAATGTTTTAATTTTACCTTTTTCACAGAGTATATGTCTAAATCCTAAAAAATCAATTCCGTTTTTAAGCCTGCCAATTTGTGTTTTGCTGTTAAGGGATAAATCAAGTTCTTCCTTTACACATTTTTCGATTTCTTGTTTGCAGAATTTAAGATTTCTTTATTGTTATGAACTAAAATCATGTCGTCCATATAGCGAACGTAATACTTTATTCGTAGTTTTTCTTTAATCAATCTATCAACCTTGTTCAGATAAAATAATGCAAACCATTGGCTTGTTTGATTGCCAATAGGAAGCCCAACTTTTGTGTCGTTGTTTTTGCTTTCTAATTATATGTTTATAAACCATAAATCTTCTTCATCAAGTGATGTTTTTGCCAGATTTTTAAGTAAAATTTCGTGATTTATGCTTTGAAAGTATTTTTTAATATCACATTTCAAAAAATATCCAGACTCGCCAAATTTGTGATAATAATCCTTTAAAAATTTATGCAATCTTTGAATGCCAAAAAATGTTCCTTTGCCTTTTCTGCAAGCAACATTGTCATAAATTAAAGATTTTTCTAACTTTTTCTCAATTATATTTGAACAAAAAGCCATTAAAACAACTCTGTCCTTATATGGAAGTGCTTCAATAATTCTTTCTTTGGGTTCAAATATTTTAAACATTTTATATTTGCCCGGTTTATATTTTTTATTAAAAATGTCTTTTGATAAAATAGTTAAATTTTGTGATATATTTATTTCAAAGGAGATCGTATCTTTCCTATGTTGCTTAGACACTCTACACTTTTTGTGTGCGTCAAATAATTTTTCAAATGTAAAAGCTTCTTCTAACAAATTGTATGCTCCTTTATGTATTAAAAACGATGGTCATCTTCCTTTCGGTAAACTTTCAAAGATTTCTCGTTGATTGTTAAGATGACCGTATTCTTCTATCTCTTATAAAGAGAGTAGAAAAGATAAGATTCCTTTGCCTTACACACTGTATTGTTTTACATAAAACAATCATAAACTGGCTGTTTTTTAACAAGCCGGAAACTTGTTCTTCAAAGGCAAATCTGGACACAGCCCAGCGCTCTTTTTGTTTGCATTGTTATTGTTGCGCGACCCATCTTTATTGACATTGTTTACTTTATTCTTAGAGTAGGCGGAGCGCAGCCAAAAAAGACTGGGTTAAACAACAATCTTACCTTAATTAAAACGTCGCCGCTATAATCCAATTTTATTTGCCAAATCTATTGGCATCACTTTTACGCCAAGCAACCAAAAGATTTATACAATCCGCAACTTGCAAAGAAATTTGTTCATACTGTTTTTTCAAAATACAACCACTTTCAAGCGACAGGAATGCCATATAACCAAGAAGTTTTAATTTTAAGAATGCTTGATGTTGACATTCTTTTCTTCTTTCTCTGTTTTTAGTGTTATCTGTGCGCATAGAATTTGCTTCAATTAAATATGCAAGGCAATCTAAGCAGTAGTTTTGTATCCTATTTACAAAAACAGCACGAAATTTTTTTGGGGATTTTTCTGTTATTGTAATCACATAAGCAGCAAGTTTTTTTGTTTATGTAATGACGAGTAATTCGCTTGAATTTTGCTTTATCTTTGTGTCTTTGTCAACATCTTCGAGTTCCTGTAAAAATACTTTATCTTCTAAAAATTTCTTTTCGTTGCCCTTTGCAACACCTTTTGCAGTTGCAAATTTATCTTCATCACTTTCTTTTTCTGTTCTCGGCCATAGGTATGCTCATTTGCAGCTGACTCCATTGATTTGTTCCTTGTTTATCCATAAAACTTAATCTCCATCATTTTTACAAGTCTATAAGTTTTATATAATTTATTTTTAAAATATTTTATCATATTTTATTTATTGTTTCAATAAATTTTTCAAGATAGAAATTTTAAACATTTATATAACTGTTCAAAAAAAACTATTAAAACTCAAATAAATTTATTCATTTTTAAAAAATATTATTTAACACATTATAACAAGACTTTTAACTATAAAATAAGAGATTTTAAAGGATTTGATAACACTAAAACAACTTGAAAAATAAGTTTTATTTACACTTCTTAATCATACGCTCCGAAACGAGTATAAACTACATTTATGGACCAGTAGCTCAGTTGGTAGAGCAATTGACTCTTAATCAATGGGTCCAGGGTTCGAGTCCCTGCTGGTCCACTAAAATGTTAAAACAAAAAGCGTATCTAGACACGCTTTTTTCATTTTAAATAATCATTGAATAGGCTTATAATATCCGCTTGTTGGTATATCCATAACGTAAGCAAGAGTTTTATCAGTCATTGTAAATTAGGGTCTCAACATATTTGCAATTTTTTGCATTTTGATATTTATTTTTAACTTTATCAAAATATAAAATGACTCCAATTCTCACCAAAAAGGACATTCATAATGTTTTCGTATTTATCTTTAAAAGTTTCTTTTGTTTTATCACTTAAATCGTCAAAATCTTTTTGAAAGCCCTGAATGAGCACGTCCATATTATTTAGGGTCATTTTGCCCATAGTAAAAGACTTGAAGAAAATCATTGGGATATTGTCAAAGTGGGCAAGAATATCGGCATCACAAACGCATAATTCTTCTATATTTTCTGCGTTTTTCGAGCTCCTGTGGTGCAAAACACAATTCACAACCCTTTCTTTTTTATCTTGTTGATATTTTAAGTTAGTTAGGATTTCCTCGGCGATTTTTGCTCCATTTGTATGGTGGTCTGCCTTTGTTCCAACATTAGAAACAAGGGCAATATCGTGTAGTATGGCTCCAAGTTCTACTATTTCCTTATCGGCACCATAAACACTTGTAAGTTTTAACGCTTCATCAACCACAAATTTGATATGATTATTCCAAAAATCATAACTATCAACTTTTTCAATATACTCTTGATTTCTTCTTAATAATTCATTTTTAACTTGTTCAATAATAGTCATTTTCTCTCCTTAAATTTTGTAAATATCGAGGTTATTTCTGTTTGTAAACTGATGATAGCCACATAAAAATTATTAAATTTAAATTTTTAAATATTACTTTTGTAGCCTGCAAGTATTAAGGATTACACTTCAAAAAGTTATTCAAACAAACTCGTCTGGTGTGGTGGAGTGTAGCGCACGATATATTCATCCGGATTTTTCTCTTGTGGCAAAAGTTCTACATTTGGTGCAAGTTTGCGAAGGCAAAATTTGTAATATACTTGCTTACCTGTTGGTCGAAGAAGTTTCACGCAATCTTCAAGATATTTTGCCCAGTCTTGCCATTTGTCTGCCGAACGATAGTTGTTGATTTTGCCGATTTTATAGTGGTCAACCGAATTATCTTCCAATGTTTTGCGAATGAGCGCCAAAATTTCTTCTGGCTCAATGGTCGGCTCAAAAGATGCGAATGTTTTGATTCCGTTTTCGTGCAAAATTTTCAGCGTTTCCAGTCTTTCGCTTGGAGTGGATGCAAAAGGTTCCCACTCTTTTGACTTTTTCTCATCTAAAAATGTGAGAGTTGTGCCTACTGTTATGCAGCTGCCAAACTCTTTAAAAATATCTAAATCTCGAAGCATTTTCTTTCCGCCTTTTGACAGAACTGCAACAGGAACTTTATAGGCATTCAACATCTTCAAAACCGCCCTCGTTGTTTCGCCATTGTCTGCAGAATCGCAATAGCAATCGCCAACAAAAGACAAAAGCACTTGCTCGATGTAAACATTTTTCTTTAAATCTTTTTCAAGTTCAATCAAAATATTCTTTCTTGGTTCAGGCTTTCCAAAATAATCTTCACCACGCCTTTGCAATGTGTGTGGTGCATAACAATATTTGCACCTATGACTGCAACCTATGTAAATATTTAGTGCATACGGACTATATTCTCTCGCCATTCCTTTTGGTCTATATATCACACTCATATTTTTATGATAGCACAAAAAGATAAAATTTGCCTACTAATTTATGACAAAATATCCATAATATTTGATTAGCATCTTATATTAAAAAAATAAAAAAGTAATTTAATTTAATTCCAAAAGTTAAATAACTTCAATATTATTTCATATAATATTTTCTTTATATGTAAAATTATAACTATAAATATAAATATATTTATTTAATTTAATATTTACAATTTATAAAATATATTCATTTTAATAATAAAATATTAAAAATTAAAAAATATTAAATAAAAAAAGCCAACTTTGGTGCTTAGTTCAAAGTTGGCAAAAGTAATAGGGAGATATCGTAATGAAATTAAGATATCTTTTGTGATTAATCACATTATTATAATACACTAGTTTATATTATTTGTCAATACCCTTTTTAAAATTTTTTTAAGCAAAAAATTGTAAGGCATTTTTAAATTTTATCGTTTTTAGTTTTTTCAATTAATTTTCTAAAATAGTTATCAACATTTACCATTGCCCTATTTAATGAAGCAGTAAACCTTTGCATAGACAACTGATTAAATTCTATTTTTATTGTTTTTTCTTTTGTTAATTCAAGAGTGTTAATGTTTAAATCTTTTACTATATATTGACATATAACTTCGCCTAATAGGTATTGATAGTTATCGTTGGTTATCTTAATTATTTTACACAAATCAGCATAATAATCACTAAATATTATGCTATCAAAAGCATAATTTAGGAAAAGAACTAATTTATTTAATGAATGTTTATTTCCGTTTGCACCTGCAACAAACAGCCATTTCATAGACAATTCAATATTTTCTGGAACAGCAGGATTTCCGTGTTTAAACCAATAAGATAATAAATCTTGTGCAATAACATCACCACCCACTGCCAAAGTGCATTGTTCTATATATTCATCGGCATATATATCTTCAATTTCAATTGAACCTTTGTTATAGGTCTTTTTTGCAATTAAAGCTCGCCTTTCCAAAAATTCGTTTTTGTAGTCATCTGCTGTTTTGTCTTTAACATAATCATCATCTAATTTTTTTATTAACTTTGCCATAACATCTCCTTTGTATTATTTAATACAAACACATATATTATAACAAAAATATTTACATAGTACTAGCAGTTTTTGTATTTTTTTGTTTTAAAGTTTTTATCTTTTGATTTTTTACAGTTAAATATATATTTGCCATCATAATTTCAAAATATGGCAACACAAAAATCAAAAATACAAAAATAGTTATAAATGTTGGAATTAAAATATTAAACCAAAGAGGCATTATTACAATATAATTTAAAATTATTATAAGACAATATGAAAATAATGCAATTAAAATAATTAATAATGTTTGAATTAAATAAATTAAAAATATTTCCCCTCTGTAGCCATATGTTAAATTTTTACTTTCACTTAAACATTCCAAAGTTCCAAGTGATGGATTTTCGCTAAAAATATAAGGTGCAAAACTGTAATTTAAGCCTGTTATAATTCCAGGTACAATTAATAACAGTGACCACAATGCAATTAACAGATATGAACAAACTCTAAGACAAAATGCTGGAATACAAAATTTATAATAATCAAAAACACTTTCAACCTTTATTGATTTATTTTGTAAACAGTTAATAATATTTTTTTTAAAACCAATACACAAAAAGCACATTATAAAAAATGCAAGTCCAATTCCAAAAACTGGAAATAACATTGCAATAAAAATTGAAGCCCACACGACAAAACTTGAAAGCAATGCACAAAATTTACATTTATTATAGATAGTATTTGTATTTAACCAAATATTGTAATCATTTTTTTTCATATAAATCTCCTCATTCTAGTTATTTGCAACAAAAAATAATTAATGCATTAAATTTGCATAAAAAAATAAATATGCAATTAATTTTGCATATTTATTTCTTACTTTTTTACATTAACGGTGAAAACAATCTAAAAATTGCTTGCATCATTTTGCTTGTAAAAAACTTTCTATTAAAATATTTTAATGTAATTTTTTTACTGTTTTTAATATCATTCTCAAAAACTTCTTTGTTTAAATTCACAAACTCTTTATTATACAACAAAGTTGTTATTTCAAAATTTAAGTTAAAAGAACGATTGTCCATATTACAAGTTCCAATTGCAATTGCCAAATCATCAACTAACAATGTTTTTGAGTGAATAAAGCCATTGTAAAAATAAACTTCTATATCTTCATCAAGCAGTTGTTTTATAAATGACAAAGTTACATAATAAACAGACTTTTTATCTGGTTTTAGTGGTATCATAACTTTTACATCAACACCACTTCGTTTTGCTAGTAAAAGTGTTTTTAAAAAAATTTCATCTGGAATAAAATATGGTGTTTGAATGTATATTCTTTTTTTTGCCAAAGATATCATTTTTATATATGCATCTTCTATATATTTTTGTGGAATTTCTGGCCCACTTGTTATTACTTGTGCTCCGATATCTCCAAAATCTTTAAATGCAGATTCTGTGAAATAACCATTTTCAACAAGTTCTTTTGCGTTCATTTTTAATCTTTTTACACAACGCCAATCATTAAAAAATACATTTTGCAAATCCCAAACAACTCTACCCTCAACCCTTATGTGTGTATCTCTCCAAGGAGAAAGTCGTTTTTTTCTGCCCATATGGTCATCTCTAATATTAATTCCACCAGTGTAGCCAATTTTACCATCAATTATAACAATTTTTCTATGATTTCTATAATTTACTTTAAAATTGATTAATCTTATTCCCATAAATGGTGGAAAAAATTCGGCAACCTCTCCCCCTGCTTTTTTTAGTTTTCTAAAAAATCTTCTTGGTGTACCCAAACAACCAACAGAGTCATATATTAATCTTACCTTAACACCACTTCTTGCTTTATCACAAAGTATTTGCATAATCTCTTTGCCAACAATATCATCTCCAAAAATGTAGTATTCAAGATTTATTGATTCTTTTGCTTTTAACAAATCTTCTTTTAATTTTTTTATTTTTTCTTCACCATTTAAAAACAAATCAACTTTATTATCTGTTGAAAAAGTGCTTTCATCACAACTTTTTACAAATTTTATTAAGTCATAGGCATAATCAAATCTTTCATTGTTTTCTTTTTCCTTTTCAAAATCAATTTTTTGCCAAGAGAGATATTTGTAGTAATCTGTTGTGTATCTTTTTTTTCTACGCATTAAAAGTCTTGTTCTTATGCTAAGTCCACCACCAAACAAAATATATAAAAAAAATCCAAAAACAGGCAACAATGTCATAACCACAAACCAACTAAAAATGGTTTGTGGTTGTTTTCTTTCAACAAATATCATTGTTAAAAGCATTAAAATATTTAAAGCAAAAATAACAATTAACATTATTGAATTAGCCGACATTTTTTCTCCTTGTATAAATCTAGCAAAAGGAAAAATCCTTTTGCTAAGATTATTATTTATTATTTTTTTAAATTAATGTGAAATTATTTCTAAAATACACAATTTCTTGAATTTCACCATTGATATCAATAAATGATTGATATATTTCAACACTAAAACCACTGTTTAACTGTGAATTTATTGTTAAATTGTAGTTGCCACTTACCTCATTTAATTGAAGTTTCGCTTCATCTGAAGAAGTTGCATTTAATCTTACAAGCAATTTAGATGAATCAACATTATACAAATATGATATCCAATCAAATATGTTATTAAATGTTGGTCTTTGTAAGCTTAACAAGCTATCTTGTTTGTTTAGATAAACAAATGAAAATTGATTTGTTACTCCATAGATATCTTGATATGATAATTTAATTACACAATTTTGTAAATTTTCAATTCCAGTTATAGTTATGTTTTCTTCATCAACTGAAGTATTCAATACCACATCTTGTTCACTAATTTGAGTGCTTATAATATTATTTAAACCATTAATAGCTGATTTTGGAATTATAATTTGCTTTTGAGTGATTGGTTGTTCGTTAGAATCCAATCCTATTTCAACTTCTTGATAACCATAAGCCGTTACAACATAGTTATAGTTGATATCATCACTATCCCAAATTTCAACTTCGCCAACTTGGTCTGTGATTGATGTTTGTGCATTAAATAAATCACTGCTTTCATAAACATACACATCAACTTGACCTAACACAACTAAACCTTGTTTAAATGTATAGGTTACATATTTTGTTGCCCCATTTGTTAAACCATCAGTTGAATTTGTTGTGCAATCATAAGTAACTATGTTATTAGAGTCCAAACTGCAAACATTTTCATAACCATAAATGTCTTTAAAAGTAACGACATTTAAAATTTGTTCTGCAATATCTTTTTCACTTTCATCACCTAACTGAACTTTATAGTTATATGGACCATTTTGAATAATGCAATCTGCTTCAAATAAACTGTTTGTTATTTTTAGCGTTGATTCCCCAATTTCTTCGCCAGTTTGATTTAATTTTACTGTTATATCAATCTGTTCATTTTCATCTATACAGTCAGATAAGTTTAAATCATCGCTTCTTGTTAATAAAACTTCAAGTTTTTTAGTTGTATCATTACCAAAAGCAACCAAAACATTATTTAATAATTTTAAATCTTGGTATGACCACAAATAACCATTTTCATCGTAAATTTTTAATATTTTTAACAAATTGTCCATTTGCAAATAATAAGAGCCATCACTGTTTGTTAAAAATAGTTTATCACTTGTAAATTCAACGTTTTTTGGATTTGGTGAAGAGAATGATAATAGCACTGTGTCAATTTTTCTACTCTTTGATTTATCATCTCCATATTTTACTGCAATATCTATTGCAACATAGTTGTCTTCAAAGTTGAAATCTTCAGACAAGTTTATTGTACTTTGATTTATAGTTACAAAATTATCCATACTTCCATCACTTGACTGAGATGAATTTAGAGTGAATACAAAATCAGATGCATTTGAACTTAATGTTAAATCTTCTGATGTTACATAAGAAGTTGCATTTGAATATCCAGTAACCAAAGTGAATTGTCTATATGTTGTACCTGCCCAAGTGTTTATATCAAAAGTTGTGCCTGTTGAAGAAACTTTTCTAGAAACATTGCCTGCATATGCAAGTTGTTTATTTACTGCAACATATTTCAAAGTAACTCTAAGTGGAACATTAACATTTGTTTCATTGTTCATATATTGTCCATTAAATAAGCCATAGGAAACATCAAGAATCATATTTGCATTTTGGTACTCTATATTATTTCCATCAGAACTTGTTAAAAATTCGCCATCAGAAGTTAATGAAACTGTGCCTTTGTTTCCTGTAACTGCAACATTTGTTTGAGCAGATGTTGAAACGCTGAACTTAATTCCCTTTAATCTTGCACCATCATCGCTTGTCAATCCATTTATTATGTCTTTTGAAATATCTGTTAATAATGAAACATATTCACCACTTTGTATTATGTTGTTAGCATAAAGTGAATAACTTACTTTTTCATTTACATTTGCTTTTATTTGCAAAATTTTATTATTAGAGAAATACACATTTAAGTTTGGATTATTGTTAATTTCTCTAAGTCCAATTGAAAATTCTTGGTCTTTTATAATGTAGCTATTTTTAATTTTTATCGTATAGCCCGTATCAACATCACCACTGCCATCACTCTTCATTATGATTTTTAAAGTTGTGCTTTCCTTTGTTTGTACATTTACAGAATCGTATTCTTCCAAAATATACTCACTGTTTGTTGCAACATCTTTAAATGTTCCAAAATTACCATTAATATCCCAATAAACAAGTCTGAATTGATAATTTTTTATTGATTCCAAATTGAATAGTGATTGCAAACTTGTGTATGTTATTTTTGTTTTATCTGAAATAGCAATTGAAGTTGTTTTTCCAGTTGTTGTGTTATAAGCCTGAATACCCAATGTAAATGAAATTCCATCGTTGATTACTTGTGAATCTTCAAGAGAATATGAAATATCTCCTTTTTTGAGTTCGTATTCAATGTAAGCTGTATCAACATTTTTGAGTGTTCTCTCTGCAACATTAACACTAACTTTGTTGTCAACAACATCAACAACATCAAGTAAACTGAAACTTATTCCATCTCTAACATAATTTTCTTCCTCTGGAATGTTGAGTGAATATCTTTGTCTGATTGTTAAAGTTATGCTTAATGGACTTGCATTTTCATTTGAACCTGCTAGATTAACTAATATTCTTAAAACCCCTACAATTGCAGTAGATGAATCAAAAACATCGTTGCCTAAAATTCCAATTTCAAATGTATTTCCATTAACATTTTGTATTGCAATATCTGTTAAATCAACATTATCTGAAGATATAAATTCATATGAAAATTCTAAATCATTAAAATCTACATCTTGGATTAGTTCATTTTTCTTTTGAATTGAAATAGGAATATTAACATCTCCAGCACCTTGTGATGAAGCACCTTCATCAACTAGTTGTATTTCATCTAGTTCATAAACACTAACTGCTCCACCAGTGTATATTGTATTATACTGAGCAACAATTGTTACATAATATGTGAATGTGTAACCATAATCATCTGTGAAAGTGAAATCAACATTAACATCGCCAAATTGTATTTGTGCAAAAGTGAATACCAAATCCATATTTTGAGATGTTTGTTCTCTCTTTGTAACATATTTTCCACCTTGGTCAATAGTTACATTGAAATAAACTGCCATATTGCCTTTTTCAATACCCACAATATCATTTCTGTGAGTTAAGAACACAAAGTTTTCAATTGCATTTTCACTTCCAGCAACTGCAAATACAACTGGAGTATTTACAATAATTCTGTTTCTATTTGTTTGACTATTAATTGTGTTGTCTTGATTTCTTAGTGTTAATTGTTCGTAGTCATTTGAAATTGTAAATTCAAACTTGAACAATTTTGAAACATCACCAAATTTAACTAGCAAGTTAACAACAACAACTTTTGATTCATTAGGTGCGCCCATTGCCAAAAATCTATAGTCATAAACATATTGTTTGTTTGCATCTCCAGCAGAATATGGAATGTTTTGCAAGTAGCCGTAAGAGTTGCCCTCAACACTTTCTATTTCAAATTGCAAGCCATCAAATGCAAAATCAGAAACTTGGTAGTACACACCATTTGAGATTCTCTTCATACCTATATCAAAGAAATGATTTGTTGTGTCTGTTATTAAACTGTTTTCATTCAACAAATTGATACTTTGACCGGTTGACAATTCAATATTTTGTTTTTCAAATACAATATCAAAAATGTATTTAACATAGTATGTTCCAATATTTGCAATGTCTTTAATTTGAATTTGTTGTTGCAATTCATCTTCTTCACTTACACCATCAACAGTAATGTTTAAAACACTAACATCTAATATGTTGTATGCTTTATAGAAATCAATATCATAACCATAATATTTTAAGTTTACTCTTGACTTAATAGATTCAATATCTATTCCAAGTTCTTGACCTTGTGCATCAAAAATTGAAACTTCATTTTTTCCATCTGCAGAATCATAAAATTTATAAACTAACTCGTTGCTTTCAAAAGATTCAGGAACATTTTTAACAGTTATATATGTTGTAAACAATTCATTTTTGTTTTGGCTGTTTATTTCAACTCTTGAATCCATAACAACATCGTTGCCACCAATACTTTGAATTTCAAGATATACACTATTTGAAATAACAGCATTTTCTGGAACATTAAATTGAACTTCAATCTTATTCATTATGTTGTCGTTATTTCCAATATAAATTGATTCATAGTTTTGAGCACTGTTTTGAGAGTTGTTAGAATTATTAAAGTTAATTGAATTTACACTCCAAACATCGTTTATATTTTTTGTTACAGAAAGCAAGTAAGTTCCAACTGCCACATATTGTTCTGGCACAGTGTCTTTGTTTAAATCAACACCATAGTAAATTGTGAACACAACTTCGCCCTGATGGCTGCAATCTATAAACTTAAATTGAGGATTATCTGTAAATTTAAGCTTGTCACTTGAAGTTACAGGCACATCACCATTTGTTACGGTGCAGTTTTCTGATGTAACACCAACATATATATTTGCAAGTGTTGTTTCATCAGCAACAGCAGAGTTGTCTGCGTTGTTAACAACAACTCTTGCATTTTCTGCTAGTGTTGCTGTTTCACTTAATGAAAATGCAATGCTTTCATCAGGATTTGCTCCAATATACAAGTATTCGCGTGTTAAATTAACACTTTCACTTGGTTTTGGATAATTTACATTTACCGTAAAGTCTGGAGTTACAATAAACACAAAGTATGATGAGAAAATAACATAATTTCCATCTTGGCAAATATTAATAAAGTCAACTTTTATTGAAACCAAAGTTCTCTCTGCAACTTTTGGAACTGTTAATGAAATAACATATTCATCAGAATCATTTTGCTCTAATTCAGCTCCATATAAATCTTTAGCAGAAATTTCGGAAATTACAGACATATTAAAGCCACTTATATTGTTTGTAACAACATCATCTATCCATTTATTAAATGTTATGTTTTCATCACCAATATATCTAAATAATTTTTCAATTTCAATTTGATTAACATCGTTAGAACTAATTTCGCCCAAATCATATTGATTATTTCTTGAAATTATCTCACCATTGTAATCTTCAACTCTAATTGAAGGATTTATTGTTAATGTGTATTGATATGTGAAAATTATATCCTGCTCTTCATCGTTTACTGTTTCTTTTCCTAAATTGAACAATATTTCAAGTTTAATTACAACAATTTCTGTAACTGCACCAATTTTTATTGTACCATTTGCAAGGTCAACAGTTAAGAATGAATTGTAGTTTTCTTGAGAACATTCAATTACATTAACGGCATTAACACCTAACTTCTTTATTGACTCTTCATCGCCGTCTTCGTTTATTTTTCTTGCTGAGAAAAACTCTTCATCAATGTTATCACCTTTATCAACCATATTGATAATAGTGCCAGAATAAACTTCGTTTTTATTTGCTGTTACAATGTAATTTGACAAAATATTTACATTTATTGTCTTTAAACTGCCATATTTTGTAAATAGCAAAAGAGTTGCTATGTAATTTTTTGTTGTTGCATCTGCTGTTAGGCATTTTATTGTTTCGTCTGTGTCGCTGTTCTTAATTATTAGTCTATCACTTGGTGTGTAGAATTTTAACTCACTTGTTATATCTTTAACAATATAATTTTCCTCTTGAGTTAATCTGTATATATTTAGATAATACTCGGTGTTTGCTGTGAAAGATATGTCTTTTATGTCTGTTGTTTGTATGCCTTGGTCTGTTTGTGTTAAAGACATTTGAGGAATTTCTCCAACACTAACATAATACCAACCAACAACACCAGAATCTGTTGTTATTTCAATTTTTAGCCTAATTTTTGTTGAATCGTTAGCTTTTACTGTTAAAACACTGCCATTAAATGTTGCATAACTACTTATGTTTTGTGCAGTTTTCCAACCAAATGAATAGTAGTGTAATTCTGTTACATTAAAGTATATATTTGCTTGATTTACAAGTTCATCAACATATTCACCATTTTCAGCATCATAAACTGGTCTTGAAATTGCAATTCTTCTTGAATTTAGTGGACTCTTGTTTGGAACTGTATTGTCTAAATTTTGTAACATATCTAGTGTTGCAACATTGTTTTCATCAAAACTTAAATATTCCATATCAAATGTTGGTTCACTAACAATTAAAGGTGTTCCACTAATTTCACTAACATTTGAAGATTGTCCATCAAGATATGGATAATACATTTTTATTTCCAATTCTTTTTTAATGTTAATTAAATAAGAAATAACAAGAGATGATGAAGACAAACTATTTAAGTTAGCATATAAAATAATGTATGTATCCTTCCCAACAGGAACAGTTTTTAATGTGTTAGTTGCATTATCATAATAAGCATAAACATACTTATCATTTTCATCTAAATTCTTTACAGTATATGTTGCACCATCTATTGCTTGAATACCAATTGCATTTAAAGGAATTGAATTATTTGAATCAAGTGTATATGTTACCTTTGTTCCCTCTTCGCTTCCTGCACCAGTTAAAACATAGCAATATTTATCTCTATCAAAGTTCTCATCTTCAACATTTAACATAACAGCAAGGTCTTCGCTTGATGTATCCAAAATATTACCTTCTGCATCTCTATATATAACATAAGGCAAATCACTTGGAACAAGCATAACTTTAAATTCCATACTGTATCCATTACTAAGTTGAACTTTTAAAATAAATGGTTGATTATTTTCCGATTCAAAAACTAGTCTATCACTAACATTTTGCACAGTTATATTGCCATCTGCATTGTTTATATATTGTGTGTTATCTGGAATAAATGAAACTGAAATACTTGTGTCATCAACAATAAAGCTGTTTTTTATTGTGTCTTGGTCGTATATTTTTCCATTTACTAATGTTAGATAATATTCACCATTGTATAAAACCCAGTTTTTGCTCTCAAAATCTTTTTGTATATTTGGAGAAAGTGTTAAAGTGAAATAATTTTTATTACCCATTTTTGTTTCGCCAATATTAAATCCATCATAAAGTGCTTCAAGAGTAATTTGAGTTGTTGAATCCAAAATTGCTGTACATTTTAATATGTTATTTTCAATTATAAAATTATCACCACTAATTATATTAAAACTAATCTTTGAATAATCAATTTTTGCAATGTTTGTATCTATTTCATCAGAATTGTTGACAATTCTTGAAATTCTTATTGGATATTCAATTGATGTTTCATTTCCAAAAATTGTGTATTGTCCATAAACTTTGTATGTTTCTTCGTTTTCATTTTTTGTTTCCAAATACAATATGTCTGTATCAACTTCAACTTTTATATTTGGATTAACATAAATATACAATTTTTGACTTGCATCATATGCTGTTTTATTAATGTCATCAACACCTCCAATTTTTTCAAAAGAAAGAATTAAAGGTTTAAATTGATTTAAGTTGTTGAACACAATATTCACATTAAACACACAAGAACGATTGCTTAGTTCTGTTCTTTCGAATTCAGTTGTGATTGTTGTGTCATCTTTATTTGTCTTTGCTATGTATGCAAATGTTCCACCATTGTTAGAAAGTTGTTCTTTTGTTCCACTTTGTTCATCAAACACAAAGAATGCATATGAAGAACTATCAAGCACAACATCATTTGTTGTTGAAGATTTAACTGCATATCTCATTTCAACTTTAACACTGTAAATTGTATCAGAATAAACACCATTGTAAACTTGAATGCCATATAAAGAATCTGCAACTGGGTTGTTTTGTGGAGTCACATATACTTCAATATTTGGTTTAACATCAATAACAACAACTTGTGAAATGCCAAGTTCTGGAACTGTAACCAAAAGTTGAATTGTCTTGCGTTGTCCAAAATCTTTTTTAAATCTAATAAAATTATTTGTATCATTTGTTAAAGTGTATTCTATAACCTTATCTAACTCTTCTATTTCTTCACTATCAGCAACAAAGCTAAACTTCATTTTTGCAGTTAAATTGCCAACAACTTTTACACCATTAGCATTTGTGTATTGATAATAATAAGTTAATAAATTAACAACATTATTATCAGTGCTATTAAGATTAATAGTTGAACCTTGATATCCAATAACAGGAATTGTTATTTGTGGAAATGCATAAGGATTATCAGGTTCAAGAAGATATTCTTGAACATTAACTTTTGATGTTTCACCACTGTCTTGATTGTAATTTTCAACCAATTTGTCAACTTTGTAAACTTGACCAGATTTTTGTGCAGTAAAGTACAAAACATCTTTAACAACATTATTGCTGTCACAAAGTTCAAGTTCAACATCTCCTTGTCCAACAAAAGAAATTGAAGATTGTCCACCAACAACCAAAATGTTTTGATTTCTGCTCTTTAGTGTGTAGTTAGATGATAAAGGTTTTTTGCCATATTTATCTTGAACAACAACATTAACACTTGTAAAATCAATGTAACCATTGTTATTTGTAAACAATAAACTTGAAATATCAACTCCATTTAATAAATATGTAACAGAAATATCATCTATGTTGTCATTTGTTTGGGTTATGTTTGATGTAACAAGAACTCTGTTATCACTGCTTGTTTGGTTAGAACCTTCATCTGCAATATTTAGGTTAAACGCAAATGTTGTTGCTTCACCACTGTAAACTTCAACATAATCTAATTTAACAATTTGTGATTTTGTAACACAAGAAGTTACAGGAATGTCAACCACCTTATCACTGGATTTAACATATCTTATGTAAAGTTTTACTCTTAATTCTGAAACGCCAACCGGCAACTCGTTTATCTTCATAGAAAATCTGTATTTTAGGTCAGTTTCTGTTTGTTCAACAACATTAATATTTTCAATTAAATCTGTTTCAACATCGTTTATTTTTGCAACAATTGTAATTTCATTATCTTGAATTGCTTGTTTAAATATGGCATTTTCAACCTCATTATTAGAATTGCCACAACCAACAACAATATCAAAAGGATTTGATGAATTTTGCACAAATGCAATTGCATTTGGATTTTGTTCAGGATACAAAATTAAATCTGCATCTTCACCGTTTGTTTCAATTGTTCCCGAAACAGTGTGTAGTGTTTTTGTTATAACAACTTCAATTGCACTAACAGCACCAATATCATCTTGTGAATATTGGTTTATCACATATTTTCCATCTTGAAGTATCTCTTCAGCTTTATAATCTGTTTCAACTGTCACAAACACAACATTAAATGAAATTCCGTGTGCATTAATACCCTTTGCCTTAACTATGCCATCTGGCAATTCATACAAAACATAGTTTTGAAGTCCTAAGTTATAACTTACACCTTCTTCACAATAAATGTAATCTGTTAAAGAAATATTTGTTTCATTCGTGTATGCAAAATATTTCTTTGTTTGATATAAATTTGCTGTTGGAACTTGTGCTCTTTCAGTCAAATTGTATTCTTGAAATTCAATTTCATTTCCATCAAACACTTTAAGTTCAATCTCATTAAGACTATTCCAAGATATAGGAGATGAAATAACAGATTTTGTTATAAATGATTTTGTAACAGTGCTTATGTCCAATTCATCATCAAAATACTTTATTTCAATGCTTAAACTATCAACATCACAATATTGTGACACAGCAAATTCCCAATAATAATTATCAACTGATGAGGTGATAACTGGAAAATAATATGTATAACCATTGCTTGACAATGTAACTTTTTTTGAATAACTGCCTTGTGGAATATTAATAATGTTATAACTTGCATTTTCATTTTCAGTTGCATTAACATAACTGTTGCCCTGTTTATATAAAAATGCAATACCAACATTGCTCAATTTACTTTGCAAAGAAACACTTGTGTCTAAACTAGAAGAAAGTTGAATACCCAAATTTGAAGCAAATTCGTTGTTTACATCAACAATTTTATTTGCATACAATGTGTGTCTTGTGTTTATATTAACATCTTTAATTCCACCCAAAACATTCATTGTGTCAACATCAATATCAACAACGTTAACAGTTTTTGTGTTTTTAACAGCCCTTCTATTTGCATCTTCTGTTGAAGTTGACATATTTTCTAGGTCATTCATTATAAGTGAATACTTAGCCTCTTCTGTTTTGTCTTCATATAATTTTAAAACATCATTTTCAATAACTGTTGAAGCAAAAGCATATCCAACAATTGTGCTGTTGTTGCCAACTTTAACAGCAGTAAAGTTGTTTGTTGTTCCATTTTGAACAATATATTCATCATTGTTTGATTGAAGCATAAAATATGAATTTTTGTACATTTCTTCATAACCGTTTTGTCCATCAAAGCTAAATTGATATGCACTTCTTTGTGGATAAAATTTTAAACTAGCATAAAAATTTGAATTAATAGCAAAAACATTTGAATCTTGGTCTTGCTCGCTTACTCTTGTTTCAACTTCAATTTTGTAAACGGGAACATCAACATTTATATTTGTTCTTGCAGAGTCACATAATGGATTTGTTGAAGTTGCTCTAATAACAGAGTGCCCTCCTTTTATCCAATCTTGCCCATCACATTCTGCATCGTTTATGTTCTTTTCAACATTAACCAAAATATCTTCACCAATCTTTGCATATTTAGGTATGGAAATTACTCCATCAGATATTCTTCCATTTTTTTCAACCGAATTGTCAGAGATTAAAGATAAAGTTAATTCCGTTTTTGTTACATCTTCTGTTGTTGTTAAAACTTTAACATAAAAATCTCCATCAACGTTATATTCAGAAAACTCAAAATATATTTCATTTGGCTGAACATCAGGTTCGGAAAATGCACCAACTGCATACATTATTCCATAGCCAATTGCAAAAACACCCAACAAAGATGCTAAGCTAATTGAAAAAATTTTAAGGAATGTTTTAAACTTCATATCTTTCTCCTAAACAACTTAAATATATTATTTACAATTATAATCAAAATAATTATATAATCTATTATAAAACAAGTCAAATAAATTATATTATTTAACTCAAAATTTTAATAATTAATAAATTAAATAAATTTCAATTTTTATAAAATAAAAAGCAAAAAAATAATAAAAAAACAATAAAAATTCAAAAAAAATAAAATATCATTAAATTTTTATTAAAAATTGTTTTTGTTGTTAGTTTTATTTCAATTTTTTAATAAAATTTAATTTGTATTTTATAAAAAAAATGTTTTAAGTATTTCAACAAAGCAAGAAATTCTCTAACCTTTCTTTTACCAACTTTCTTAGTACTTGAAACTATAATGTTTATTATATAAAAATTAGTGTTTCTAACAATTGTATAGATATTGACAAAATTAATAAAATTTGATATTATATATAAGAAAAATATGGAGGTTTGTGATGGAAAATAACAATTCTTTTCAAATTTCACTTTATGATAAGTCCAAAAATATTGTTGGAAGTCAAAATGTAACAGTGTCCAACAATCACATTTTTGAATTAAAGGTTCAAGGTGAAAGTTCTAATAAAATAGAAATTGATGCAGAAAATAAACAACTAAAATTAAATAATGAAAAAGGTGAATTTGATTCTATATCAAAGGAAAAATCAATATCCATTGCCCTATCTAAAATAACTGTGGATTATAATGGCAATATTACTTTTGCAATGAACACCAAAAATGGAAAAGAAACATATAAAATAGATTCAAATTCGGTATCAAAAAAAGAAAGTGGAACACGCGACTTTTTGCCTGTTTGCATTTTTGAAAAACCATTAGACATAGGTTTACCAAATAACCTACCTGAGCAAATTGAAAAAAATCAATTAACGATGAAAGAATTTCCATCACAAATGTTTGATATGTTCCAAAAATCATATAACTACAAAGCATACACATCAAAAGATGGCAAATTAAAACTTCTAAGAAGCAACAAAAATGAATTGCTTGTCGCAAGAGGAAGCAAAATAATAAAAGTCAATAGTGCTGAATATTTTAAAAATGGAGAAAAATCTGTTCTTGGTTTAAGGTTAAACAATGGAAAAGGTCAAGTTAATAATCAATCAACAAAAGGCATTGGTTTTAAAATGAGCGAAGAAGAACTTAAAGATGTTTCATCATTTATTGCAGGTCACAAAATTAAATCAACAGATTATCACAAAAAAGATGAAATGATGTCACACACAATTGATTACAGCAGAACACAAAAAATTAAAGAAGCAAAAAAATCTGTAAATAACTTTGCTGAAATTCTACCAAATAATACAAATGTTGCTCCAAAAACCGAAGGACCTCAACCAGAAAAACCTGTTGAAGTTGAACAACCAAAAGAAACAGTGCAACCTATCGAGCAAAAACAACCTACTGAACCTGAACAACCTACTGAAAAAAAACAACCCGTTGAACCTGAACAACCATTGCACATACACTCAAAAGAACCTAAGTCAGAACCTGAGGAACCTAAAACGAAGCCACAAGAACCTAAAACG
>CASFHZ010000007.1 GCA_949294585.1 uncultured Christensenella sp. | reverse complement strand
AATTTGTGTCAATGCTTACAGATAGGTCGTATAGTTGTTTAAACATATTTTTGTAACTTTGAACGGCGCTTGTTAGTGCTGTTTTTTCTTGCTCGTTTACTTCTGCTTTTATTGAAATTTCTGAAAAATCTAATTTTACAATTTCACAAGATGTGTTGTTTTCTTCTAAATTGTCTGAAACATTGTTCGCATCGGCTTCGTTTTCATAACAGGAAGCAAAAACATAGTAGTAAGTGTCTGTTTGCCAAATATAGCCTGCACCATTTTTCTTTTTTGTGATTTCTGCCATTTCTTGTGCTTGAACTTTTGTTTCTGTTTTAAATAGACTTATTGCATAAAGTGAAAATGCGTTTTGTTTTATGCTATTTGATGTTGAATTATTAAATCCTCCAACAGTTATTAAACTGGAAAATAATTCGGCAAAACTTATGCAAAGGGCAAGGCATACAACAGCCACAAATACACTTAAAAATTTGGAAAATCTGCTCGTTTTTTGAAAATTTTTTGTCATAAAATATTGAACTCCCACTTTTATATTAATTATGATTTTTATGTCCTATTTTAATCTTATGCCAAAAAAAGACAGCATATGCGATTATGATTAAATTTTCTTTTTATGGTTATAAGTTTGCTTAATTTAAAATATATAGGTAAAAGGAGTTGTGAAAAAAATGAAATTAAAACCACTTTATGATAGAGTTGTTATTGCACCTGAAAAAATTGAAGAATTGTCATCTTCTGGAATTATTATTCCACAAATTGCTGATGAGAAATCTTGTTTTGGAACCGTTGTTGAAGTTGGAGATGGTCAAACTTTTGATGGAAATCAAGTTAGAATGCAAGTGAAGGTGAACGATAAAGTTCTCTACTCAAAATTTGCAGGTTCAACATTCAAGTTTAACGGCAATGAATATCTTATTATTAGGCAGGCAGATATTTTATCTATAATTGAAGGAGAGATGTAAAATGGCAAAACAAATGTTATTTGGTGATGAAGCAAGAAAAAGTTTAGAGAGAGGTGTTAAAGCACTTTGTGACACTGTTAAAATTACACTAGGTCCAAAGGGAAGAAATGTTGTGCTTGATAGAAAATATGGTGCACCACTTATAACAAACGATGGAGTGACTATTGCAAGAGAGGTTGAACTTGAAAACCCTTTTGAAAATATGGGTGCTTCATTAATTAAAGAGGTTAGCATTAAAACAAATGATATTGCAGGTGATGGAACAACAACCGCTTCTGTTTTGGCACAAAGCATTGTTAGTGAGGGTATAAGAAATTTTGTCGCAGGAGCAAATCCTATTGCTCTTAAAAATGGTATTTCGCAAGCAGTTAAATTTGTATCATCTTCTTTGGAAAAAATAAGTAAGCCAACACAAACAGACAAAGAAATAAAGCAAGTTGCTTCAATTTCGGCAGGTGATGAAAAAATTGGTGAATTAATTTGCGAAGCAATAAAAAAAGTTGGGCAAGATGGTGTTGTTACAGTTGAAGAATCTGAAGGAATGAACACCGAACTAAATTTTGTTGAAGGTATGCAGTTTGACAGAGGTTATTTATCTCCTTATATGTGTAACGATAACGAAAAAATGACGGCGGATTTGGAAAACCCATACATTTTGGTTACAGACAAAAAGATTGGAAACATTAATGAACTTTTGCCAATTTTAGAACAAATTGTTAAAACTGGTGAAAAGTTATTAATTATTGCAGAAGATATAGACAGTGAAGTTTTGGCAACACTTGTTGTGAATAAACTTAGAGGGGTGTTTAATTGTGTTGCAGTTAAAGCACCTGCATTTGGTGACAAAAGAAAGGATATGCTTAGTGATATATGCGTGCTTTGTGGTGCAACACTATGCTCGGCTGAAGTTGGTATTGATTTAAAGAATATTAACCTAGATTATCTTGGCAGGGCAAAACTTGTTAAAGTAAACAAGGATAGCACAACAATAATTGCATTGGATAAAGAAAATGAAAAAGTTAAGGAAAGAGTTAAGCAATTAAGAAATCAACTTAATGAAGAAATAAGTGATTATGGCAAAGAGAAGATATCTGAAAGACTTGCCAAATTAAGTGGTGGAGTTGCAGTTATTAAGGTTGGCAGTGCAACCGAAATTGAAATGAAAGAAAAGAAACTGAGAATTGAAGATGCATTAAGTGCAACAAAGGCAGCAATGAAAGATGGCATTGTTGCAGGTGGTGGAACGGCATTAATTAAATGTTCTAATGAACTTTGCAAGTTTATTGAAACACTAAATGGCGATGAAAAAACAGGCGCTAAAATTATTTTAAAAGCACTTGAAGCACCTTTAAGACAAATTGCAATGAACGCTGGAAAAGATGCAGGTGTTGTTGTTGATAATGTAAAAAACAACAAAAATTGCAATTTTGGATATGATGCATTAAATGACAAATATTGTGATATGTTTGAATGTGGAATAATTGACCCACTACTTGTTACAAGAACAGCTCTTGAAAGTTCTGCAAGTGTTGCCGGGACACTTCTTACAACAGAATGTTTAATGTGTGATTGCAAAACTGAAAAAGAAGTACAATAGTGTTGATTGTTTGCTAAAATAATGATATACTCATTTTATGAAAATTAAAGAAGCAAAATTTTTAACAAGTGTTGTAAACTCTGAAAAAATAATACAAGATGGAATAGAATTTGCTTTTGTTGGCAGAAGTAATGTTGGCAAAAGCAGTTTTATTAATTCCATTCTTGGAGTAAAGAAATTGGCAAGAACTTCAAGTGAACCCGGAAGAACAAGAATGATTAATTATTTTTTAATTAACAACAGTTTTAGGTTTGTTGATTTGCCCGGATATGGTTATGCAAAGGCAGGAAAGGGAAACAAACTTCTTTGGGCTACACTTATGGAGGACTATTTAAAAAAAGCAAGTTGTTTAAAAAGAGTTTTTATGCTTGTTGATATAAGACACAAACCAACAGAACTTGATAGGCGTATGTTGGAATTTTTAACATATTCTGGAATTGCCTTTACTATTGTTGCAACCAAAGCCGATAAAATTGCAAAATCAAAAATTCCTGCATATTTGCAAGATATAGCAAAAACACTTTTAATTACAACAAACAACATAATTGCTTATTCTTCGGAAACACTTGTTAATAAAGATAAAATTTGGCAAATTATTGAAGACGATTTAAACCAGATATAAGTATCTTTATTTTATTATATAAGCTAATTATATTAATATTATCAGTTGTTAGTTAACTTTTTAAATTATTCTCACTTATTTTTATGTATTAATATTAAATTTTAAAAGATATGCACTTTTTGTAATCAATTTTCATAATCTAATATGAAAAGATTAAAGGAGGTTAGTATGTCTTTTTTTATAAACAACAATAATTCAAACAGACCAGGACCAGTTTATGGTAATCCATTAAATGGTTTGTGCGAAAAAATGCTTATTGAAGTTACTAGAGTTTTTGATGCTTGTTTACAAAATGAAACAATACAAGGCTTAACTATAACAACAACAAACTATAATCCAGCAAGCCCTGCATTGCCACTTACATTTATTTCTGTTGAAACTGACCAAACTGTTGGTTTAACAACTTCAAATGTTGTTATAACAAGAATTGAAAACAGACCAAACTTCGCAAATGTTTCGGGTCAAGTTACTTTCCCACTTATTGTGACATATCGTGATGCTAATGGCGTTTTGGGAACTGCAACAGCTACTTATACAACAGATTTCTCTACTGTGCTATGTGTTCCTCAACCAGCACTAAGCCCTGTTGAAATTAAAGTTACAGGGCAGTTGACAAGTACAATTGGAACATACACAACAACAAATACATTCACGATAACTGCTTGTATTCAACTTATTATAAAAGTTGTTGCAGATGTTGATATCTTGGTGCCATCATATGGCTATCCTTGTATTCCAGAATGTCAAAACATTCCTACGGTTTGCCCTGGTGCAGGAGATATTTCACTTTATCCAACAACAGTGGGACCAAATCAAAGATAATTGCTTGATTTTTACAAAAAAACCCTTTTGTGTTAGTGCAATAGGGTTTTTTTTGTTTTTATTTTTTTTTATTATATGCTAAAATAAAACAAAGTATAGATTATGTCTTGCTTTAATTTACAAATTTGGATAAAGGTATGCAAACTATTTGTTTTGTTTGTGATGGCAACACTTGCAGGTCGCCATTTGCAGAAAAAATTATGAATATGTATTTGAAAAAGTTTAAGTTGTATGACCAATTTAAAACTTATTCTTGTGGAATAAATCCAGATATAAATTCAAATATAAATAAATATGTTATTGATATTTTAAAAAATTATAAAATTAATGTAAAGTCAAGAAAATCTAGAAAATTGACAAAATCTTTGCAAAACAAGTATGATTTGTTTATAACTATGACAAAATATCAAAAACAATTTGTTTTGGCAAAAAATGTTTTCTCGTTTGGAGAAATGGTTAATGGTGAGGATATAATTGACCCGTATGGTGGAAGTTATGATGACTATTTAAAAATGTCAATTCAAATTGATGAATATTGTAAAAGATTAATAAATAAAATTATGGAAATGAGGTAAAAAGATGATTATTCTTGCTTGTGACCACGCTGGTTATGAATTAAAAGAGGAAATTAAAGCATTTTTTAACAGGGAAAACATTATAACTATTGATGTTGGAACATACTCGCTTGAAAGAGTTGACTATCCAGATTTTGCAAAAATAGGCAACGCAAAAGTTTTGGAAAATCCAAACAATTTGGGTATATATATTTGTGGAACGGGAATTGGAATGAGTATTGCTGCAAACAGAAATCCAAAAATTAGGGCAGCACTTTGCACAACAATAAAATTTGCACAGTTGGCAAGAAGGCATAATGATGCAAATGTATTGGTGCTTCCTGGAAGATTTATGAGTAAATTTAAGGCAATTTCTATTGTTAAAGAGTTTTTAACAACAAAATTTGAGGGTGGAAGACATCTTAAAAGAGTAAAAAAACTTGGCAGTTAAAGGGGGTTTGTATGAATTTTCCTACATTTATTGTTTTAAATTTACAAGACAAATTGAATATTTTGAAATTTGTTGAATTTATTAAGTCAAAATATTCAAAATATGAAATAATAATTGCATCAAAAAAAAGTCATAATAAAATTAATGATGTAAAAGAATATGTTTTTGATACAACTGATGAAGATGAAGTTTTAAATACATTAATTCCTATGTGTAATGGAGATAAATTGATTGTATGCAGAAACTTAACTAATGATTTTGAAGTAGTTGAAAAACTTGAAAAAAACTTAAAAAAACAAAATCAAATAACAATAATTAAGAAAAAAAGGAATAAAATTTCAAATTTCTTGTTCAATTGGTTTAATAAATTAGTTTTTTTGGTTTGTGGATACTATCTTTTTGATGGCTACATAGCAAATTTTGGCTTTGGAAAAGTCGCCATTGATGTTTTAAAAAATATAGACAATTGTTCGTTTTATTCAAAAGTAAACAAATGGATTGGGTGTGAAATTGTAAAAATTGATGACACAGCACAAAAAAATATCGATATAAATTGCAAAATTGTTTTAAATATTTCAAGAATAGTTTTAGAATGGTTATTGATTGTTGGGCTTGTTCTTGTTTGGGTTTTTGTTCCGTTTGTGCAAAATAATGTATTTATTAAAATAATTGATGTGTTTTTAATTGCTTTTATCATTAGTTTAATTGTTCTTGAAAGTGTTGTTTTGTTTGTTAAAATTAAAGTTGGAAAATCAACATCAAAAAAAGCAAAAATTTTAAATAATTAAACAAATAAGGATAAAACTATAAAAAAGGAGTAATTATGGAAAAAATTAGAATTGGAATTAATGGGTTTGGAAGAATTGGAAGATTGGTTTTAAGATGTATCAGCAAAAGAGATGATGTGGAGTGCGTTGCAATCAACGACCCATTTTTAACTGTTGATTATGCAAAATATTTGTTCGAATATGACAGTATTCACGGTAAATTTAATGGCAAAGTTGAAGTTGATGGAGATTATTTGATTGTTAATGGCAACAAAATTAAATTTTTTGCAGAAAAGGACCCAGCAAATATTGGTTGGAAAGATGTTAATGCCGATTATATTGCAGAAGCAACAGGTGTTTTTACTTCATATGAAAAAGCAGAGGCACATTTAAAAGCAGGTGCAAAAAAAGTTGTTGTTACTGCTCCTGGAAAAGAAATGCCAATGTTTGTTATGGGAGTTAATGAAAACACATACTCAAAAGATATGAACATTGTTTCAAATGCAAGTTGCACAACAAACTGTTTGGCACCTTTGGCAAAAGTTATCAACAACGAATTTGGTATTGTTGATGGACTTATGACAACAGTGCATTCAACAACAGCAACTCAACTTACTGTTGATGGTTCAAGCAAAAAAGATTGGAGAGGAGGCAGAGCGGCTTCATATAACATTATTCCAAGCACAACTGGGGCAGCAAAAGCTGTTGGTGAGGTTATACCTAGCCTTAAAGGCAAACTTACTGGTATGAGTTTTAGAGTTCCAACATTAAATGTTAGTGTTGTTGACTTAACTTGTAATTTGGCAAGAGAAACAACATATGATGAAATTGTTAATGCCATTAAAAAATATGCAGATGGTGAAATGAAAGGAATTTTGGACTATATCGATGAACCTGTTGTTTCAAGCGATTTTATTGGAAATCCAAACACAAGCATATTTGATATAAAAGCAGGAATAATGCTAACACCAAAATTTGTTAAACTTGTTGCGTGGTATGACAACGAATGGGGATATTCTAACAAAGTTGTTGATTTAATTAAACATATGTATAAAGTTGATAAAAACTAAGTTGTGTGTATGTAATTAAATTATGTAATAATGATTTTTTGTCATTTCTTAATGAAATGACTTTTTTATTATAAAAATATTCATAATTTAGTAAAAAATTGTAAAATTTATTT
>CASFHZ010000006.1 GCA_949294585.1 uncultured Christensenella sp. | reverse complement strand
TTCTTCTTTTAATTCTTTTTTGAAATATGAATTAATTTTTGATTTTGCAGTTGGAGTTTTAACAATTTTTAACCAATCTTTTGATGGGCCTTTTGAGTTTTGAGAAGTGATAATTTCAACAATATCACCATTTGACATTTTTGTTGAAAGTGGTTTAATTTTTCCATTGATTTTTGCTCCAACGCACATATTACCAATATCTGTATGAATGCTATAAGCAAAATCCAAAACGGTTGCACCTTCAACAAATTCAATTACCTTTCCTTTTGGCGTTTGAACATAAATTTGCCCTTCGCATAAATTTGTTTTTAAAGTGTCAATAAATTCATCGGTTGACAAATCTTTCGAGCTTTCCATTATTTCTCTAAGCCACGAAATTTTTTTATCCAAATCGCTAAGTTTATTCTTTTTTTCTTTATAAAGCCAGTGAGCAAAAACACCAAACTCTGCCAACTTATGCATTTCAAATGTTCTGATTTGAATTTCTAGTGGTCTGCCATTTTCTGCAATAATAGTTGTATGCAAAGATTGATATCCGTTTGGTTTTGGACTTGCAATATAGTCTTTAAATCTTCCCTCCATTGGTTTATATATTCCGTGAATTTTGCCCAAAACTGCATAGCATTGTTCAATTGTGTCAACAAGCACTCTAACAGCAATTAAATCGTAAATGTTTGCAAGACTTTGTCCCTTTGATTGAATTTTTTTATAAATACTTGAAAAGTGCTTTTGCCTTGACATTATTGTTGCATTTTTTAACTGCAATTCGTTTAAAATTTCTTTAAGTTTGGCTGTTGTTAAGTCAATTTGTTTTTGATTTACATCTTTTTGCAACATAACACTTTGAGCCAAAGAGTTGTATATTTTTGGATTTAAAAATTTTAAGCAATAGTCTTCAAGTTCAGATTTTAAAGAATTTAATCCCAATCTCTCTGCAAGTGGTGCATAAATTTCTCTAATGTTCAACAAGTTTTGATGTTGTTCATTTGAAAGAGGCAATGAGTATTTTGAAATTTCATAAAGCATAATATATAGTCTTATTACAATAACCCTAACATCACTGCTTATTGCAATAAACATCTTACGCAGAACCTCTCCTTGCTCTTGTTTTGACATACCTTCTGTTATTGTAAAATTCGTATTCAAACTGTTGTAAACTTTTAAGATGTCCTCATCTGTTTTGTCATCAAATTTGTATTTTAATTCATATCCCAAATATGCCAAAATAGAATCTAGGTCCAACCTAAACTTAATAAGATTATTTATAACAGTAAATAATTTTTCATAATCAGCAGAACCATTGTTAAGTATTTTATTCAACAAATCCAAATCATTATCATTTAATGAAAAATTTTCTAAAATTAATTTTTTTATATTATCCATATATTTTCCTTATTAAATTAATTGAATTATATATTTTTGATTTATTTAACTCTGTTTTTATTTTTTTATTTATTTTAAAGCAATATAAACCATCTTTTTCATTAGGAATAACAATATTTAATTCACACAAAATATAATAATAAATAACAAAATTATTAAAATTAATTTTATATTTTAAATCTTTTATTAATTTTGAATAAATTGCCAATAAATTTGTAAATAAATTATTTTCAATTTTTGTTAAATTAACATAAAATTTAGTTATTTCTCGCCTTTCTAAATTAATTGAATTAAATAATTTTTTATCTTCAGCATTAATTTCGGGAATGTAAATTTCTGCAGAAGATATTTTTTTTATTGCAGATATATAACTTAAATCTAATACAGTGTCCAAAAATATTATACGCTTATAACTCTTTGCCCAATCCAAATTTAATGGACACAAATTTATTGAATTAAAACCAGTTGTTGAAGTTTCCAAAAAGTTTATTTCAAATATATTATCAAGACTATATGAAGATATGAATTTTTGATATCTATCGGTATTAAAACAAACAAAACAAGTTCCAAAAACAGAAGATGAACAATCAACAACAAAATCAATTAAGTTGTTTTCTTTATAATTATTTATTTTACATTCATCTTTTGAATTTAGATATAAAAATTGATTAAATTTGAACGCATTAAAATATTTTTCAGCAGAATCTTTAATTTCATCACTTGTTGTAAATGTTTTTACTATACCCTTAAAGATTCCTTTTGAAAAAGATTGTAATTCAAATACAAAATCATATTCTTTGCCAAAATTTAATCTAGGATAATTTTTTAAATAATTAAAAAATATTAAATTTAATTTCCGTTTAATATTAATTGAAGAATGTAATGAATTTGGTTTTAGTGGTGTTATTCTTATATCTGATGACCTAATTAAAAATCTTGGTTTTTGATTGTCGCAACCACAAGGCTCAATAAGTTTTAAATCGTTAAACAAGTCACTTGTTAAATCATCACTTGTTATTTCAATATCATAATAATCAATTGGCATAAATGCTTTACTATTTATGTTTTGTATCATAAACGAGCAAACTCTGTTTCTAAACTCTTCAAAATTTTCAGATTTTAATGTTAACCCAGCAGCAACTTTATGTCCACCAAAAACTTCCAAAATGTCTTTTACAGAACTAAGAATTTGATGAATATTAACATCTTCAATACTTCTTGCAGAACCTTTTAACTCTCCATTGCTTTCAGATAACAAAATTGTTGGTCTATTAAATTTTTCAACAAGTCTTGAACAAACAATTCCAAGTATTCCACTATCCCAATTATTTGATTTTAAAATTATAGCTGGAATTTTTGACATATTTGTGGATTTAAGCATTTGCATACAATCTTCAAATATTTTATTGCAAAGTTCTTGCCTTTTTGAGTTATGGTTATTTATTTTCTCCAACAATTCCCTAACTTTTGTTGGATTAGTTTGCAAAATTAGTTCCAATGAATCTGATGCATCACCCATTCTTCCCGATGCGTTTAGTTTTGGTGCAATCTTAAAAGCTATGTCACTTGCATCAATCTTTTCAAGATTTAATTTGTTTTGCTTGAATAATACTTTTAAACCATATGGCAAATACTTACTGAAAACTTCCAAACCTTTTGCAACAATAATTCTGTTTTCATCAACAAGAGGAACAATGTCAGAAATTGTTGCAATTGATGCAATTGGCAAAAACATCTCACTGTCTTGTTCAGAAAGCAGTGCTTGTGAAATTTTAAATGCAACACCTGTTCCACAAAGTCCATTAAATTTATAATCTTGATTTGGCAATTTTGGATTAACAACTATGCAATCTGGCAAAATTTCTGGTATTTCGTGATGGTCGGTTACCACTATATCAATGCCCAATTCTTTGCAATACTCAACTTCTTTATAGCAAGTTATACCACAGTCAACGGTTATTATTAAATCAGGTTTTTTAATTTTGCAAATTTTGTCAATAACTTCCTTTGTTAAGCCATAACCATCAATAAATCTATTTGGCAAATAATAGCTTGCGTTGTTGCCCATAATTTTTAAAGTTTGCAACATAATTGCAGTTGCAGATATTCCATCAACATCATAGTCACCAAAAACAAGTATATCTTTATTGTCAAAAACTGCTTGTCTTATTTTTTCAACGCATTGTTGCATTCCACTCAATTTATATGGGTCAACAAATGGAAGTTTTGTTGGCATCAAAAAATTAGAAATTGCTTCCTTGGTTTTGTAACCTTTGGAATATATAATTTCCATAACTTTTTTATTGATTTTAAACTCTTCTGCAAAATGTGAAATAACAGCGTCATCTGCGCCATCATTAAAAAACTTTATTAATTTCATATATTCAACACCTTATCTGCAACACAGCAGACATCACTTTATGAAATTATTATACATAATTTTTTCAAAAATACAAAGAGTTTAGCAATAAAAATAAACAATTTAATAACAAAATAAAAAAAAGTATTAACAAGCAGTTAAAACAACTTGTTAATACTAAAATTTTTTATTCTTCTTTTGCTTCGGTTTCAACAATAACTTCTGGAGCTTTTGTTATATCTTCTTCAGAAAGTTTTTCTTCAACAACCACTTGTTGTTCTGCTTTTGGTTTAACATTTTTCTTTCTTATATATGCTAAACTCCAAAGTCCTGGAACAACATATATTGAAGAGTATAAAACAACCAAAACACCCAACATTACAGGCAATGAAGAGCTTCTTACCATTTGAGTTGGCACAACTCCCATTAGTAGTGAAAGAATTAACAAAATTACAGCAAATAAAATGTATTTAACAAGTACTTCTTTAACACTTATATTTGCAATTGTGTCTTTATCTTCCTTTAAATATTTTTCTTTACTAATATTTGAATTTGCACAAGAAATGAATGTTGTTGAACTTATTAATGAATACAAAGCAACAAAGGCAAAGCTTGTTAGCACACCATATTCCAAACTAACTCTTGTTATACCTAATAGTGCAAGCAAAACAACTGAATCTAAAATTGAAACAAGCAATGCAACAAAGCCCGAACTTATACCAAATCTTGCAGATATATAAATGAATACTGCAATAATCATAACAAGAATTGCGAGCACTGTGGAAAGTACTGCATTATAATCAACATTACCACCAAACTCTTCCACCTTAACAAAAATTTGTAAATCGCTGGCGTCTTCAATTACTGGATAAAATTCATTGATTAAATCTTGTCTTAATTGTTCTCTAAGGTCATCTGATATTTTTTCAAATTTAACAGTTATGGCATCACCATAATAAGAAGTTGAAACTTTTTGATAAATATCACCGTTTATATCATTTTTCTTTAAAACACTGTCTAGTTTATCTTTTGTTTGCTTAAAGTTATCACCAACAGATAAATCACTTTCAACTACAACTGTTGCAACTGTACCACCCTTAAAATCATAGCCAAGGTTATAATTGCAACACAAAACAATTATAAATCCAAGTATAATAACAAACAATGGCAACATAATTTGAAAGAACAAATTTTTAGAAAAGTTGTAGTTTGTATTTTTTACTCTATTCTTTAATTTATCAATAAAATTGTTTTTAGTCTTCATTTGCAAACTCCTTTTTTAGTGATAAATGACTTGCTTTTGTACTGTTAAGTGGCAAGTACCATTTTGTGAATACTCTTGTTAAAACAAGTGTTGAGAACATTCCAAGTATTCCACCAATAAACAAAGGTATTGCAAAAGATTTTAAAATATCAAACCCAACTGCATATAAAATTACAGATGCGATAACTACAACAACAGATACATCAACAACACTTAAAGTTGAATTTTTAAAACCTAACTTGAATGACAATGGAATTTTTTTACCTTTTGCATATTCACTTCTGATTTTTTCAAATACAATTGTGTGGCAATAAACAGTTAGAGCAAACCCAACAACACAACCAATAACACCAGATATTGAAAGTGTTACAATTGGCAATGCTTGCAAAAGGAATAAATACAAAACTATGTTAATTAAACTTGTAAACATAGCAAGAAGTCCCAAATCTCTGTATCTAACAATCATAAATATTGCTATGATAACAAAAGCAACAACAAGACTGATAACAACATATGTTAATGAATTATAACCTAAGTAAGCACTTGATACACTGTTTTCTTTTATATCAAGTTTAACATTTTTAGATCCCATCATAACATTAACTGCAAACATACTTGCATCTGTTTCATTTTGTATAGATTCTTGTGGCAAAAATGTGTATCCTGTTGAAACAGCTCTTGTAATTTCGGTTAATGAACCCAATTGTTCACCATCAACAGAATAGAAATAAACAGTGTTGCCATTGTCTGCAACATACTCAGTTAATTCTTTATATTGTGACTTACCTAGGTCATCAAACTCAATTAAAACACCAAAACTATATGTTGATGATGTAGAACTTGTTTGTTGATATGAAACAGAACATCTTTTTATCCTTTGAGCAGAAATATCATATTTTGTTGCTTCTTCTGTTTCTTCACCTCTTATTATAATTTCTTGTCTGTCAGAAAGAGCGTTCATTAAACTTTCACTTGTTGAACTTTCTACAATTTCTGCTCTTATCATATTTTCGCCTTCCAAACCAACTTGACTATATGAAGCACCAAACATTGATAAAACATTTCTGACAAATTCAACTGTATCAATTAACTGTTCATCTGTTAGTGTTGAAACTTCGCTTGATGTTGGTTTTACTTCAAAAACAGCAGTTTGACCTTCCCCAATATCATATGAAAGGTTAATTGCTCCAGCAAAACTTGCATAATCGTTTACATAAAAAGGAATTTTAAAAGAACAAACTGATAAAAAAATTCCAATTGCAACGATAATTGACATAAAAACAAAATTAATTCTTGAAATTCTTTTAGCCATTAATACACTCCAATTATTTTTGTGCTATGCACATCATACCGAATAACATTATAGTTGAATTATTACTATTAGTCAATTATTTTTTCACTTTTTAGGACATTATTATACAATTTTAATTCATATTGTTTTGTTATTATTGATTATTGACAAAAAGTAGTACAAAAATTTGTGAAAAACGCGTGAAGCATTTGCTTTCGCAAATAAAAAGTGCAACTTTTTGAAATTTAAAAAATTTTAAATTTCGCTTCACGCACCCCCGCTATGCAATATAAAAAATCACCACAAAAATTAGTTAATGGTGATTATAAAACAAAAATTTATATAATAAAAAACAATTTGGAAAAACCAAATTGTTGTAACAATCTAAAAATTATTTTTTTCTTAAATTAACGGCAATAATTCCACAAATGCCACCAATTATTGAACCAAATAAACAATCGTTAACAAGTGAAATTCCAAACTCAAAATTACCATCTAAAATTGAAAAGGCAAAAAATGAAATTATTGTGAACATAAGTCCAATTAAAAGTCCAGAAATCAATCCCATATCTTTGCATTTTTTTAAGCCATAAAAAGTACCAACCAAAATGGAAATTGTTTTAATCACTTGGTTAATTGGTTTTATAAGTGAATCACTTATTGCAACAAATCTCAATATAAAAGCAAAAATCAATATAAGTATTAAACAAATAGAAAGTGCCATTAATGAACCCTTTAAAAGAGTGGCAAAAAATGGCACTTTATTTTCTGTTTTATTTAATTCTGCATTTTTCATTTTCATATTCACACTCCTGCTCTTACTTTAAGATATGATTAAGAGTGTTGCAATATGATATATATTTTAATTTTTTTTCTTTTTTGATTTTTTTGTTGTACCTTCGGACTTTACTTCTTCAACTGTTTCAACTTCTTCTTTGCTTTCATTTTCAATTGCTTGTTGTGGTTGTTCTTCTTCAACCTTAACTTCTGTTTTTTCAACTTTTTCTTTTGTTTCTTCCACTTTTTCTGCTTTGTTTGGTTGTTCAGATTTTTGTTCAACAACTGGGTTGCTTAAATTTGCATAAACAGCAGCAATATCAATTGTTATATAACCTTTATGTTTTTCATCACCTGTTTCAATTGTAACAGCTTTGTATCCCTCTTTTGTATCAATTGAAATAACCTTTCCAATAACACCAGAAGCAGTTAAAACCTTATCACCTTTTTTAATTGAATCCATTAACTTTTGAGCATTTTCCATTTCTTTTTTGTTTTTTGCTTTCATTAAAAATGGTGAAACAACCAAAATTAACACCAAAACACCTAATAAAATCCATTGACCAACATCAACTGCTAATAATAAATTCATAATATCCTCCTAAATTTACAAAACATAGCACATAATTATTACCAAAATTACTAACACAATAACAGGTATTAATATTTCAGTTGCTGTTGCTAATAATAAAGCCATATTTTTTCTCCTTATAATAATAACATATCAAATATTAAAATGCCAAATAATATTGATTAAATTTTTTTAACTTATCTAAATTAAAGCAAAATAACTCATTGTTCGACAAAATGATAAAATTAAATTTTATAGTTTTTTAAATATTCTTCTTTGAAATCTAAAAATCTGTCTTCCCATATTGCCTGTTTAATTTGTTCGGTTAATTTTGTTAAATGTCTTAGATTGTGAATTGAAAGAAGTTCTGCTCCAAGCATTTCCCCTGCTTTTAACAAATGCCTTATATATGCCCTTGTGTAGTGTTTGCAAGCATAGCAATCACAATCATCTTCAATTGGAGTATAATCTTCTGCAAACTCTGCATTTCTTATAACCAATTTACCAGTTTTTGTGAAAGCAGTTCCATTTCTTGCAATTCTTGTTGGCAAAACGCAGTCCATCATATCTATACCTCTTGCATAACACTCCAACAAGCAGTCTGGACTTCCAACTCCCATTAGATATCTTGGCATATTTTCTGGTAGCATTGGTTTAAGGTAGTCCAACATTTCATACATAATGTGCTTTGGTTCTCCAACACTAAGTCCACCAATTGCAATACCACATTTTGCATATGGCAAACAATCTTCAAGGCATTGTTTTCTTAAATCTTTAAAGAAATTTCCTTGAACAATTGGAAATAGCATTTGCTTTTCATTATTTTGCACATCATAACATCTTTTTAACCAATTTTTTGTTATTTCTGCAGATTTTTTTGCTTCTTTGTATGATGCACCATATTTTGAACATACATCAAATGCCATAATTATATCAGAACCCAAATCATTTTGAATTTGCATACATTTTTCTGGTGTTATAAAAAACTTTTGTCCATTGATATGCGAATTAAATTCAACACCTTCTTCATTTATTTTTCTTAATTTTGCCAACGAAAAAACTTGAAAACCACCACTATCAGTAAGAATTGGTCTGTCCCAATTCATAAATTTATGCAATCCACCAGCATTTTTAACTATTTTTTCACCAGGTCTTAAAAATAAGTGATAGGTGTTTGATAAAATAATTTGTGCATTAAGTTCTTTTAAATCTTCTGGTCTAAGTCCTTTCACTGTTGCTTGCGTTCCGACTGGCATAAAAACAGGTGTTTCTATATCCCCGTGAGGAGTATGAAAAACGCCAATTCTCGCTTCAGATTGCTTGCACACTTTTATAACTTCGTAACTAAACTCCATATTTTCTCCTACATAATAAACATTGCATCACCAAAACTAAAAAATCTATAATTTTCTTTTACTGCAATGTTGTAAATTTCCAATGTTTTTTCCACACCCATCATTGATGCAACAAGCATAATTAAAGTTGATTCTGGCAAATGAAAGTTTGTAATTAAAGCATCAACAACTTTCATTTTGTATGGTGGATAAATAAAAATGCTTGTCTCCTCGCTTTTTGGTTGCAAAACACCATTTTCATCACACGCACTTTCAAGAACTCTAACACTTGTTGTGCCAACTGCTATAATTCTTCTGCCCTCATTTTTTGCTTTGTTAATATAATCTGCAACTTCCTTTGTTATAACATAATATTCAGAATGCATTTTGTGATTTAAAATATTATCTTCTTTTACAGGTCTAAATGTTCCCAGTCCAACGTGTAACATAACTTCCAAAACTGTTACACCTTTTTGTTTTACTTTTTCCAATAGTTCTTTTGTCCAATGCAGTCCTGCTGTTGGTGCAGCACTTGAACCTTTTTCTTTTGAATATACAGTTTGATATCTTTCTTTGTCTTTTAATGATGTTTTTATATAGTGAGGCAAAGGCATTGAACCAACTTCATCAAGTATTTCCTCAAAAACACCATCAAAAATAAATTCTATATCGCACTCTCCATATTCACCAACTCTTAAAACTTTGCAACTTAGTTTGTCAGAAAATTTAACAATTGTTCCCTGTTTTAATCTTTTACAAGGTTTTGCAACAACGCTCCAATGCGTTAAATCCTTTCTTTTTTGCAACAACATTTCAATTTTTGCATTCGTTTCTTGTTTTGTTCCAATAATTCTTGCTGGCAAAACTCTTGAATTATTTAAAACAAGCACATCGCCCGGTTTTAGATAATCAATTATATCTCTAAAAATTCTGTGTTCAATTTTATCAGTTTTTCTATCATACACCAAAAGTCTTGAAATATCTCTTGGTTCAACAGGTGTTTGTGCAATTTGACTTTCAGGCAAATAGTAACTGTATGTTTTTCTATCAAGTAATTTATTCATTTCCATTTTCGTTCACCACTTTATACACTTCCAATGATTTTCGCTTTTCATCACTTAATTCAATTCCCAAATGTTCATATGCTAATGGCATAGCAACCCTACCTCTTGGAGTTCTTGCAATAAAACCAAGTTGCAATAGATATGGTTCATAAACATCTTCAATTGTAGCGTTATCCTCTCCTGTTGCAGCAGACAACGTGTCCAATCCAACGGGACCTCCACCAAATTTTTTTATGATGTTTTCCAAAATTCGCCTATCAACAAAATCAAGTCCAAGTGTGTCTATTTCCATTAAATTTAATGATTTTTCGGCAATGTCTTTGGTTATTTTTCCTTCGCCAATAACTTCTGCAAAATCTCTAACTCTTTTTAATAATCTGTTTGCAAGTCTTGGTGTGCCTCTGCTTCTTGTTGCAAGACACAAACTTGCATCATCATCTATGTCAATGCCCAATATTTTGCTTGACCTTTTTATTATAACCTGCAACTCCTTTGGTGTGTACATTTCAAGCCTACATATAACACCAAATCTATCTCTTAGTGGTCCTGTTATCATTCCTGCCCTTGTTGTTGCACCAATTAAAGTGAATGGCTGAATTTTTAGTCGCATATTTTTTGCAGAAGGACCTTTTCCAACAATAAAATCTAGTGCAAAATCTTCCATTGCAGGATACAAAATTTCTTCAACAGACTTGTTTAGTCTGTGAATTTCATCAATAAACAACACATCGCCTTTGTTTAAGTTTGTAACAATGGCAGCAAGGTCTGCTGCGTGCTCAATTGCAGGTCCAGAAGTTATTTTTAACTGCGAACCCATTTCATTTGCAATTATGTGCGAAAGAGTTGTTTTTCCAAGTCCCGGTGGGCCATACAACAAAACGTGGTCCAAAGTGTCATTTCTTTTTTTGGCAGCTTTAATGTAAACCTCTAATGTGTTTTTTATTTTTTCTTGACCAACATATTCACTCATTGACCTTGGTCTTAATGAATTTTCTATTTCAAGGTCACTTGCACTTTTTGTGCTTGTTATAAATCTATTATCATTTGACATTAATTTCCCATTCCCCTTAATGCTTTTGTTATAATTTCTTCAACAGATGCCGTTTCACTTGCATTCTCTTTTGCAAGTCTATATGCTTCGTTTTTGCCAACTCCCAAACTGATAAGTGCCTCAGTTGCCTCATCAATAAAGTTTTTGTTTATATTATCATCTTCAAACATTGTTTCAACTGGCATTGTTTTATCTTTTAAGTCAACCAAAAGTCTTTCGGCAGTTTTTTTGCCAAGACCTTTTATTGTACAAAGCATTTTAACATCTTGTCTTACTATTGCACTAATCAGTTCATTAACAGAAATTCCAGACAATATTCCAATTGCCATTTTTGGACCAATTCCATTAACGGATATAAGTTTTAAGAACATATTTTTTTCCTCTTTGGAAATAAAACCATACAAACTTATTCCATCTTCTTTAACTTGCAAATAGGTGAAAATTTTTGCTATTTCATTAACATAAGTTATTGAATTTAAAGTGTGACTGCTAACTTGAATTTCGTATCCAATTCCGTTGCAATCTATAACAACAAAATTTTCACCTTTATCAACAACTTTACCTTCTATATAATTAAACATTATACATTCTCCTATATCATATTGTCATTCAAATTTGGATTTATTTGACTGTGACAAATTGCAACAGCCAAAGCATCAGCGGCATCATCTGGTTTTGGAACAGAATCTAGGCCCAAAATTGTTTTTACCATAAACTGCATTTGTGCTTTTTCTGCCCTTCCAAATCCTGTTAGTGCTTGTTTAATTTGCAAGGGTGTATATTCATAGATAGGAATTTTTTTATTTCTTCCTGCAAGCAATATAACTCCTCTTGCCTCTGCAACTGAAATTACCGTTGTTTGATTTTTAAAATAGAACAACTCCTCAACTGCAAGTACATCGGGTTTATATGAATTGATTAAACTGCACAAAGAACTGTAAATAACTTCCAATCTTTCTGGCAAGCTCAATTCTTTTGGTGTTGAAATAACTCCATAATCAACAACCTCTGTGCTGTTATTATAATCTATAACACCATAACCAACAATTCCATAACCCGGGTCTATACCTAAAATTCTCATATTAAAAACACTCTTTCTTAGTTTAATAAAAATATTTCAATCAGTCAACAAAAACAATACCCGTCAAAACAAGACGGGTTTTATTGTTTGTTATTCTTCGCAATTATCAACATTGTGATAAACTTCTTGAACATCATCTAAATCATTTAATAAATCTAGCATTTTTTCAAATGATTCCAACTTTTTCTCATCTAATGTTATATATGTGTCTGGCAACATTGTTATTTCACTACTTAAAAATGTGTAACCTTTTGCTTCAAG
>CASFHZ010000005.1 GCA_949294585.1 uncultured Christensenella sp. | reverse complement strand
TAGTGGTGAAAAAAATAGAATTAATACAAGCATTTTATGCTTGTGTTTGGGGCACAGTGCAAGAGAAACTTTTTTGTTGTTAAAAAATTTGGGAATGGAAATAAAACAAAAACCTTTTGCAATGGGGGTTAGAATTGAACAAAAAGCAGAAATGATAAACAAAATGCAATATGGCGAAAATTATGATAAAAATTTGCCAAATGCCGATTACAAACTTGTTGCACATTTGCCAAATAACAGAAGTATGTTTACTTTTTGTATGTGTCCGGGTGGAGTTGTTGTTGCTTCATCTTCAAACGAAAATGAAATTGTGACAAATGGTATGAGTTATTTTGCAAGAGATAATGTATATTCAAACAGTGCACTTTTAATTAATGTTATGCCAAGTGACTTTGAAAGCGATGATGTTTTAGCAGGAATATACTTTCAGGAAAAGTATGAAAAATTGGCATATAAATTGGGAGGAGGCAATTTTTCTGCACCCGTTGAAAGCGTTGGCTCATTTTTGTACGACAATAAAAACAATAATGGTGTGTGTTCGTATTTGCCTAGGTATAAATTTGTTAAATTAAAAAATTGCTTGCCAAACTTTGTGTATGATTCATTAAAATTAGGAATTGCAGAATTTAACAAAAAATACAAATATTTTGCAAGTGATACAGATATTTTAATTGGTGTTGAAACAAGAACAAGTTGTCCATTAACACTTGTTAGAAATGAAAATTTTGTCAGTAGCATAAAAGGCATATACCCTTGTGGAGAAGGTGCAGGTTATGCTGGTGGCATAATTTCAAGTGCACAAGACGGAGTTAAAGTTGCAGAAGCAATTTATAATTTAATTAAAAATTCCATTTAATTTTATTTTTATAAAAATAATTTTTAATTATAATTGACTTAATCAAATTTTGTTATATAATTAATTTACTAGGAGAATTTTATGGAAAAAAGAATTTTAACGGGAATAAAACCAACAGGTTATGCACATATAGGAAATTATTTTGGGGCAATAAAACCAGCAATTATGCTCAGTGAAAATCCAAATTTTGACTGCTATTATTTTATCGCAGATTATCACGCATTAACAACACTAAAAACAAAAGAGGAAATGCAAGAATACACCTATGACATTGCTTGCACTTGGCTTGCTTGTGGACTTGACCCAAAAAAAGTTGTGTTTTATAAACAATCTGATATTGTTGAAGATTTTGAACTAAATTGGATACTTTGCAATGTAACACCAAAAGGGCTTATGAACAGAGCACACGCTTATAAAGCACGCGTTGAAAAAAACGAACAGGCCAATTTTGACAAAGATGCAGGTATTAATATGGGACTTTATAACTATCCTATTTTAATGTCGGCAGATATATTGATTTTTGGTGCAGATTTGGTTCCAGTTGGACTAGACCAAAAACAACACATTGAAATTGCAAGAGATATTGCCAATGCTTTTAACAACAAATATGGCAAAGTATTTAAGTTGCCAGATTGCTACATTCAAGAAGGCGTTTCCACATTGGTCGGTTTAGATGGAAGAAAAATGAGCAAGAGTTATGGAAACACAATTCGATTATTTGCCTCAGAAAAAGAATTAAAATCAAAAATAAATAAAATTGTAACCGATAGCAGAATGCCGGGCGAACCAAAAGATGTTGATTGCACAATTAACAAATTATATAAATTATTTGTTGATAAAGAAAGTGCACAAGAATTTGAGCAAAAACTTAAAGATGGACTTTCTTGGGGAGAGGCAAAAGCAATGCTTTTTGAAGTTGCAAACAACTATATAAAACCAATGCGTGAAAAATATTTGTATTATATGGAACATAAAGATTTGGTTGATAAAATTCTTGAGGACGGAGCAAAAAAAGCACGAGTAATTGCAAAAGAATATTTGCAAAAAACTCGTGAAGCAATTGGAGTTTAGATAAACATATAAAAAACACAAACAAAGAAAATGTTTATTCAACTTGTTTGTGTTTTTTGTTGTCTTAAATTGCACTATATGATGTTTTGTTAAATTTTTTGTCATTTTGTGTTTTTTCTGCCATTTCTTTTTCATTTACTCTTGTGTTTTTGCTTGACTTTTTAACTTCAGGTTTTGTTTCATTTGTTATTATATTGTCATCTTGGTTTTGAGAGTTTTTGTCATCAATTATTAATTGACTATCATTTATATCATCTTTTGAACTATCTAAACTATTGTCTGTTGTATCATTTTGTGTTTCGTTATCAGTTGTGGAATTTGTTTCGTTGTTGATTACATATCTTGCTTTAACAAATGCAGTAACAACAATTGTATTTTCCATTGAATTATTCCTAAATGTTGAAATGCTAACTTCACACATATCTTTTAGTGTTACATTGTCATATAAAACAGTTGCTTTTGAATATGAATTTTCTTTTGCTTTAACAAGTGCTTGATTGTATAAATTTTTTTCATCTTCAAGAGTGTAATGAATATTGCAAAAACTTGTTGCTCCTGCATTGCTACAACTTTCAATTATACTGTTAACTTTATCTAGTTGTTTTGTTTTTATACTGATATTACAGTTAGATTCATAATTTGGAACTCCATTGTTGCTAACAGGATAACAAGAAGAATAGTTAACAGTTAATGTTGCATCTGCATCAATTTCTTTAATTTTGTTTGTGATTGTTTCTATTGTTTCATTCATTTTTGTTTGAGAGTTGGAAATGCTGTCTGCAAGTTTTTGTATTCCAATGTTTATTTCTGCAACATCTGGTGCCGTTTCAACTTCACCAACACCCATAATTGTTACATATTGAACATTTTGTTCTTCTGCATATGTTGGTTTGTTTTCTGGAACGCTTGTTGTTGCAAAAATCATTGTGATTATAAGTGTAAATAATAATCCATAAATAATATTCTTTTTCATATAAACTCCTTATTCAAGCTTTTTGCTTGCAATTTAATTTGTGAAAAAAAGCAGTTTATATGCAGATGTTTTATAGATTATTTTTAGTTTTTGTAATTATTATTGTGATAATTTGTCATAAAAATGTAGTATTAGGTAACCTTTGAAACCTTATTCTTCATATATCTTAATTGTGGGAGAGTTTATGAACGATATAATTGATGTTAACACAACTTCCTATGTTAGCAAAAATTGCAGATTATCAGGAAGTGTTAAAATTGGAAAAAATTGCAAAATTGTAAATAGTACCATAGAAAATTCGGTTATCGGTGACAATGTCGAAATTTTAAACAGTTACATAGAAAACAGCGAGATAAAAAACAATGTTACAATTGGACCTTATGCACACCTTAGACCAAACACTGTTTTGCAAAATAATGTTCATATTGGTAATTTTGTGGAATTAAAAAATGCAAAAGTTGGAGCAAGAACAAAAATTCCCCATTTGTCATATGTTGGAGATTGTGAAATAGGTGAAGATGTTAATGTTGGTTGTGGTGTGATTTTTTGCAACTATGACGGAAAAAACAAAAACATTTCATATGTTGGCAACAAGGTTTTTATTGGAAGCAATAGCAACATTATTGCTCCTGTTATAATTGAAGATGAAAGTTTTATTGCAGCAGGCACAACCGTAACAGATAATGTGTTAAAGGGCGAATTTTGTATTGGCAGAGTAAAAAACGAAATAAAACACGGTGCATTAAACCTTTATATGCAAAATTTTACAAGCAAATTAAAATATTTTGGAACAGATGGAATAAGGGGAATATACGGAGAAAAAGTAACAAACGATTTGTGTATAAAAGTTGGCTATGCAATAACAAAATTGTATCCAAAATGCAAAATCCTAATTGGAAGGGATACGCGTGAAAGTGGAGAACAAATTTTAGAGAATTTGGCAAAAGGAATTGTAAGTGGTGGTGGTGAAGTTTATAATGCTGGAATAATCTCAACAGCTGGTGTTGCATATCTAACAAAATTCTTTGATTATGATTTTGGTGTTTCAATAACTGCATCACACAACCCAAGTGAATATAATGGAATTAAAATATTTGACAAAAAAGGCTATAAATTAAATGAAAATCAAGAACTTTTGATAGAAAATAACTTAATTTTGCCAAAAAAGATAAAAAATGCTGAAATTAAAAAAGTTGAAATTGATGCATATTTGGATCATTTAAAAGATGTTTGCATTAAAGATTTAAGCAATTTAACAATATTTCTTGATTGTTCAAACGGAGCTGTTTCGCACTATGCAAAAAAAGTTTTTGAACAAAAAGGAGCAAAGGTTTGTGCAATAAATACTGGTGGAGTTATAAACAAAGATGCCAGTGTTTTAAATGAAGATTTGTTTGTTGAAAATATGAAAAAGAGCAAAGCTGACATTGGTTTTTGTTTTGATGGCGATGCTGATAGGGTTATGTGCATAACAAAAAATCACATTGTTATTGATGGTGACAGAATACTTTATATTTTATCCAAATACAGAAAAGAAAAATTTGCTGTTGGAACAATAATGACAAATATGGCACTGGAAAAGTATTTAAAACTTTGTGGCACAAGATTAATAAGAACTGCTGTTGGTGATAAAAATATAGCAAAAATAATGAAGTCTAAAAAATACAAAATTGGTGCAGAACAGTCGGGACACGTTATAATTGCAGAACACACAACAACAGGAGATGGCGTTTTAACTGCACTATACTTGTTGAATATTTTTATAGAAAAACCAGAACTTTTTTACAAAGCAGAAAAATTGAATATATATTCAACTGTTGCTTTGCAAGTTGAAACTGACAATAAAACAATATTAAAGGATACGATTGTAACAAATGAAATAAAAGAGCAAGAAAAGCATATGGGTAGCCAAGGTAGAATTATTGTTAGAAACAGTGGAACAGAACCCAAAATTAGAATAACAGTAGAAAGTAAAAATATTGACAAAGCAACCAAGATTGCAAAAATTATTAAAAAAACTATTGAAAATCAATTAAAAACTTAAAAAAAGTGTATTTTATGAATAATTTTTATAATTTAATTGCAAATATTGATAAATTGACAAATGTTCAAATGTTCATATATGGAAAAAGTTTTTTGGGTAAAAACTTGTATGCATTTCACAAAGGCAGTTATAGTGGGAAACAAATTTTAATAACTGGTGGAATGCACGCAAGGGAGTTTATTTCAACAGAAGTTGTTGTTCAACTGTTAAAAGACTATAAATTAAATATAGGTTGCTATTTTATTCCACTTGTTAATCCTGATGGAGTTACATTGTGTTTAAATGGTTTAAATTCTGTTAGTGATGAAAATTTAAAGGAATATCTACTAAGATTGAACAAATATTCAACTGATTTTAGTTTATGGAAAGCAAACATAAGAGGGGTTGACCTGAATGTAAATTTTGATGCGTTGTGGGGAGAAGGTAAATTTGTTAATTATGTTCCTTTGCCATCATCTTATTGCGGAGAAAGTGCTTTAAGTGAAGTGGAAAACATTAATCTAATAAACTTTATAAAAAACAAAAATATTTCTTTGGCTATTTCCTATCACTCAAAAGGTGAAGTGGTTTATTATGGTTTTGAAAAATTGAACAAAAAAGAATTTAAAAGTTCTAAAAAACTGGCGAAAATAATTGCAAAATCTTTAAAATACAAATATATTCAGTCAAAAAATAGCACAGGTGGACTTAGTGATTATTTGTCTTATAAAATGAAAATTCCAAGTTTCACAATTGAACTTGGAAGTGATAAATACAATCACCCTATTGGTTGTGATAAACTTTTTGAAGTTTATACTAATCAAATGAAGATGATAGAAAAAATTGTGGGGTTTATGGGGTTTTAATATGAAAATTGCAGAACTTCACAACGATTATCTAACAAAAATAATAAAATTTAATAATATTTGCAGTTATTTACGAAAAAATGAACAATATTTATCATATTTGTGTTCTCCTGTTTGGACTTCGGAATTAAAAAGTCCACTCAATTTTTTAGTGAATAAGAAAAAACAAATTGATTTAATTAAAACATCAGTTAATATAAAATTGTGCATTGAAGATGTTGGTTTTTTAAATTATTGTGATTATGATGAATTTATAAAATTAAAACCCTTTTATTGTGGACTTACTTGGAATAATACAAATTGTTTTGCTGGTGGGGCATATAATAATGGTGGACTAACAAAAAAGGGCAAAGAAATTGTAAAAATTTTTGAAAAAAACAATATTTTAATAGATTGTGCACATCTTAACAGAAAATCATTTAATGATTTATCAAATTTGTCAACAAAACCTTTGTTTTGTTCTCACACGGGTTTTAACAAAATAGTTTTTGATTGTAGGAATTTAGATGATAGTCAAGTTTATGATATTGTTAATTCTAATGGGCTTGTTGGTTTATATTTTGTTGGCAAATACATAAGTGATAAAAATGTTTCTATTTTTGACATTGTTAAAAATATAAACTACTTTGTTGAAAAATTTGAAATAAAAAACTTGGCAATTGGTACTGATTTTTATGGAACAAACGATTTGCCATATAATTTAAAAAGGTATTCACAATTTAATATTCTTAAAAACAATTTATTAAAAATTGGATATAAAAATTATGAAATTGATTGTATTTTTTACAAAAATTTTGAAAATTTCATAAAAAATATAGAAAAAACATAAAAAATATAGAAAAATAAAAAAATTATCAAAATTATATTTACAACAATTTGATTTTGTTGTTTTAATTTTGATAATTTTTTTAATATTTACAAAACAAAATTTGTTACATTATTTGTGTAGAGTAATTTTAATTCGTGCATTGCTCTTGTGCAGGCAACATAAAGTGCTTGTTTGTCTATTGCATTCTTAAAGTTTTCACTATCTGTGTCAACAACAATAACTGCATCAAATTCAAGTCCTTTAACCAAAAATGTTGGTGCAAGCAATATACCTTGACTAAACTGCGTTGTTTCTATTGTTAAGAGGTTATATTTTAGTTTGTCTTTTAAAATTTCATTCAATTCTTCGCAAGATTTTATTGATTTTGTTAAAATTCCTATTGTTTTGTGGTTGTTTTTTTCAAATTCTTCAACACTTCTTAAAATATAATTAATTTTTTGTTGCAAATTATTGTATTTTGCAATTTGAACTCTTGGACCGTGTCTTTCAACAATGTCAACATTTTTTCTATTTATTATTTTATTTGAAAAAGATGCAATTTCATATGTTGAACGGTAACTTTTGTTTAAAACAATTAATTCGCTTGTTCTTGAGTCCAATTTATTAAATTGTTTTAGTATGTGACTTTGTGAGCCAGAAACATCTTGACTTACATCTCCAAGAATTGTTTTTACGCAAGGGAACATATTGTTTATTATTTTGTAATTTAATGGATTATAATCTTGAAATTCATCAATTAAAAGGTGTTTTATATTGCTAAATGTTGTGTAGCCATAAATGTATTGTTTAATGTAGAGGAGGGCAATTGCATCTTCAAATTTTATTTTATTTGATTTTTCAAATGTAATTTTATAATACCTTTGCAAAAATTCATTATAAATATTAAAAATATCTTTTGATTTCAACATTGATTCAACAATTTTATTTAATGTTGATTTTGATAGTTTTATATCAAATTGTTTTGCTTCATCAAAAAGATAATCTTTTATCCAACCAAGTTTATCATAAACAGCACGGCCAGCATATTTGTTTTTGTACATATCTTCTACTCTTTCTTTGCTACATATCAAAAAGTCTTGATACACAACATCAGTTGCATTAAATGTTTCATCAAAGTATTCTCTGCAAAATTTTGATATGTCATCACAAAATTGCATACTGTTTTTTAATTCACATCGTGAAATTTCTAATGGTGAAGTCAACAATCTTTCAACTTGTTCGGACTTTGTTTCTATTTTTTCTTTAATATCAAGTTCTTCTTTTAAAATTTGGTCCATTACTGTTTCTGCAATATTTTGCTCGCCAAGTTCTGGCAATACATTTGAAATATAGTCCGAAAAAAACTTATTTGGTGATATGATTAATATTGAGTTTGATGTTAATATGTTTCTGTGCTTGTATAACAGGTATGCAATTCGGTGAAGGGCAATTGATGTTTTTCCACTTCCTGCAACTCCTTGAACAATTAAATTGTTTGAAGTTTCATTTCTTATTATGGCATTTTGCTCTTTTTGAATTGTTGAAACAATGTTTTTCATTTTTTCACTGCTTGTTTTTGCCAAAACTTCTTGCAAAATTGAATCATCAATTTTTATGTTGCTTTCCAAACAGAAAATCATTTTTCCATCTTCAATTTTGTATTGTTTTTTGCTTTTTATTTGTCCTGTTACTTTTCCTATTTGTGTTTGATATTCGCCATATCCAACATCAAAGTTATAGTATAATTCGCTGAAAGGTGCTCTCCAATCAACAACATAAATTGTTGAACCATCTTTTATTCCCTTTAAGCCAATTTTGTAAGATAAAAACCCTTGTTGGTCGCTGTCAAAATCTATTGCTCCAAAATATGGGGATTTTAATGCAGTTTTGTAGGCAATAAGTTCTTTTATGTTTTCTTGCTGAGTGGAGTCCAACATTTCCATTTGATTTCTAACAAAAGATTTTTCTGCATTGTCCATTTCGTAGATGCTGTTCCACATATATGACATATTGTCTTTTATGCTTTCTAACAATTTTTTGTTGGAATCTTCTGCATTGTTAATTTTTTCTTGTATTTTTTTTAATACCAAATTAAGCCAGTCTAATTCTTGTTGACTTATTTCCATAACACCCCCTTAAAAACAAACATAACTTAGTTATAATATCATAATGCCTATCATTTTTCAACAATTTTTATCAGTAATACAATTATTTATTATGTATATATCAATAATAAGAAAAAAGAAAAAACTAAAATAATTATTATCAAAAAATTGTATTTTGTGATATACTAAATATATGAACAAACAACAAGTTTACAATATTATAAAAGTTTCCATTTTTGCAGTGGCATTTATGGTTTTTTTTGAAGTGCTTTTCTATTTTGATGCAATCACAAATGGAATTAGCAATTTTATTGCCAGCATTGATGGTTGGTGGGTGTATTTAATTATTTATCTTGTGATGGTAATTCAGGTTAGTGTTATTCCTCTTCCTGTTTATGTTGTTATTAATGCTGCAATTGTTATTCCAAGCATAAATTTGAATTTGACAAGTTTAAGTGGTTGGATTTTTATTATCATAACAATGCTTGCATATATGACTGGTGTTGTAATTTCTTATTTTATTGGCAGAAAATATGGTAGTAAGGCAGTTAAATGGTGTGCAGGAAGTGAAGAAGAATATCAAAAATGGGTGAATATATTTAACAAAAAAGGTAAATGGTACTATGCTTTAACTGTGTTATTGCCAGTTTTTCCAGATGATTTGTTGTGCATTGTTGTTGGAAGCGTTAAATTAAATTTTGGATTTTATTTAATAGTGAATTTGGTGTGCAGATTTATTGGTTTAATTTGTATGATTATTTCATTGAGATTTGTAAATTCTTTAAATAGTTCTGGTTTTCCATTCACTTTGCTTGGTTGGTCTTTAATTCTTTTAGCATTAATTGTTTGTGCAATAATCTTGAAAGTAAAGTTAAAAAAAGAAAACAATGAAAATAATGATGTTTTGGAAGGAAAAAATTAAACTTTTTTTACATATTTTTAATTTTTATTAAAATTATTTAACAACTTTTATCTTCTTTGCAGTTAGCATTTTATTTATTCATTATTGCAATTAATATATCAACATCAATGTTTTCCGTTTTAAAAATTTTTTCAAATATTTGCAAAAATTAGCACTCTCGCCTTGACAGTGCTAATTTTTTGTATTATAATATCAGCGATTTTTAATTGATGGTGCATAATTTTATTTTACAGCAGTGTATTTGCTGTGGTTTTTGTGAATAAAATTTATGTGCATATTTAATTAAAAAGTTAAAAGGGGGCATTATGAATTTTGATAAATACACACAAAATAGCGTTTCGGTTGTAAATTCTGCACAAGAAATGGCAAAGAATGATAACTGCTCGCAATTACAACAAGAACATATTTTGTATCAAATGCTAGATAAAAAGACATTGATATTTGAGATTTTTGAAAAAATGAATATTGATACCAAAATGTTAAAGCAAGACATTTTAAATCAATTAAATAAACTTCCAAAAGTAACTGGTCAAAGTGAAATTTATGCTTCAAGCGACTTGGTTGATGTGTTGGAATTGGCAGAAAATATTGCAAAAAATATGAAAGATGAGTACATTTCACTTGAACATATATTTTTGGCAATGCTAAAAAAGCCTAATAATAACTTAAAAAATCTTTTCAAAAATTACAATATTAGCGAAAGCGATTTTATTAAACAATTAAGTAGAATAAGGGGGAATACAAGAGTGGTTAATGATAATCCAGAAGACACATATAATGTTTTAGAGAAATATGGCACAGAACTTGTTGCTCTTGCCAAAAATCAAAAAATTGACCCTGTTATTGGCAGGGATAATGAAATTAGAAACACAATAAGAATTCTATCAAGAAAAACAAAAAACAACCCTGTTTTAATTGGTGAAGCAGGTGTTGGTAAAACTGCAATTGTTGAAGGTTTGGCAATTAGAATTGCAAAAGGTGATGTTCCAAACACTTTAAAGGATAGAAAACTATTTTCACTAGATTTGGGTGCTTTGGTTGCAGGTGCAAAATATAGAGGTGAATTTGAAGAAAGACTTAAAGCAGTTTTAAACGAGATTAAAAAGAGTGATGGGCAAATTATTATGTTCATTGATGAATTGCATACAATTGTTGGTGCAGGAAAAACTGATGGAGCAATGGACGCAGGCAATTTGCTTAAACCTATGCTTGCAAGAGGTGAATTGCATTGTATTGGTGCAACAACACTAAACGAATATCACAAATATATTGAAAAAGACCCTGCACTTGAAAGAAGATTTCAACCAGTATTGGTTGAGGAACCAACCGTTGAGGATACAATTTCAATTTTAAGAGGATTAAAAGAGAGATATGAAGTTTTCCACGGTGTTAAAATTAGTGATAGTGCATTAATTAGTGCTGCAACTTTATCTAATAGGTATATAACAGATAGATTTTTGCCAGATAAAGCAATTGACCTTGTTGATGAAGCTTGTGCAATGGTAAAGAGTGAAATTGACAGTATGCCAACAGAGATGGACGATATTAGACATAAAATTATTCAACTTGAAATTGAACAAGCAGCATTGAAAAAAGAAACAGATAAATTAAGCAAAGAACACTTGGAAACAATAAACAAAGAACATCAAGAGTTAAAAGAAAAGTTTGATACTCTTTCTGCAAAGTGGCAAAAAGAAAAAGAAAATATTGATAAAATCAATTCTGTTAAGGCAGAAATTGAAAAGACAAATGCAGATATTGAAAGAGCTCAACAAGAATATGATTTAAACAAAGCAGCAGAATTGAAATATAACAAATTGCCAAATCTTAAAAAAGAATTGGAGCAATTGGAACAAAGTGAAAGTTCTAATAACTTGCTTAAAAGCAGGGTGACAGATGAAGAAATTTCTCAAATAGTAAGCAGATGGACAGGAATTCCTTTAACAAAGTTACTTCAAAGCGACAGAGATAAATTGCTTGGAATGGAAAGTGAATTGCATAAAAGAGTTATAGGTCAAGATGATGCTGTTAAAAAAGTTAGTGATGCAATTATTAGGTCAAGAGCAGGCATTCAAGACCCAAATAGACCAATTGGTTCGTTTATGTTCCTTGGACCAACAGGTGTTGGTAAAACAGAATTGTGTAAAACGCTTTGTGTAAATTTGTTTGATACAGAAAAAAATTTAATAAGAATTGATATGAGTGAGTATATGGAGAAATTCTCAGTGTCAAGACTTATTGGTGCACCTCCAGGATATGTAGGCTATGAAGAGGGTGGACAATTAAGCGAAGCTGTTAGAAGAAAACCATACAGTGTTGTTTTGTTTGATGAAATAGAAAAGGCACACCCAGATGTGTTTAACGTTTTGTTGCAAATACTAGACGATGGCAGAGTTACTGACGGACAAGGCAAAACAGTTGATTTTAAAAATACCATTATTATATTAACATCAAATCTTGGAGCCGATGTGATTATGCAAGGTATAAACAGTGATGGAACAATAAGCCAAGATGCAATAAATGAAGTTAACTCTATGCTTAAACAAAGTTTTAGACCAGAATTTTTGAATAGACTTGATGAGATAATTTATTTCAAACCTCTTGTTAAAGATGAAATTAAACAAATAGTTGATTTGCAATTGGAGAGATTAAAATCCAGGTTGAAAGGAAAACAAATTAATTTGTTTGTAACAGATGGGGCAAAAGAGTTTATTGTAGATAATGGTTTTGATGTAAACTATGGAGCAAGACCATTAAAAAGATTTATACAAAATAATGTTGAAACACTATTAGCAAAATTCATTTTGGCAAATGATGTTGCCCCAAATTCAAGTGTTGTAATTGAAAATGAAAATAATAATTTAGTCGTAAAACTCGGCATTTAATTTGAATAAATAATTTTTTCTATATTGATATTAAAATATTTACATTGTAATATATTAATTAGGAGTAAAAATATGGAATTGGAAAAAATTGAAGAGTATTTAAACTTGGAATTAAAAACTCAAAAAGGTTTTATGTTTGCAAGAATAGTAAATCTTATAAACAAAGCAAAAATTGCTGAACAAAAATGTAAAAACACCAAATTGTGTGATTCGTGTTTAAAACTAATTAATTATTACCAAAAAAACGATGTTAGCAAATTAAATAATTTTGTTAAAATGTTAAATAAATATGGTACATTTAAAGAAACTCAATTATATAAAGGTGCATATTTAGGGAATATACCAGAAAAATTAAAGTGTTTTATCTTTCATAAAATTAATATAATCGAAAACAAGAAAGATGAGGAAGATGAATTTATTATAAATTTATAACATAGCATTGAAGTTATATAGTTATAAAAGTGAACTTTTAAGGTTCGCTTTTTGAAGAATATCTTAATGAATTACACGATAAATCAAAATCTGCATTTTACGATTTATACCTAGCACATAATGTTGCTCAACTTGCAATAAACGCACAAGAAAGGGTTATAAATAAAATTGCATCTAATGGAAGTTGTGTAATTGTTGGAAGGGTAGCCAATTACTTTTTAAAAAATTATAATAATGTTGTCAATTTGTTTATTTATGCTCCAGAAGAATATAGAGTTAAAAAAATTCAAGAAATGTATGGAGATGATGAACAAACTGCTTTGCAAAATATGAAAAAATCTGATAAATCAAAAGCTAACTACTATAAGAGTGTAACAGGACAAGAATTTGGTGATATAAATAAGTACGATTTGTGTATTGATAGTTCTATTGGTGTTGAAAAAACTGCAGATTTTATTGTTGATTACATACAAAAAATAAATAAAAAAAAATTAATTTAAAAATAAAAAACTCTATCATAAAATACAAAAATGTTTTATGGTAGAGTTTTTTATTTAAATTTGAATTTATTTTTTAATTATTTAAAAATATAAAATACTATTGTGAATGTGCTAAAAAATTATTTTTTTATTAAATAACAATTTTTATAATTATTTTTTTAATAAAAGGTTTTCTAGTTGTTTACATTTTTCTTCATCCATTTCGGGTACACTATCAAGTCTATATTTTATATTTAATGTTTTATATTTTATAGCACCAATAGTTTTGTATGGTAAAAGTTCAACTTTTTTTACATTTTTTAATGTTTTAATGAAATTTTTTAACAAATAAATGTGTTTTTCATCATCATTAATTTGTGGAATAATAACTTGTCTTATCCAAAGAGGAGTATTATTTTTTTGACAAGCATTTAAAAACACTTTAAAATTGTTCATATTTTGACCTGTTAAATATTTATATTCATCTTCTTCAACTGCTTTTATATCAAGTATAACCAAATCGGTATATTTTAGAATTTCATCATAATTTCCAAAGCCAAAACCTGCAGTGTCTAGTGCAGTGTGAATACCGTTTTCTTTGCATAATTTTAAACATTCCAACAAAAACATTGGTTGAAGCAGTGGTTCACCACCAGAAAAAGTTACGCCACCATCATCGCCAAAATATGGTTTGTATCTTTTAATTTTTTCAACAAGTTCGCTTGGAAAAATTTCTTGTGTGTATGAATTTTTATCCCAAGTGTCGGGGTTATGACAATAAATACATCTAAGTTCACAGCCTTGCATAAAAACAACAAATCTTATACCAGGACCATCAACAAGTCCCATTGTTTCAAAACTATTTATTTTTCCTAACATTATATCCTCAAACATTGTATTTTATAATAAAATCTGAATCTTTTAATAATCCCTTATTAGATTTTGTTTCAATCCCAATGGATAAAATGCCTAATGATTTTGCAAGATGCAAGTATTTGTTAACATCTTCAAAGAGTACACATTTTTTATAATCAACATTCAAAAGGTTATTTATTTCTTTGATAAATAATGTTTTGTCTTTATTTAAAGATAACATACAAAAAATATTATCAAATTTATTATACATTTCCTTAGATTTTAAAATATCTGTCAAAAAATTTTGTTCTTGATTGGTTACAATATAGAATTTTTTGTTAGGAAAAAGTTTTTTTAGTTCTTCAAAATAACCAAATGGTTTAACCTTTTTATCCATTAATAGTCTTTTTGATTCTAAAACTTTTAAATTTATCATTTTATCTTTATCAAATTCAACATTGAAGTCTTTTTTGTATTTTTCAAATATAATATCATCAGAACTGCCAACATATTTTAAAAATCGTGAATTTGTCATTTTAAATTTTTTATTTAATATTAATGATAAAACTTTTGAATGTGCTTTTTTATGATATTTTTCAGAATTAATAAGTGTTCCATCAAAATCGAATAAAAAAACATCTTTATTTTTTAGTTCTTCGTAAATTTTTTTTGTTATTTTTTTCATAAATTACCAACCTTTTCGTGAAATGTTCTTGCAATAACTTCTTCTTGATGTGCTCTTGAAAGTTTGTTGAAGTTAACTGCATATCCTGAAACTCTTATTGTTAGTGTAGGGTATTTGTCTGGATTATTCATTGCATCAATAAGTTTTTCTCTATCAAGCACATTAACATTTATATGCTGTGCATACTGAACAAAATATCCGTCCAAAATTCCAACAAGATTTTTAACTCGGGAATTTAAATCGTGACCAAGTGCATTAGGGATTATTGAGAATGTGTTTGAAACTCCATCTTGACAACAATCACAATATGGTATTTTTGCAACTGAGTTTAAAGATGCAAGTGCACCAGAGCAATCTCTGCCGTGCATTGGATTTGCACCTGGGGCAAAAGGTTGTCCTGCTTGTCTGCCATCTGGGGTTGTTCCTGTTTTTTTGCCATACATTACATTTGATGTGATTGTTAAGGCAGAAAGTGTGTGCTTTGCATTGCGATATAGTTTATGTTTTTTTAATGAGTCAATGAAGTGTTGAACAATTTCTATTGCAATGTTGTCAACTCTGTCATCATCGTTTCCATATTTAGGAAAAGCACCATCAATTTTAAAATCAACAGCAATTCCATCTTCGTTTCTTAATGGTTTAACTTTTGCAAATTTAATTGCAGAAAGAGAATCTGTTGCAACAGAAAGTCCTGCAACTCCAAATGCCATTAATCTTTCAACAAAAGTGTCGTGAAGTGCCATTTGTCCTGCTTCATATGCATATTTATCGTGCATATAATGAATTATATTTAGTGCATCAACGTATGTTTTTGCAACAATGTCCAGTGTTTTAAAATATGACTTTTTAACCTTGTTATAGGTAAGAATTTCATCTGTAATTTGTGGTATGCCATCAACAACAAGTTTGCCACTTTTTTCATCTTTTCCACCGTTGATACTATATAATAAAGATTTTGCAAGATTGCACCTTGCACCAAAAAATTGCATTTGTTTTCCAATTTTCATTGCCGAAACGCAACAGGCAATTGCATAATCGTGTCCATAAATTTCAGACATCACATCATCATTTTCATATTGAATGCTATCTGTTAAAATGGAAATTTTTGCACAGTATTTTTTGAAGTTTGCAGGCAATTTTGTTGACCATAAAATTGTTAGGTTAGGTTCTGGACTTGGATTAAGGTTAATTAAACTATGCAAAAATCTAAATGAGTTTTTTGTAACTAAACTCTTTTTGTCATTAAGCATACCACCAATACTTTCTGTAACCCAAGTTGGGTCACCTGCAAATATTTCATCATAATCAGGTGTTCTTAAATGCCTAACAAGTCTTAACTTTATTGTAAATTGGTCAACAAGTTCTTGTGCTTTAACTTCATCTAAAACACCATTTTTTATATCTCTTTCAATGTAGATATCAAGAAAGGTTGAAACTCTGCCCAAACTCATTGCTGCACCATTATTCTCTTTAACAGCAGAAAGATAGGCAAAATATGTCCATTGAAAAGCCTCTTGTGCGTTTTTTGCTGGTTTATTTATATCAAATCCATATGTTTTTGCCATTTCTTTAATTTTTTCAAGAGCTCTAATTTGTTCGCTAACTTCTTCGCGAAGTCTGATACAATCTTCATTATCAATTGCAAGAAGTTTTTCACAAAGTAAATCTTTTTGTTTTTCTTCAATTAATCTATTAATTCCATACAGAGCAACTCTTCTGTAATCTCCAATAATTCTTCCTCTGCCATAAGCATCTGGAAGTCCTGTTATTAGTCCAGCACTTCTTGCTTTTCTAATGTTAGGGGTGTATGCGTCAAAAACACCATCATTATGTGTTTTTCGCATCATACTGGAAAAAAATTTATCAACCGTTGGGTCAAGTTGTTTGTTATATGCAGAAAGTGCACTGTGAACCATTCTTAGTCCACCATAAGGATTTACTATTCTTTTAAGAGGTTTATCTGTTTGCAGTCCAACAATTACTTCGTTTTTTCTATCAATATATCCTGCAGGAAAACTGTTAATTCCAGACATATTTTTAACATCAACATCAAGCAAATGTTTTTTTCTTTCAATTGCTAAAAGTTTTTCGCATTTAGTCCAAACCTTGCTTGTTTTTTTGCTTGGTGAAACAAGAAAACTGTCATCTCCTTTATATTCACGATAATTGCAGTCAATAAAATCAGAAACATTAATTGTTTTTTTCCATAAACTTCCTTTAAACCCCTTGTAGGCATCTTGTGTGTCTAATATATTTTGTTCTTTTTTATCCATACCACCACCTCACAAATTTGATTATAACATAGTAACAAAAATTCTCACAACTTTATTAAACTATTTTTTGTAGTAATTTAAAAAAAATTTCTAGTCATAATTTGAATAATAAAGTTGATATAATTTTTGTTAAATTTTTTATATCTCTTTACAAATTTTAAATTTTATATTATAAAATGTATGAAAAAATAATAAAAAAGGCGTTCCAATGTAATATTTTTAAAAATTATTATTAACAAATTTAATATAAAAAAAAATAGAAAATTGCAAAAATTTTATTTTTTAAGATGTAAAAATTATAGTTATTAAAAGGGTAAAAATATGAAAAGAATTTCATCAAGAGTAATAATTTTTAAAGGCGACAAAGTTTTGTTAATGTTTCGCAGAAAAAAGCAAGATGATGGAACAATTAGAGAATATTATGTTGTTCCTGGTGGAGGCTGGGAAAATAATGAAACACTTGAACAAAATGCAATTCGAGAACTTAAAGAAGAAATGAATATTGATATAAAAATAACAAATTATGTTGGTTGTGACATTTCAGAGTTTGGCTGTGCCAATTATTTTGTAGGTGAAATAGAAAACGGCAAGGTTGAACTTGGTGGCGAAGAAAAAACAAAAAACAATGATGAAAATTTGTATATGCCAATGTTTGTTGAACTAAAAAATTTAAAAAATATTGATGTTGTTGGCAGAGAGTACATATTAAAAGCATATAATAAAGAATTTACAGTGTTAAATAATGCAATATTAACAGATCAGGGAATTTGTCCAACTTGCTATGACAGAAAGTTCAATAATGTGTTGTTTGGGGACAATTCAAAAAACATTATATATAAAGATGATAATTTTGAAGCTTTTATGTGCACAAATCCAAGAGCAAGAGGTCACATTATTATATCCACAATTAAACATTTTAAGGATATGATGGAAATTGATGATTGCACTTGTGAAAAAATATTTAAACTTGCAAAAAACATTATGAAAATTGTTAAAGGGGTTTATTGTTGCGAAAGTGTATATTTGTGTACAATGTGTGATGGTCCAAACAATCATTTTCATTTGCAATTAATTCCAAGATATAGTTTTGAAAAACGAGGCTCAACAAATTTTGTGAAAGAAAGGCAATCTTATGTTTATGAAGAAGAAAAAATTTATAAAATTAGAGAATTAATAAAAAATAAAATTAATTAATTAATTAATATTGTATTGTTTAAAATAATAAATATTTTACTGTTTTTTATTGTAATTTATATTTAATTATTAAAAAAATAGATAATTTATAAAATTTTTATTAATATCATATTTGGTTAAATTTTTATTAAATATAAAAAAATCATTTGTTACAACAGTGGTCTAGGTTATGTTATATTTGCAAACATTTTAAAATTTTCCATTCTTAACGCAACTAATATGTTTTTGTTTTTTTAATAAAGTTCTTGACAAAATATGTCGTTGCCTTTATTATATCTTATAGAAAGTTATTTGATATTGGAGAAAATGCAAAGTTTTAGAATGGTAAGACAAATAGTTCTTAGAACATTGTTGGTGGCACAAGTTTTGGCACTAGTCTTTTTTGCATTTGTACAAACAATGCCTTTTATACCATTTGATTTTATTTCACTTTTTAAAAATGCTAATGCTTCAAACAATTTTTTATTAAATTTCACATCTAATTATTTTATAGTTGTTCAATCACTTCAACAAACAGGATTAAATTTTGCAGTTTGCAAAATATTCTTTTTGGCATTTATTTGCCCATTTATTTGGCTGTTTGTAAACAAAATTTATGTTTCAATTATAAATGTTGAAAAAAAAGGTTTTGTAAAATTAAATAACAATGATTGTATAAACGATTATAATTTATATATTTTAAATAACAAACTCATTTGTTAAAAGTACCTCATTTTTAATGAGATAGTTTTTTTGCGATTTGTGTTTATGAAATTATTATTAATACTTTTTTAAATAAATTTTTATAAAAAAATTGCAAAAAATAAATTGTAGTTACATTGGAGGAAGAGATGGTACTTGGTCAAGTTTTGAGTTTGTTTTTTGTTGCTGTGGCTTTAATAGCAACATATGTGGTTTTAAAAATAAAAAAACAACCTATTCCAAATAAGGTTTACAAAATTGTTTCAATAGTTTTGGCAGTTTTGTTCTTTTTTAGATATATGTTGGGAGATGATGCTCTTGAAAATGTTTATAAACTTTCATCTTCACCAATAGATAGTCCAGTTTTAACATTTTTTTCTTTAATTTTAAATTGGCTTAACTATTCTGTTATTTTTCTTGTTGTGTTATATCCATTTTTTAAACTTAAAAGGTTTGCAACAATAATTAAGTACTATGGAACAATTGTAACATTGCTGTGTATTGGGTTTATTTATTTTATAACAATTGGTATAGTTGGTGAAAATGCGTATGGTTCATTTAATTTGCGTGCTTTATTAATGGGAATTGAACTTGGAATTACACTTGCGTATTGTATTGTTGTATTTATTGAAAATGATAGGTTTAAAGTTGAAAAAAGTGATTTAAAATCAATTTTGTATGCAGTATTAATGATTTTTGCTGTTATGCCAGCATATATGTTACAAGCTTTATTTGGTTATATTAATTATGCAATTGAACCAAAAGATTTAACAGTTCCTCACAGAGTGATTTTATATTTTGCAATAATAATTCCAATATGTTTGTATTTCATTTTAAGAAAGGAAGATGCGAAAGAAAAAAGAAGTATTTTGCTTTATATAAGTTTGGGTACATTGTTGTCATTTAGTTTTAGATACAGATTTTATGATTTTTTAGATGTAACACACTGGCCATTCCACCTTTGTAACACTGCTATGTATATAATACCTTTGTGTCTAATTTTTAAGTGGAACAAACTATTTTATTTTACATATTTCATAAATGTGTTTGGTGCTTTTTTGGCTATGGTTATGCCAAACTACTCTGGTGACTTAAATTTGTTTAGTACAAACATTGTGAACTTTTATATAAATCACTATATTGCGTTCTTTATGCCAATATTAATGGTTGCGTTAAGGGTTTACGAAAGACCAAAACTGAAACAATTTAAGTATTCTATGATTGGATTTGGATTTTACTTTTTGCTTGTTTTAATTTTAAATGCTTGGTTCTCCAATTATGGAACAGTTGATTATTTCTTTATAAACAGTGATTTTATTGCAGAAAAATTAGGCACTTGGGCTGAAGATCTAAGAAAAATTGTTTGGTCATTTAACATTGGAAATTTGCAATTCACTTTCTATCCACTATATCAATTTTTATTCTTTGTTGTTTATGTTATCCTTGGAGCAGGAGTTTGGTTTGTTTATGAAGGAAGTTACACATTTGTGGACACACTATATGATATAGCAGACAGAAAAAAGAAAATAAAGTTAGATGATATGGCACTTGAATGTGCCTTGGCAGGGAGGAGCAAAGAAGAACCTATGAATGAAGAAGGCAAAAATAAATTAATTTTAAGAAATTTCTCAAAAAGATATGGTAAAAGTCAAGTTTATGCAGTTAAAGATGCATCTCTTGAAATTGAAGGTGGAGATATATTTGGCTTTTTGGGACACAATGGAGCAGGAAAAAGTACAATAATAAAAAGTATTGTTGGCATTCAACCAATAACCAGTGGACAAATTGAAGTTTGTGGTTACGATGTGCAAACTCAAAGTGTTATGGCAAAAAGACAAATTGGTTTTGTTCCCGATCACTATGCACTATATGAAAAACTTACGGGCAGAGAGTATATAAACTATATCGCAGATTTATATGATGTTTCAAAAGAGGACAGAGATAAGAGAATAGAAAAATATGTAAATTTGCTTGAACTTGGCGGTGCTTTTGACAATCAAATAAAAACATATTCACACGGTATGAAACAAAAAATTGCAATTATGTCAGCACTTGTTCATAATCCAAGAGTTTGGATACTTGATGAACCTTTAACAGGTCTTGACCCAAACAGTATTTATCAAGTAAAAGAGTGTATGAAACAACACGCAAAAGAGGGGAATATAGTATTCTTTTCCAGTCACTTGATTGATATAGTTGAACAATTATGCAATAAAATTGCAATAATTAAAAAAGGTAAAATTTTGGTATGCAAAAATGTTAGTGACATAGAAAAAGAAACAACACTTGAAAAATTTTACTTGGATATAACAAACACGCCAGTTGAGGCAAGTTTGGTTGATGAAGATGAAAAAGAAAAACAAGATAAAGTCGAAAATGTTAAAGAAAAAAAATTAAAGAAAAATAAAATATAAAAAGGATTTAAAATGGAAAATTTAAAAACTTTAGTACTTATGCAACTAAAAGACAAAATTGATTTTTCGTTTATTAAAAGTAAAAAACAAACAATATTTAAAGTGGTATTGTCTATTTTAAAGTTCGCAGTTATCACTGCTTTAATTTACTTTGGCTTTTATATTTTATCATTTCTTAAATTAGTTTCCATTTTGCCTGGAATTCCACAAAACTTTTTTGCCTTGGTTTTTTCAATAATGATTTTTTTGTCTATTATTGTTTGCACATTTGGGCTTATGAAAAATTTGTATTTTGCAAAAGATAATCAATTGCTTTTAACTTTGCCTACAGGAAGAACATCAGTGTTTACTTCAAAATTAATTGTTTACTATTTGTATGAACTAATAAGAAATGTTTCGTATATTTTGCCACTGTTTGTTGCTTATGCATTAATAAATCAACTCGCAATTTATTACTACCTTTGGCTTGTTGTTATATACTTTGTTGTAACAGCAGTACCTGTTGCAATTGGAGCACTTTTATCTATTCCTTTAATGTATATATCAATATTTTTAAAACAATATAAAGTTTTGCAAGCCATTTTACTTGTAATGTTCATTGCTGGTGTTGTTACTGGTTTGGTGTTTTTAATAAACGCAATTCCAGAGAATTTTGACCTTATTGGAACCTGGGGAACAACATTTTGGCAAATTCAAGACTTTTTGAATAAATTTAATGCAATTTTTGCTCCACTTGGTTGGTTGGCAATAAGTGCTGTTGGTGAAAGATATGGTGTTTCTAATATAATTTTTAGTTTAAAACAAATTTTAATCACACTTGGTGTTGTTGCATTTATTGCAATAATATTGGGGATAACATATTTGCTTGTTAGACCACTATTCTTTAAAATGGCAAGTAGTCCTTTTGAATATAAAAAGGTAAAAATTGAAAAAACTTATAAAAACTATAAAAATTCATCTTTTTGGTCTTCAATCAAAAAAGATTTAATATTAAATTTAAGAACACCTACAAAATTATATAGTTTGCTTGCAGTTGTTTTGGGAATGCCTCTTGCAATATTTCTACTTAATAAAATATACTCAGCAATGGATACAAGACTTACTGGTGCATTTATGTCGGTTGCATTTAACATACTAATGATATTAATAATTTCGCTTTCTTCTAATATTGAAATGTCACATATTTACAGCGAAGATGGAGCATCTAGTTATCTGTTAAAAACAATACCCCAAAAGAATGTAAAAACTTTGTTTTCAAGACTTGTTGTAAATTTATTCTTTGTTAGTATTTCAATTTTTATTTCAACTTTTATTTTTACAAGTTTTGTTAATTATTCATTTTGGCAATCAATTTTAATATTTTTAAGTTTAGAATTAACCTATGTTGGACACCTATTATGGAGTGCAGAACTTGATATAATGAATCCACAAACAGCACAATATGCAACAACAGGAACACACTCGAATAACCCTAACGAAGTTAAAGCATCAATATTATCATTTTTAATTTCTGCATTAATTGCATTTATTACATATTTCTTTATTTCCGAAAATCAGTTTAGTGTTTGGTTTAAAATTCTATTTATTGCAACAATGTTCTGTGTGGGCAGAATTTGGCTGTATGTAAACAAAATAAAAGTCTATTATAAGGAGAAATAATGAAAAAGACAACTATGATATTAATTGGTATTATTTATGTTGCATCAATTGTGATAATCTCCATTTTTGGGCTTAAATCAGTTGTTTACAACGAAGTAATACCCGTTACTGAGATAACGTGTTTAAATGAAACAGATGAAAAAACAGAAGTTTCTGTGCAAAATGGACAAAAAATAATTAAAATTAAATACACCGAACCAGGAGATGAAGAAACCTTGACAGGAACAATGGTTCAACTGTCGTGGAGAACTTTGCCTGATAATGCAAGTAATAAAGATGTGAAATTCGTGTATAACACTTCACAAGATGTTGCAACTTTTATTAAAGATGAACAAGGTAAAGAACTGGGACTAATTTTATTTACTGGAAAAATTATGCTAAATATAAAAATAATGGCTACTGATGGTAGCAAAGTCTATACAGATGTAATTGTGTGGGCATACTAAATTGGTATAACGTGGACAACCACTTATATAAAATAAAAAAAAGGAGAAAAAAATGAAAAAAGTACAAAAAGTATTGCTGGTTTTTAGTTTTATGATTCTAAGTGTGCTTGCACTAACTGCTTGTAATGAAGCAGGGAAAATTAAATCAGCAGTAGTAAAAAGTGGAACCCTTGAAACAACTATTGTTAAGGGCGAAACGCTGGATACTTCAAATGTTATTGCCGTTATTACTTACAAAAACGGTGATGTTGAAGAAATACCAGCAAATGAGTTGACTTTTGGAACTGTTGATACATCAGAAGTTGGAGATGTAACTTTAAAAATAACATACAAAGACTATTCTTTTGATGTAACAATATCAGTTGTTGCAACAGAAGCTGATGTAAACTCAATTATATCACTTGAAAGTCAACTTTTAATTGATTACAATGCAAATAGAGCTGTTCAAACAAATGAACAAGAACAATTCATTTATGGAAATCAACCACTTTATGTTGGTGATGACAATGAATTTAATTTCAGAATCAAAGCAAGTGGTGTTGATCCAAATGGTAACCTTGTTTCTAACTTAGAAAAGGTTAGAACAATTGTAACAGTTGAGTTAAAAAATTCGGATAATACATATACAACATTATCTGGTGATGATTTAGCCAATATAGTTGCAATTGATACAGAAAACACAACTTTAGATTTTACCGAGCAAGCAGTAGGCAAAGAGTTTAAAGTTACAGTAAAAGCAGCAAATGCAGATGATGGTTACGATGAAAATTTAACAAAATTTACAACTAACCTAGTTGTTATTGATGCTTTCAATGTTTACACTGCAAAAGAACTTTCAGTTTATGACAACTTTGAAGATGGTTGGGCAGAAATAAAAGCTGAAATGGGTTTAACTGATGTTGAAGTTAATGGTATAGTTTTGCAAAACGACATTTTAGTTACAAAAGACGATGTTCGTCAAGACTTATTCTGGACAAAAGATACTCCAAACTATGCAACAGTTCAAGCAAAAACAGATTTAACACTTGAAGGAACACCAATTGATGACAGCGGAACAGGAATTTATCACAGAACAATAAAAAATGGAGAAGAATTTAACTTTATTGGAAATTATTTCTCAATTAATTTAAGTTCTTTCCCAAAAATGATTGCAGAAAATGATGATGGAACAAATATTGTTCAAATTGGTGACAATGCAGAATATATGACTGCACACCTTTGTGTATTTTATACAACAAATGATAGCAAAAGCAAAATTGAATCAGAAACTTTGGTTAATTGGAAAAACTTATACTTTATAGGTAATGGTGAATTGAACGCAGATCCTCTTAACTCTGGTGCAATATTGCTTATGAAAAATACAGAAGTTAATTTTTATGCATACAACACAGTTATGCACAACTTCTATATTGGATATTTTATGCAACTTGGTGATATAGACAACGAGTTTGATGGTGAATATGTTATTGATAGTTGTAAAGGATATAATTCATATCAATGTTTATTCTATGTTTGGGGTGCAGAACACTTTGTTATTAAAAACAGTGAATTTAAAAATGCAGGTGGTCCTGCAATAATCACAGACCATTGCAAAATGGAAAACGATAACCCTGAAACAGGAAATCCAAGCAGAATTGACATTATTAACAGCACAATTGAATCAAAAGTTACAGGAAAAGAACCTTGGTTTACAGTTTATGATGGCGCTTCAGCACTTGTTGGACAATTGTCACAACTAGAAGATTTATACAGTGGGAAATATTCTTCACTAGGTCTTCCTGATACAGGCAAAACAATATATGCTGGATATGCTAATGAAAATGGCACATCTGTTGGACAATTAAACATTATATGTGCTATGAAAAGTGGTGATGCACAAGGTTTAACTGCCTCAAGAATTAAAGGATATGTTAGAATATTTGAAACTGAAAACGACTATGCTGATTTCTATGCAGGTGACACAACTGTAACATATGGTTTGGATATGGATAAAACTGATAGTTTAATTAATAAAGCAATGAGTAATGGTGTTCACTACCTAGAAAGTAATGGAAATGGTGGTTATATTAATAGTGGATTTGGACAAACAAATCAAGATAGTACAATATTACAAGGAAAATCATTTGCTGAAGGTAATTGTGTTAATATCTATCTTGCAAATGGTATGGGTGCTATGATTGGACTATACGACAGTCAAGAATAAAATTAAAAAATTCAAAGCTATTGTTCAGCTTTGAATTTTTTTTGAATGTTGCAAATTTTATTTTAATTAAATTATTAATATCATTATATTTTAATAAAAAATAAAAATTTATTATAAAAAAAAGGTTTTAACATTATTTTAAAAACCTTTTTTTAATTTTAATCCATCTTTAAAAGCTTCACCAACTCTTTCTGTAACTTTGTAATATCCGTGTGTGTAAGGGTCAAAAGATATTGCGTTAACTAGTGAAATGTCGAGTTTGTTATTTATTATTTTATCAAAAAAATATATCATATTGACAATTTATTTATTGTTGTTTATATAGGCAAAGATTATTAAAAATTAAGATGTGTTTTAAATAAAAATGAATAAATTAGACATTTCTTATGCAAATAATAAATCATAAATATTGACTTTTAAACTAATTTATAATATAATATAGTTGTTATTTGAAGTATAAGATTTCGTAATTTCAAAATATATATGTTGTTGCAACAAAAATGTTAAATAATAGATTAATGTTAGTTTAGTTTAATAAAAAAACTATCTTTTAGGATAAAAGTTTTTGATAAAAAAATTAATAAAATTTATAAAAATTTAAAAAAATACATTAAAAGGGTTAAGAATAAAAATGAAAACCAAAATATTAAAATTATGTTCTTTACAGCCACAAAAATATCCAGATATTTTTATAGACTGTAAAGTTATTGATGATATGAAAGAATTTGTAAATCATTATATTACAAAACTTCAACAAATAGGCGAATTTCCAAAATTAGCAAAAAAACTGCTTTGGTTACAGCAAGAGAAGGCAAACTAGGGGAAGAAGTTGATACAAGACCTAGAGTTGAAAGAGATGGTAAAATTTATGTAATTGGTGAAACAAAAAGCAAAGTAAAAATAGAAGGCAGTATGATTGTAAAAAATCCAGATGGCGAAGAATATATTGTTAAACCAGATGCTTTTGAAAAAAAATATAAAGCAACAAGCACAAAGGGTGTGTATGAACCAATTGCTGAGCCAATTAAATATGTTGTTTTAAAATATGACATTGCATTTAAAGCACCTTGGGGAGAAGATATGTATGGTGTTAAAGGTGCTGTGTTAAATGTTTCAAATATTGATGATGTTTATGCAATTCAAAATGAAGCATTTAACAAAACTTATACAACTGAACCTATTAAAGAAGATTGTTTAGAATTTTAAGGGTACATAAAATAAAAAAATAATAGAAAAAATTAAAGTAAGATAAATTGTAATAAAAATTAAAAATGTAGTTAGTTTTCAAAGATATGGCAAAATTTTTGAATAAGATGATTAATTTTAAAAGCAAAGTAAGTTTCTAGAATTCACTTATTTTTTTACTTGGTTTGTTACATTTCTTTTTATGGTTAGGCTAGTGCATATAGAACATCACAACGAACCTATGATATTGAATTAAAGTGAAGTATTTTAAATATTCCATAACTATGACATTAAATAATGGTACTATTTCTGAAAATAGTTTTGAAAAACTTACTCAATTAACATAGATGATAGTTGCTTTGTGGCAGTAGGTGAAATTATAGTTTGACTATAAGTATTTAGTTGTAACTGAGAAAAAAGATGGTCAAAAAATACAGATTAAAGTTGTGATAGTAATTTAGATGTATTAATTAATTTATTATCAAAATAGAAAAAATTGTTGATCATTGACTTTTCTTAAAATATATGGTAACTTATTACTAAGGAATTAATAATGAAAAAATTAGATTTTTTCCAATTGAAATTTAAAGATAATTTGTTTATAGTAATTGAAGCATTGCAGTATTATGTAATTGACAGCAATGTACAAAATTGTGAAAATACTGACACTTATACGAATAAGCGTAAGTTTTATCACCTTTGTCGGATTAAGCGTAACATAAACTATGATGTTGTTAATGAAATAAAGGAATTTAAAAAACAATATTCAGAAGAATTAGAACAAAATCCATTATTTGATGGATTACTTGATTTATATATTGAATTAGCAAAAAATAAAAACGAGAAAGATTTTAATGAAATTTATAAAAAATATCAAGAATTACAACAAAAATACCCTTTTGAAAAAAATATAAAAAATTACATAGAAATGGGTTGCAGATTGTGTATGTTTCCTGATAATAAAAAAGATGTTTTTCTTTTATATCCATTAACATTATTTACTGCATATGTTGAAAATGGAGGTAAAGATAGTGATCATCGTGGAGGCTATTTATATCCAATACAAAAATTAACTATTGAGCAAATTAAAGAAATCTATAAAATCTCGCCTGAAATTTTTGATAATATTAAAGACGCTAAAACTAATTATAAATTAGATGATAATAGTTTAGAAAATGTATAAAACACAAAATTAAATTATAATTCTATTTTTTGTTTAGCATTTTAAATTAAATTTTATTTATAAATAATTAATATTTTGTGTAACTTATAATTACTAAATAAGAAGAGTTAAATAGGCAAAGAATTGTTGACTATAAAAACAATGAATATGATTTGGCAGGTGGTGTTGTTGACCCCCTACCAAAAGATGCACCACAATTTGTGAAAGATTACTATGCATATTACAAAACAAAGAGAGGTTATCATATTCGCTCTTTAAATTCAAATAAAGGTTGGAATAAAACTTCAGCTCTATCATTTATAAATATGCCAATTTTAACTTACTCAAATGAAATTAAAAATGCAGTTTTTATGATACACGGAGAAAAAGCTCATTCTTGTTATTTTAGCAAAGATGCTTTCAAAAAATTGAAAGGTGATAACAAGGAATTGTTAATAATACCAAATGCAGTTCACGTTGATTTGTACGATAACTTAAATGTTATACCATTCCATAAAATTGTTGAATTCTATAATAAATATTTATAATAATGGAAGATAGCCAGTATTGTTTTTTTATTTTTGTGCAATTAGAACACCTTAAAGGTCGCAAAAAGTTTGACAAAACGATTGTTTGTTATTTATTATAAAATAGCATCAAAAATATACACAATTAAAGATTTGGATTGTATTAATAAAAATAAAGAAGTTAAATATAATAAATAATTTAAGTTTAAGTCCAGAAATTGCGAATAAATTGACAACAATCAAAAGATTGATATTGTTTATTTTTTGGATTTACTAGTTTGTGTTATAAGCAATCAACAAAAGTGGATACTTTTTAGTTTAATAGTAAATTTCAAATGTAAAAATTATTGTATTTGCTATATTTGATGAAAGTGGTGTGAAAAACGTGAAAAAATATAAATAAAAGATTGCAAAATATCTATTGTATGATATTGCTAAAATTCTAACTAAATTTGTTGAACTAAATAAAGTATAGTTTTTAAAATATAAGATGGAGATATAAAATGACAAGTGATGAATTGGAACATTTACAAATGGAAGTTTGCAAACAAAGGGATGAGTTAGAAAGTTATTTCTATAAAATAGAAAATCGCAAAAATGGCATAGGTTTATCTTTTAAAGAAAAATTTAAAATTTGGTTTTTTGGAGACTCACAAATTAATACAATGTATTCTAATGAATTTGCAATGATAAGGGAATATTTAGCAAAACAATTTTATTGGATTATAGAAAATGTTAAATTTGTATTTAAAAGAGTTATTGACGATATTGGGGAAATTTTTAATAATAATTCGCAAGTTAATATTTTATTAAAGGATTTGGAGAAAAATTTCTCATATTTAATAAGTATGTTTGAAAAGGCTTTACCCGAATTTGAAAAACAATTAAGGACGGCGAATGTTTGGAGCATTCCAGATATTTCTGGAGTTTTGGAAACTGGTGAAGATTTTAAAAAAAATTTAGACATTGATTTAAAAATATATTTTGATACATATTTTGGTATTAATTGTGTATATTTCAAAAGGATTAATAAAGAAATTTTTGAGCAAATATTAAAATATTGCCCTAAAGTTAAGATAAAATTTGCCGACAATAATATAACAGTTGATTTTTCTAAATTAATTTTAATTAGTTTTTTTATCGCAAATATTGACAATTGCAATGATTTATATTTTAAAAATAAAGATAAATATGATGAGGCTGTTAAATCAATTTTAGAAGCAAGGTTAGAATCAAAAATCTCTAACTTATATTATTTGTTAGTAAAAATAAATTATGGAGAGGAAGGACCATATAGATATCTAAATAAAGTTGATGACTTCCTGTATATGTTAGATGGTACATTAAGAAAAGAATTACCCGCTAAAAATGTAACAGATAAATTTAAAGATGAGTTATCAATTTATAACGATAAAGCAAAAGAATTATTAGAGGATATTAATTATGATAGATATAAAGGGTTTGTTAATGAATTTGAAAATTGGCTTTCTCCAACAAAGACTAAATTGATGGGAGATTATTTAATAGATTACTATGTAAATAAATGCTCTGCACTTAAATATTTTTATTCAAATCAAAGTTCTTATGGATATAACCTTAGAAATCTTGAAGGAAATTCTGTTTTATATTATATGTTAAGTAAATACAAAAAGTTAATATTTTTTGATACTGAAACAACCGGTTTAGATCCAGAAGAAAACCAAATTATTGAATTTTCTTATGAGATTGTTGAAGGAATTATAAAAAATGAAAAATATGGATGGTATGAGTTAAATATAAAAGAGAAAAAATCAATTTATATTAAAACAAAAAATGGACAAAAGTTGTCATCCGAAATAGTGAATTTAACTAAAATAACAGATGAAAAATTACAAGAAAAAGGTATTGATTATACGGAAGCTAAAAATATTATTTACGATATTTTTTCACAAAATCAAGATGGTTTATTTATTGCGTATAATGCTGTTTTTGATGTTAGTTTTATTATTGAACTACTTGAAGGAAAGGTAGATATTTTGGGGAAGTTAAAATTTCTAGATGTATATTTATCAATTAAAGAACGATATGCAATAAGTATAAATCCAAATAAATTAAATTCATCTACTTCTGCTAAAAGTTATAAACTAGGGGATATTGCTGAATCATTTGGATTTGTCGTGGGAAACTCTTCATTGCATAATGCAGAAAACGATGTAAATGCATTAAAAGAAGTTACTAAGACAATAGAAAAAAGAGGAATGGGTGAAAAAGTTTTTGGCATAATTAATCGTATGTATTATCCTACAAAGAATAAGAGTAAATATTTATTGCCACAAATTGAATATGTTAATTATTATTATTAAAATAAATATGTGTTAAAAGTAAAAACAATAGCTATAGTAAATAACGAGTAATAAGTTTATTTACAAACAGTTAAAGATTTTTACAAATATTTAAAGTTGGTTGAAATTTTTGGTATTGACATTACAGACAATATGTATTATTATAATCTTGTTGTAAGTAGTATTATTTGTGTGACTCACAATACATAGCAATAAAACCTTTAGATCAATTACAAAGTTGGAAATAATTGTTTATTAAATTAATAAATGTTTTGAACGAGATTTTACAAATAACATTTTAATAAAATATTAAGGAGATTGTAATATGAAAAGTAATACTGATATCTATCAATTAAGAGTAAAAGTATTGACAGAAAATTTGTATTTTGAGGATTGCTTAAAACAAGTTGAAAGAAATATTGAAGAAATTGAAAAAGTAATTGACAAGTGCAATTTAGATTGTTCACCTATCTACAGCAAATTCGCAAAGATTGCAGCAGAAAAATTAAATAACAGGGTGGTTAAATTTATTGCAAAATATAAGATGAGCACAAGCAATGCAATAATAGAGGAAGATTATGAAAATTTAAGTAAAATTTTAACAAAAAGAAATAGTTTAAAAGATTATAATCATTTAAAAAATGCAATCAATTTGTATGAGAAATTAAGGCAAGAAGATGCTGGTTATCGAAAATCTACAAAATTTTATTTAAGCATTTTTGGAACCTTTAAATATTTATTAAAAGAACTAATTAGAACTAATAATTTAATTGCAGAAAGTATTAAAATCTTAAACGAGCCTGAAACTTTTTTGGAGTATTAATATGAATGGCGAAACAGAATTAAATGAAATTATTGATGAGATGCGAAAATTGCCAGAAGATGAAAAAAATTTGGCAAAAAACGCTATAATTTCATATAAAACATTTGATAAAATCATAAAATGTTTGGATACAACAGAAAATTAAACTTTCTATTTTTATAATGCTTTGGACTGTCAAGAGCAAAGTGACCTAAAAGTTAAAAACATACACTTTTGTTTTATTTATTTTAAAACAATTTGGTTGTTGTTGGAACTTGAAGCACTTATTTTTGGCAGTCTTTTTATTTAAAATAATAAAATTGTTAATACAAATATTTATTTTAAATTAAATATTAAAAATTAGATTTTTTAATAAATAAAATTTTATTTTTTATTCTCTATATAAAATTGTCCTTGGTGCAAATTGTTTTCTTCCATATATTTATCAATACCATTAATGCTCCACTTTTTATGCAAATTCCACAACGGTGCAATCAGCAAATTTTTGGGAGCATCACCACTTATGCGATGAATAACAATTTCAGGATTAATGTGAGTTAAAACAAGACAGCATTGGCTAATGTATTCATCTAGGGTTAGTGGTGTGTATTTATTTTTTTGATACATATTATTAAGTTTTGTATTTGCAACAATGTATGTTGAATGAATTTTTATTCCATCAGTTTTATGTGAATTTATAAATTCTACGGTTGACAAAATGTCATTTTTATTTTCATTTGGAAGTCCAATCATTATGTGTGTAATAATTGGAATATTGTACTTGTTTAAAATTTTAACAGCTTTGGTGAAAGTTGAATTGGGATAACATCTATTAATAATTCTAGCAGTGTTTTCATTAGAAGTTTGCAAACCTAATTCAACCATAACATAATATTTATTTTGGTATGAGTGTAATAATTTTGCTATATCTTCATTTATACAATCAGGTCTTGTGCCAATTGAAAGTCCAACAATTTTTTCATTAATCAGGGCAGAGTCATATTTTCTCTTTAAATTTTTTATTGTATCATAGGTGTTTGTAAAATTTTGAAAATAAACAATAAATTTGTTTGCTCTTTTTCCTCTATAACTTTCTAAATGATTTTTTACTTGTGCAGATATATCAATTTTGTTGTTATGTTCACCACTTCCTTTTTCGCTACAAAAAATACAACCTCCAACGCCACATTTCCCATCACGATTAGGACAAGAAAAACCTCCATCAACACATATTTTTAAAACTCTTTCGCCAAATTTATCTTTCAACCATTTGTTTAAATGTTTATATCTTTCCATACTAAAAATAATATCATAAATTTTAAAAAAATAATAGGAGAAAATTAAAACAAAAAAATAATGATTGGTTAGCTTATTTATGTATTAATATCAGTAAATTTGTATGGTTTGATAAAATATTATGATAAAGTTTTCAAATAGTAAATTATATACCTATTTAGGAATTGCATTTAAAAAAGTTAAAATAATTTAATTTGTCATTAAAATAAAATGAGAACGACGATTATTATAAAAATGGCAAAATATTAAATTTGATATGAGATTTAAAGAGAAAGTAACTTTAATGAATTCTATATATTAAATTTGATTGATTTTTTATGTTTTCTTGTATATACTATTATTAGTTATACATTCTTTATTTCTATCAGACCAACTTGCGTATAACACAGGGAGGGAATTATGAAAAAGAAATTTTTAATGTTAGTTATGGCTTTTGCAATTATTTTGCCGGCGGCATTTCTTTTAAGTGCGTGCGGGGGTAAAAATAATCCGCCAGAAGTTACAGAAACAGGAATATCTGTTTATATCGATGGAACTGAAGTAAATGAACAATTCAACACCATTGATATTTGTTATGGTGTTTATACAGATATTTCAGAAATGATTAATAGTAAACTATCTGTAGTAGTGAATTACAGTAATGAAACTACTAATAGTTTGATTTATGGTGATGGTGGCTTTGCAATTTCTGGGCTGCCACAAAACTTGAATGCAAATGAGCAGGGTTATAATCTTACTTTAACTTATAAGAATTTCAACAAAGACTTAATCCTTGTTATTCATAAAGCTAATATTGATTTTTCTTATGTTGGTTGGGATTATTACGAACCATTTACCTATGACGAAGAAAAAAAAGAAGTAAAACTTACCAATTTGCCAGCAGGTGTTGAGGTTGGTTATGAGAATAACACTGCAACAAACGCTGGAACATACAATGCAACTGCAATAATCGAATATGATGAGAATAATTACAATATAACAAATGATGAACATTTAGTTTTAACTCAACAATGGACGATAAACAAAGCACAAATTGATATGTGGGGTGTTAGATGGGATTATTCTGTCACACAGCCATTTACTTATGATGGAAACGAAAAAGAAGTAAAACTTACCAATTTGCCAGCAGGTGTTGAGGTTAGTTATGAAAATAACAAGAAAATAGGTGCAGGAACATACAACGCAACTGCAACACTAAATTATAATACAACAAACTATGAATTGATTAACATAAACTTTAATAAAACTATAAATTGGACAATAAACAAACAACAAGTAAACAAACCTAGTAAAGTAAGCAGTAGATTATTCTACAGCGGTCAAAAGCAAACAGGTGTAAATTATAACGCGCAAGATAAAGATGTTCTTTTTACCGTTAGTGGAAATGCGACCGCTACCAATGCAGGTCAATATTCTGTGACTTTTGCCTTAATTAATACAACCAACTACGAATGGAATGATGAAAGCACAAATAATGTTGTGATTGAATGGGAAATTGAAAAAGTTCCACTTTATTTTAGTGGCACAAGTTGGGATTATAACACTTACGAACCATTTACTTATGACGGACAAGAAAAAACAGTTTCTATTGTAAATCTTCCTGAAGGGGTAACTGTTAAAAATTATACAGGAACAAGATCTGCAACAGATGCTGGAACTTATACAGCAGGTGTTGAGTTTGAATATGATGATGTCAATTATTATCTTGATGGTGAACCACAAGAATTACAATGGAAAATCGAAAAAGCAGAAAACACAATAAGTGGAGAATTAGTTTTAGAGGGTATAACATATGGTGATACACTTGGCGAACCTAGCGGAGTGTCAGCACTATATGGGGAAATGACTTATAAATATTATAATAGTGAGAAAGAGGAAATTCCTAAACCTACATATGTTGGAACTTACTATGTAAAAGGTTTTTCTGTTGGCAATGATAATTGGGTAGCACAAGAAACTGAATATAAACAATTTTATATTTCAAGAAATTATATTAGTGACCCAGAATTAGTTAGAAATAGTTTTATTTATACAGGGACTGCTTTTACACCAGAATTGGTTGAAGAAATTGATGAAAGTATAATTCAAATGTCTGGCGATTTAACAAAAACAGACATCGGCAATTACACTATCACATTTACACTAAAAGATAAAACAAATTATGGCTGGCAAGATGCTTTTAACACTACACAAGAAACTGATGATATTACATTAAATTGGAGCATTATTGACAGTCCTTTAATTATGACATTGAATGATAAAGCCCTTTCTGCAAGCGAATTTGAAGCTCGTACACAAGTAAATATTGGTGACAAATGGCAAGTTTCTATCAGCGAAGGATATAATTATAGTTTAGACTATGAGTATTTAAACGAAAGTGGCAATAAAGTATGGTCAAAAGGAACTAACGAAGGACGTTACAGCAACTTAACAGTTAGCCCATCACACCTTACTTATGTAATCGAAATCACACAAAGTGGGGAAGTTGTTTACACAAAAACAATAACTGTAAATCACGACATTTTTAAAAATGTTATGGTGGGTGAAGTAGCGATGACTTTTGATGAGTTTGTCGCAAACCCAGAAGTTGAATACGGCAAAAATTTAACATTTAATTTAAAAACAGAATATTTAGATACATTTAATTTTAGTCAAAATAATTTTACAGTTACTAACGATACAACTGTAACGATGACATATCAATTATTAGATACAAGAGTTTATAAAACCATTGAAGTTTTGTGCGTAATAAAACCGGTAGAAAGTGTAACAGTTGGTTCTCAAACACTTTCGTATGAAGACTTTATTGCTAATCCTGTCGTAAAATATGGTGATACATTATCAATTAACTTTAAATCTAATTATACAGGATTTTACGCAGACTATTCTTTTCCTTATGAAGTAAAAGATGATATTCAAGTTACTATTTATACATCAACACATGAAATTTTTGATACCATTAACGTTAAGTGCAGAAAAAATGTATTAACAAATATTGCAATTGACGGAACAAGTGTGAGTTATGAAGAATTATTGCAAATGAATTTAATACATTTGGGCAGTTCATTAACTTTCACTATAAATGAAGAATTTGTAAATGTAATCGAAGTTGTCATTAATAATAATGGTCAAGACAATGTATTAACAGGTCAACAGACATTTACATTTGAGGAAATTAATAATTTTTATTTGAACATTAGAGATAAATATACACAAAGTTATATAAATTCGATATCTTTAAATGTAATATTTTTTGATAATATTGAAATTAATAACAAAATGGTTAATACATCATCAACAACCTATGTAGAATATAGTAGAGATTTAGGTGAAAACAATTTTGTTATTTCAATTGATGCAGATTTGTTGAATGAATATGATTTGTATTATGAAAACGATTCTTCAATGATTGAAATTACACAATCAACATTTGAATTTTCAATAGATGAAAATGAAGAAAATTACTATATTTATATATATCTATATAAAAATAACGATTATTTGCAAGTTCTAACAATTAATTTTATGAGCTTTTGCCCTGTTGAAATGGTATCAATGCAAGTTTATCAACAAAATGATATAGATTATCCACAATCTGAGATTTACAATGACGAAATAAGCATAACTAGTTATGGGGTTATTAATAGTTTAAATCTAACCTATAAAGAGGGTTATACTGGTTGCACATATAAAATTTTTGATGAAAACGGACTTGAAATTGATGATTTCACGACTATAAAAAATACAACATATACTATTAAAATTTATTCTGATAATACTGAAATATATTCATTCTTATTTAAAGTTAAGTATCAATTCAATAATTTAATTGATGGCATTCAATATATAGGTGATGCAAATGTGGCTTCAATTGTTACAAATAATAGTCAATTAATAGTTCCAAATTTAACCGATACAGAATACTATACTAATCAAAGTACAACATTTAACGGTTCTAATATAGTAACATTGGTTGAAGGACAACAAACTGTTAAAGTTGTTTATAGTTTTATTGCAAATCAAAAAACTTATAATTATACTTTTGACTTAATAGTTGAATATGTCTTACAGGAAGACAATCCAACAGATTATGTAAGTAGTATTACAATAAATTATACTGATATATGGGAAAATTCTTATCAAGTTAGTTTTGATTATAATTTACAATTTTCAAATGGTGAATATAATTTATCAGATATAGCATTTGTCGAAGAAAATGATATTGTAATCGATGCTATATATCCAATTGTTTCAAAAGAAATAAAATTTTCAGAAGATAAAACAGTATGTTGGCTTGAATATGTGATTTCTGTTGACGGACAAAACAAAACATTTAGAGCCTATATCAAAACATATGGAACAATTTCAAACAATACAAATGCGCAAATAATATTCTCAGATGCAAAAACAGAACTAGATATAACTAATTTGCTTGTTAATAATTCTTATACAATAGAAAAAGTTAATGTCTTTGGTGATTTAGATATAATTTTAGAAGATGAAAATGCAAGAATTGAGTATTATTTCAATGGCGAAATTGTTGATAGAGACAATTTTGCGTTAAATTCAATTGGAACTTATACAGTAAAAATATTTTCATCAGACAACACTGCAACAAGATCTATAAATATTATAGTTCAAGACTATGAAAGCTTAATGTTTGAAGCTTTCTATGAAGGTGAAAGACTTTATCTTGAATATTCAAATAATGGACTACTAGGCAATATGAAGATGAAATATGATCCATTGACAGGACCTTACTTTATAGGTTATTTTGGGGAAAAAGATTTAGGTGATTTAACACAAGTTACGATTTCAGGTAATTCTGTTTATGAAAATATGCTTTATTATTCTGATAAAGAAACGCCTATAACAAACCTTAATAATGTTGTTTTAGATATAATGATTGATTTAGATGGCTCAATAACTGAAATTATTGGCGCTAAATATGTGTTGGTATATGCAAAAATTGAAAATGTATATTATGCAGTATATTTTATATTTGAAAATCGTCCACCATATCCTATGACATTCAGTTTTGATACAGACAACAACGATGTAATAAATGAAAATGACAAACAAATAAGTTTAAAAGTCAACTTAAAACAAATTGGAACAGGTGTTGTTGATTTAGGGGACTTCATTATTGGAGAAAGTGGACCAAGTGTTGAAGTAACAAGAGAAGAACTTGGAATGGCAGAAGCAGAAACTTCTGTTAGTGCAACTGTTAATTGGTCATCAACATTTGAAGATTATAGTTATCAGTATTTTACTAATATACCAGAAGGGCAAGATATGCCTGAATTAATAGGACCAAGCGAAGATAATATGACTTCAACTCTTATACTCAATTTTGCAGATAATGGTAGTGGGCAATATGTTGCAACGATATATGTTTGCTCTGAGGGCGCAACACTAGAAACTCTAATGGAATTGATTGTTCCGGTTACATTTATTTTAATAGCTTAAATGTGATATAATTAAAAAATTAAAAATGTAAACAATAATTAATTTCTCTCAGACTGTAGAAAACTACAGTCTGATTTTTTAAAAAATGTGATTTGCAAATTATATATCACATTTGTATTGTTTAAAACAAAATTAGCAAAGGTTACTTTAACGTCGCTAAAATTTTTTATTGTATAATTTAATGTCAGTAAATTTAAGAATTTTCAGAAACCTTTGTATTTAAATATAAAATATGAATTTTAAAAATAAAACTCTTAAGATTGAGCGAGAAATTATGGAATTTCTTAAATTAAAAATATTAAAAATAAAATTAAAGTTATGATAGATGTAAAAATCATTTGAAGTGTTAGAGTAATCCCAATTACAGACATTGTTGTTGATACTTTGCAAACTTGGAAAGAAAAACAAAATAATAGAGAAAAGACTAATAAAAATGTAACCGCAGATTTGACAGATCCAACATCATATGTTTTTTCTAATGATGATGGAAGTGTTAGAACATATTCAGGTTGTAGAATGGTGTTTGATAGATTTAAGAGAAGACATAATCTTGACAAATATAATATTCATTTTCATGGACTAAGACATACATTTTCAAATATGCTTTTTGAAATGAATGAAAACCCAAAAGTAATCCAACAACTGCTTGGTCATCGTGACGTAAAAACCACAATTACTGTTTACAACTCTGTTAATAGCGAATATGTAAGAGAAGCGACCGATAGATTAAACACAAAAATTCAAGAGCATGAACAAGAGCGAGAAATTGAAGAAGAAGTTGATGATGACTTATCTGATGAAGAAATTGAACGCCAAATTCGTGAACTTGAAAAATTGCAAGAACGTAAACGCTTGATAAAAGAAAAAGATTTTGAAATGTAAACAAATGGCAGTAAATGTTGAATTTGATGAAAATCGTATGATATAATTCAAGTAAAAGGTTGAAGAAACGTAATGTTCTTCAACCTTTGCATTTTAAAAGGAGTAATATATGGAAAATCAATTAAATTTAAAAAATGAATACCAAGAAGAAAAACTAAAAAAAAACAAAAACTTGTAAGAAATGAATTTAAAGGAGTTGGCAAATATGGAATGCCATTAATAAAAAGACAAAATATTAATTTAGATAAAATTGAATTGTTGGCTTTTACAAAAACAAAACATAATGATGAAGAAAATCAAAACAAAACAATTCATTTTTTTACATATGATTGGAATTTTCAAAGTGTATATGAAAAACCAGAGGAATCGCTTGAAAAACTAGACCAATATTATGCTTTACTTACACCAGAATTTAGTACATATAAAGACATGCCACTAGCGAGACAAATAGATAGCGTATTTAAAAATAGATGGTGTGGTGCATTTTGGCAAAAACAGGGAATGATTGTTATTCCAACAATCTCTTGGGGATCAATCCCATGTTTGGAGTTTTGCTTTGATGGAATTGAAAGAGGCTCGGTTGTAGCAGTCTCAACTTACACAAGAGAAGATAATAAAGATGATTTTATGCTAGGTTATAATAAAATGCTAGAAATTATAGAACCTTCTGCGATTATTTGTTATGGTACTCCGTTCTCTGAAATGAAAGGTAAAATAAAAGCAATTGATCCTTTTAATAAAGAAGAACTAATAAAGAAGATGGGAATTGTCGAATTTACAAAGAAATATTTGGCAGGTGAACTATACCCTGAAATTTAGGAGGTGATAACGAAAACTTTAAAACTTACAGTAGAATTGCTACCAAAAGATGCTTGGAATAATGACTTTAGTAAAACATTGCCTAAAAAAGAGTGGGATATTGTCAGAAATTTTTGTTACAAAAGAGCAAATCACAGATGTCAAATTTGTGGATTTGTAACAGATGATTTAGATGCTCACGAAGTTTGGGATTTTGATATAAAAACAAAAACTCAATCATTACTTGATATCATTGCATTGTGTAGTAAATGTCACGGAGTGAAACATATTAGAAATTCTCAAAGAATGGGCTATGAAGAAGAAGTTAAAAATCATTTTATAAATGTAAACAAGTGTAGCGAATTAGATTATGCCGCGCATTTAATGAAAGCGCAAATGGATTTTGAAGAACAGAATAAAATTTACAGATGGAAAATAAAGGCAGATTTGACAAATTTTGGTCTTGAAAACGCCACAATAAAAGAGAAAAATATTCCTTTTATTGAGAATCCATATCAAGATGTTGATTTGAATATTCTTAGTTATAACGAAATAAAAAAATTATTTGATATAAAAAGAACAAATAAAAACTTAATTGGTGCTCCTAAAATTAATTATATAGATGTGGATAATTATCAAGGTATAATTACAGTATCTTCGTTGTTCGCAAATAAAATAATTTGGGTTTTAGATGGTATTAAAATAAAAACAAAATACAATGTCATCGGAGAATTTGTTACAACCCTAAAGGTTGAAAATTTAGAAGAGAAAGAAATTTATTTTATATTATTAGGTGATAACGGACAAACGAAGTCTAAAGCATTTGGACTTTCGCCTCAGGAGGTGTTATAATGGGAATGTGTAAACCAAGTGGTGGAGTGAATAAAGTTTATGGTCCCTTTGGGCAAAATATAAAAGAGATTGAAGGATGTGTTCCAAATTCTAGAACTGATTATTATGATGAAATGACTGGGGAATTATTACAACAAAGATGGTATGATGCAGAAGGTAAAGCTATTTGGGATAGAGATTGGAAACACAACGATTCAAACAATACCCACACTTTTCCCCACGACCACTATTGGGATTGGGAGAAAAATAGCGAACATCCTCCTAGACTTGAATATGTAGGCCCAAATGGTGAAAAAACAAACATAAATTATTGTTAAAAAGGAGAAATGATGAAAAATAATCAATATGATAAAATTTTTGAAAAAAAATGTGATGTTTGTGGCAGAACTTTACTTGCCAGAATAACTGGAAACGGAGAGTGTCAATATTGCGGTTGGTACAACAATAGACTGGGAGAAATAAACGAGAACGAAGTAATTTTCCCTAATTTAATATCATTAAATAAGGCAAAGATATTATATCAAGAAGGAAAACCATTTAGACCAGATTTAAATGATTTTCTTGACGGACTATATTTTTATAGTGAAATGGAGTTTTGGTATAAGGGGTTAAATTGTTGCTTGTATCTAAGAAGCAATACGAATAAAAAAATCGAATTTGGTTGGAGTCCAGAAAATGTATATTTCTTTTTAGACAAAGAAGATTTCATTCAAAATGCAAAAATAGGTGATGAACTTGTAAAAGATATTTGGGATAAGGTTGAAAATCCTAAGTATATGTAGTATTTTTAATACTCACTATTAATACAAATTAAACGGATAAAAACGAGTAAAATGAAAGAGAAAATATACAATCAAAATGTGATGTTTGTGGAGAGGTGTTTTTAAGAATCAATAAAAATTCAGAAAGTAATGAAGATTGTGATATTGTATTTTGTTCAAAAGATATGCAACAAGAATATAAAACCAGACAAGATTTTGAAAGTAGAGCCAATATTGGTGGCATTTTATTAAAAGAATTATGGAGTAAAATTAATAACCCTTCATACATGTATTGTGGATAAAAAGTATGACAGCAATTGACAGC
>CASFHZ010000004.1 GCA_949294585.1 uncultured Christensenella sp. | reverse complement strand
CTTCTTCAGTATTGTTCTCTTCAACAGATTTTGTATGTTGGTTATAAAGATTAATAACTTTTTCATCAAGTGATGAATTGTTGTATTTTGCAAATTTTTCAAATCTATCCATATCAATTTTTTTGACTTTTGGTATTGAAGATATGTCTAATTTGTCTGTAATATAAACTGCATCATCTTTTTTTGTTAAAGGAGGTAACACGTCATCTTTACTATCACTATTAGATTGCACATTGATAGGTGAATTATTATTTACGACATTATCATTACTAAAATGATTTGTTGTTTCATTAAAATTTTGATTAACATTATTTGTTAATTCATTTTCACTTGTGTTATTTTGACTAGCAAAGCTGTTGTTATTATCAAAATTGATATTATCTAAATCTATAAATTCTAATGGTGATTGGTTATTAGAACTAAAATCAAAAAATTCAGATTTATTTATATTGTTATCATCATCATTTAAAATGTTTGTGTTTTTATATATAGTTGGCTTATCTTCAAGCACTATACTGTTTTCGTTGACAACTTCGCTATTAATTCTTAAATTTTCGTTAACAAGTATATTTTTATCTTCATTAATATTTTTGTTGTTTACATCTAGGACTAAATTTGATTGATTATCAGATAAATTTTTAAGCAAAACATTTTCTATATCACTACTTATTTCTTCATCATTATTATCATCAAATTTGTGTATGTTTATATTTCCTTTAACTGCATCAGAAAAACTTTTTTGTTTGTTGGTTAATTGCATATATGTCTTTTTTATGTCGCTTCCATTTATATTGTTATTTGAATTAACTTTATAACTGTCTGCAACATAAGATGTTTCTATGTTATTTTTAGATGTATCTAAATTTCTTAATTGAGATAATCTATCAAAATTGTTGTCTTGATTAAAGGATTTTTCGCCTGATTCTCTCAAATTTTTTATTGAATCAAATAATTCATTTGATGGTTCAGATATAAGTGTAGGGGAATTAAATAAGTTGTATTGTACAAAAGATTGATTTTCCAATTTAGTTGAATCATTATCCAATTCATCGGTTTTTGCTTTGTTCTCTTTATTATCCTTTTGAATTGAAAACAAATTGGTTTGTTGCAAAATCGTTTCGGATTTTAACTCACTTTTATTGTCATTTTCAGATTGTGATTTGTCACTTTTATCTGTGTTAAAAATACTCAAATCTGTTTGCCATTTTTCTGCATATTTTTTTCCATAATCTGTGATACTGTAGTAATGTCTTCTTCCACCAATTTCACTGTCACGCCAATATGAATTAATTAAACCTTGTTCTTCCATTCTTCTTAAACAACTATACAAACTTGGTTGCTTAATAATCAGTTTTCCATTAGTTTTTTCTTTTGTTGTTTCAATAATTTCATAACCGTATTTATCTCCATTCATTAGGGTAGATAAAACAATTGTTGATAGTTGACCTCTTGGAATTTCTTCTTTTGCCATTTTTTAATCCTCTTTGTTAATCTTATAACAATTATAATCTTTATAAGGTAATAAGTCAATATTTTATTAGTATTATGTTTTTGCATAGTACCTATATTTATTTTGCGTAATACTAAAAATGTAGTACAATATATGGTATGAATATACAAATACAAAGAAGTGCAAGGAAAAGTATTGCAATAAAAATTGATGTAAATGGAAAAATTAAAATATTGTGTCCATATAAATGTTCACTTAAACAAATAGAGAATTTGGTTGAAGAAAAAAAGCAATGGATAGAAAATGCTCTTGCAAAAATTTATAAAAAATTTGTGAACAACCAAAGTTTGTATGACTATAAACAGATATTATTTCTGGGTAATAAATATGATGTTGTAGTAGAAAAAAATACAATTTCTGTAGGTGATTATACTATTAAAATAAGAAAAAATAGTGTAGAAAAAACATTAAAAGAATGGTTAATTAAACAGGCTAATGCTTTAATATTAGGGCAGTTAGACAAATTATCTGAATTGACTTCAATAAATTATTTTTCTTCCAAAATTATATCTGCAAGAAAAAAATGGGGCAGTTGTGACAGTAGAAAAAACATAAAGCTAAATTTTAGATTAATAATGTTGCCACTAGAATGCATAAATTATGTTTGTATTCACGAATTGTGTCACATAAACCAAATGAACCACTCAAAACAATTTTATAGTGAAGTTGCAAAGTTTATGCCTAACTATAAATATGTTGTGAAAGAAATGAAGCAATTTTCGTATGCATTAGAGTTATTTTAAAAGGTAGGGTAAAGTGAAAATCAACATAATACTTTAAGTAAACTATTCGCAAAACACAACTTTTGCGAATAATTAGGGGTAAAATTAGGGAATTTAGAGCAAATTTCTTAAAATTTTTATAAATTTGTGAAAATTCAAAATATCATTCGTTGCCAATTCTTCTTGATAAATTTTTTTATTTTCATCAACAATTGATAAAAAGTTTTTTGACAATGTTAAATTTATATAGTTTACAAGTTTTAAAAGCATTTCATAATTTGTTCCATCAAACAAATTGTTTGGACAATTGTTTAAAATGCTTTCTATTAATATTTGATTTAACGATGTGTTCATTATGTTTGAATATAAACCATTGAATATTCTTGTTGCTGTCATAAATTTGTTGTTTGTTTGATTATTTTTTTTGTCGATATTTGTATAACGATTGCCAAAATCTATGTCTATTAGTTTAAGCGTGTTTGTGTTAAACATTTTGTAGTTATTATTGTTTGAAAAAACAATAAACAAATTCACTGGCATTCCAAGTTCTTTTTCACCAGTTAATTTAATTCCATATGGAGTTAAATAAATTAATGTGCTATTTGTTAAATTTTTTGAAAGTTCTTGCATTAAAGTCAGTTTAAAATTCTGTACTGTGTAATTTTTATTTAACTTTTCACCTTCATTATTTTTTACTGGTGTTTGTTTTTTTGATTTTTTCTTTTTATTTTTTTTGTTATCTTCTTTGTATTCTTTCCAAGCAATTGAAATTTTGTTTGTAAATTTTTTAAAGTAATTTTTATTCAAATTTATGCAACTAAGTTCAAGTTTTGGTGACTTAATTTGTATGAATAAATCAAGTGATGAATTTTGTGTTTCTGTATATGTTGAACATTCATTAACAATTTTAAAGGAATAATTTAAAATTAGTGGTTGTTTTTTGTTTATTTCCTCTAATGAATTAGATAAAATGTTTGTTAAATAATTAAAAAGATTATCAACATAATATGGATTTATTTGTTGAGATAAAGTTTCTATATAGCATTCATCAAAGATTATTACATTATTTTTCATACAGTTAATATAACACAAAATATAAGTTTTTGCAAAAGAAAGTTTTATGTTAACGCTTGATTTAGTTTAATAATATTGATAAAATACAAATATGAGTAATTATGTTTTTGAAAGAAATAGAAAATGTATGGATTTGTTAAGCAAAAACTTGAATAAAATGCCAGATTATTGCTTGGATTTTTTCTTGGCAATTGAAAATTACACATCACCTTTAACCAGGCTTAATTACAGTCAAGATTTAACTATCTTTTTTGACTATTTATCAAAAAATGTATTTCATAAACCTATAAATGAAATATCTTTTGCAGATTTAAATACTTTAAAAACAAAAGATTTGGAACTTTATGTAAGTTATTTATCATATTATGAATTTAATGGAAAAACATATCATAATGGAGAAAAAGGCAAAGCACGAAAAATAGCAAGTTTAAGAAGTTTCTTTAAATATAATTTTAAAAGGGATAATTTAACCACAGATGTTGCATCAAAAATTGACACACCTAAAATTCATACAAAAGAAATAACAAGGCTTGAAGTTGATGAAGTTTGTAAATTAATTAATGAAGCTGATTCACCTTATCACCTATCAAAAATGCAACAAGCATTTAATAAACACACAAGAACAAGAGATGTTGCAATGCTTAGTTTATTTTTAGGTACTGGAATAAGAGTTAGTGAATGTGTGGGAATTAATCTAAACGATGTTGATTTTAACAACAATTCTTTTAAGGTTACAAGAAAAGGTGGAAATCAAGTAATTTTATACTTTTCAGATGAAATAAAAAATGCACTTGAGGATTGGATTAAAGACAGAGCAAAATTAATGGAGGGATTAAATGAAAATGCTCTGTTTGTGTCCTTACAAAAAAAGAGAATAACAACAAGGGCTGTTGAAAATATAGTTAAAAAATACAGCAAAATAGCATCGCCATTAAAAAAGATATCACCTCACAAACTTAGAAGTACATACGGAACAAATTTATATAGAGAAACTGGAGATATTTATGTCGTTGCAGAAGTTTTGGGACATAAAGATGTTAACACAACAAAAAAACACTATGCTGCAATGAGTGAAGATATAAGGCGAAGTGTTGCAAATAAAGTAAAATTAAGAGATTAAAAATAGAACAAATGTTTGACTTTTTTAAAATAAAATGCTATTCTTTAACTAAAAGGGATATTATATGAAAAAGTCAGAAAAAAAACTATTAGATATTTTAGCATTTCTAGATGAGTTTATTAATTCTCACGGATATTCACCATCATATCGTGAAATAGCAAAAGGTGTTGGATTAAAGTCAACAAATTCAATTAAAGAATATTTAGACATACTTGAAAAAAGAGATTTAATTAAAAAACAAAAAACAATTAATAGATGTATAGAAGTTGTTGGTAAACAAAAAAGCGAAACAATTGAATTGCCAATTATCGGTCAAGTTGCAGCAGGTCAACCTATTCTTGCAGAACAAAACATTGAAGAATTTTTATCAATTTCAAGTTCTTTTTTTGGAGTTAGTAGTTCATCGCATAATTTGTTTATATTAAAAGTTAAGGGCGACAGTATGATTGAACTGGGAATAAACAATGGAGATTATGTAGTGGCAAAATCTCAAAATGTTGCAGAAAACGGAGAGGTTGTTGTTGCTATGATTGATGGAAATGCAACAGTAAAAACATTTTATAAAGAGCCTACTTTTGTTAGACTTCAACCTGCAAATCAAGCCTACTCACCTATTTATTCTGATAAAGTTCAAATACTAGGCAAAGTTGTTGGAGTTATTAGAAAAATGTAAAAAACAAATGACACATTAATAAAATTATGATAAAATGTCAAAGGTTAAAATTAATTGATATTTTATTTTGCTGATGTAGCTCAGTAGGTAGAGCAATTGATTCGTAATCAATAGGTCGGGGGTTCGATTCCCCCCATTAGCTCCATAAAAAATGCACTAATAAACTTAGTGCATTATTATTTAAATTTCATTTTAAAGTTATTTTAAAAAATCAATAAAATTTTTAAAAATAATATTTTTGTTTTTATAAAAAATGTAATAAATTTGATTTTAAATTTTTTAAAACAATTTCAATAATAATTTATGTTATGAAATTTAAAAATTATTAAAGTGTAAATCCCCCATCAATTGTAATTGTTTGACCATTTATATAGTCACCGTTTTTGCTTGCTAAAAAAAGTGCAAGTTGAGAAATTTCATTTACATTTCCCATTCTTTTTGCAGGTATTTGTTCTATCAATTGCAATTTTTCTTGATTAGAAAGATTGTTATTCATTTCTGTGTCTATAACGCCAGGACAAATTGCATTAACACATATTCCATTATAGCCATATTCTTTGGCGAGAGCTTTTGTTAAACCAATTATTCCTGCTTTTGTTGCAGAGTATGTTGCTTCACAAGCACCACCTGATATTCCCCAAATTGATGATATATTTATAATTTTGCCATAGCCCTTTTTTAGCATATGTGGCAAAGCTGATTTTATTACATTAATTGTACCAACAAGATTTACATTGATTATATTTTGTGATGTTTCATTTGATTCATCAACAAATAAACCTCTACTGCATATTCCAGCATTGTTTATCAATACATCTATACTTTTAAAGTTATCAATAATGTCACAAATCATTTTATTTACTTCATTTACATTGGAAATATCCGCTTTATAAATTGTTGCATTATAACCTAAATTTATTAATTCGTTTAACAACTCTTTTGCTTGTTTTTCTGATTTATTATAATTGATTACAACATTGTAATTGTTGTTTGCAAATGTTAAAGCAATATCTTTTCCTATGCCTCTTGATGCACCTGTAATTAAAACTGTTTTCATAATTTCTCCAAAGTTAGTTTATACTTTTTTATAACTAATAACAAGCAATTTTATATAATTGACAAATTTTTAATATAACTATATACTAATTCTAGTTGGAGGGAAAAATGGATATAAAACAAAAAAGAAAAATATATAGTTTAATTCACAACACTTTTTCAGTTTTTATTTTAATTTCTATTGCCTGCATAATTTACTTTTGCATTGATAAAATAATATCAAATACCAATTCTTTAATGTGGTTGAATATTGTGTTATTGATATTATGTTTTATAATCTTTACACTAACAGTTAAAGACATAATTTTAACAAAAAATATGAAAAACAAATATAGTCTGATGATAAGTATATATTTATTGTTTGTTGTGGTGTTTGTTGGATACATAATTTTGTTTCTATATTGTTATATCTCTAAATTTGATATTCAAAATTACATTTCCTATTTAATACCTTTACTTTTAGTTTTATTTTGTATTATTTCTTTAATAATTAATTTATTTATAGGATTTTCATTAAGCAAATTCATTAAAAACATATCAGTAACTCTTGATTCAAGTTCTGACACACCAAGCTTTAATGATGAAGTTCTATTAAAAAAGAAACTTGATGAACTAAACAGAAAGTTATCAATTAAAAAAATACAACAAAAAATTGATGAAGTTGAAAAACAATTAGATGAATAAAAAAATTGCAACTTTTGGTTAACCCAATAGTTGCATTTTTATTTATAATTTAAAACTAACTCTATCTTTTTCTGTGTCAATACTTTTTATTTCCACTTCAACTTTTTGACCAAGTTTAACAACTTGATAAATTCTTTTATCATTGTGTTCTGTTGCATCTGAAATATGAAGCAAACCTTCAATTTTATTTTCATCTAGTTTTATTATAGCACCAAAAGCTAATATTTTAATTACTGTGCCCATATATTTTTCGCCTACTTTCATTTTCTTAAGAGTAGCAATTTTTGGATTTTCAAAAAGTTGTTTAATTCCTAGTGAAACTTTTTTATTTTCTTTATCAATTTTTATAACTCTAAAATTATAAACTTCACCAACTTTTAAATAATCCATAATATTGTTAATTCTTTCATAAGAAATGTCAGAAATGTGAATAAAACAACTAACACCATCAACATCAACAAATGCTCCATATGGCATTATTTTTTCAACTTTTCCTTTTACGATTTTGTTTATAAAAATGCTGTTCCAAAATAAATTTTCTTGTGTTTCTTTAATTTGCTCTTTTAACATTTTTATTGAACAAACAATAAGACGGTCATTTTTATTAATTTCAGTCACAATTCCTGTTTGTTGTGTGTTTAGATAAAAACGAATATTTTTAATTTTTGTATCCACTTCATCTTTTGGCACAACAATGTTATAAATTCCCAATTTTGAAATTAAATCGCCATTTCTTGTACCTGTAACATAAAATGTAACTTCGGAGCCAATCTTCAATTTTTCTGCAGTTGTTGAACCAATTATAATATTATCTGCAACTTTTTTTGAAACAAGAATCATTCCCTCTTCATTTTTGCTTCCCAAAATTGAAACCTTAAACCTGTCGCCTATTTTTACACTTTCAAAATCATCAAAGTCGTTTTTGTCTATAAATGCATCAGATTTACCTCCAATGTTAAAAACAACTCCATCATCTCTTTTTAAAACAACAACACCATCAAAGATTTCATTTTTTTTATACTTTGTGAATGTTTTGTCTATTTCTTTTAAATCAAATTTTACTTCTTCCATAAAAACTCCAATATTAACCAAAATGTTTATACTAACTAAAAAATGGTAAATTACTAAATTATTTTACACATATATAATAACAATAGATTTAAGTTTTGTCTAATAAAAATAACCGTCATTTGCGGTTATTTTTTTTCTTTAATGATATTTCTCTAACTTTGAGCAAATTTTCTCTCATCAAAATTCCACCGTTTTCAAGATTTTCCTGTGTTATATAAAATGGTTCACCAACAATAATTGTGTTAAAACAAAACAATCTTGGTTTTTTCTTAATCCATACAGGAACAACAGGAGCATTAGATTTAACTGCAAAAATACTTGCACCATTTTTTATCTCTAACAATGGTTCTTTTGTTTTATTTCTTGTCCCCTCTGGGAATATAGTGAGCATTTTGTTGTTTTTTAAAGTATTTAAACACAGTTTTATAGTTGAAATTTCCACTTTTTCTCTATCAATAGGAATTGCGTGCATTTTTTTTAAAAAACCACCCAAAACCTTGTTTTTAAACAATTCTTTTTTTGCAACACAATGTTGTTCTCTCCAGAACATATTTAAAAGCAATAATGGGTCTATGTTGCTTCTATGGTTAGCAATTATAATACATTTGCCCTTTGGCAAATTCTTTTTATGTTTTACGAATGTTGGGTAAAGTATCCAAAAAGGTAAAAATGCAATTATTTTTATAAACCAAAAAAACATATTAATCTCCTATTTTTATATGCGAAATAATTTTGTTTAAACTTTGCTGAATTGTTTCATTTGATGTGTCTATTAATATAGCATCTTTTGCCATTTTTAGCGGACTAATTTTTCTAGAGGTGTCTTTTAGGTCCCTTTCTTTAATCATTTTTGTTATGTCATCAATTGTTATATTGGTTACTTCATCCTTTAATGATTCGTATCTCCTTTTTGCTCTTTCTTCCAAACTTGCAGTCACAAAAAATTTGTATTTTGCATCAGGAAAAATCTGAGTCCCTATATCCCTACCTTCAACAACAATATCATATTTGTTTGCAAAATCTCTTTGTATGTTGCATACAAAATCTCTAACACAAGCAATTTGAGAACAACTTGATGCCAAACTGCTAATTTTTGGCAAACTTAAACTTTGACTTATATCAACACCGTTTAAATAAACAATTTGCTCATTTTTTACATACTCAATTTTTATATCAATCTCATTTAAAGCATTTTTTACTTTCTCAATATTTTCAATTTTGATTTCATTTTTCAACAAATAATATGCAATGGCTCTAAAAATCATACCTGTGTTTAAATAATTAATATTTAACTTTTGCGCTGTTAATTTTGCTAATGTAGATTTTCCTGAACCTGCTGGACCATCAATTGCTATGACCATTTAAAACTCCTTTTCCTGCACAGTAACCAGTTGATAACGCAATTTGAATATTAAATCCTCCCGTTAAAGCATCAACATCTAAAACTTCACCTGCAAAGAATAAATTTTTCACTAATTTACTCTCCATTGTTTTGGGATTAATTTCTTTTATATCAACTCCTCCGCTTGTTATTATACCATAATCAATGTCATATAGACTATCAAAATTAAGCTTAAAATTTTTTAAATTATTTACAATAACTTTTCTTGTTGTTGCAGTTGTTGAATTTATCTTTTGAGTTTCATCAATACCACAACAATGCAAAAATATATTTACAAAATTTTTTGGTAAAAGATTTTTTAAAACACTATTAATCTGAGAATTTTTTGCCTTATCAAATTCTCTTAATAGTCTGTTGTCAAGTTGTTCATTTGTTATTGCAGGTTTAAAGTCGATGTATAGCTCTAAGTTATTAATTTTATTAATATAACTAGATATTGTGAGTATTATAGGACCACTCACACCATTAGATGTGAATATCATTTCACCAAACTCAGATAAAAACAACTTTTTGTTTTGATATACATTAACTTGAACGTTTTTTAAAGACAGTCCCTCAATATTTTTTACCCACTTGTCTTTTAGTTTTATTGGACAAAGAGCAGGCTTTATTGGAATAATTTTGTGCCCAAACTTTTTTGCAATTTCGTATCCGAATCCTGTACTTCCTGTTGAAGAATATGATTTTCCACCTGTGCAAACAACAACAGCATCACTTGTGTACTTATTATTTTTTGTAGTTACATAAAATGTTTCATCTCTTTTTGAAACATCTATAACATCTTCATTTAATATAATTTTTACGCCTTCATTTTCACAAGTTTTTTTTAATCCTTTAATTATGTCGCTTGATTTATCACTTTCGGGAAAAACTCTGTTTCCTCTTTCTACTTTTAATTTTATGCCTTGATTTTCAAAAAATGATATTGTATCCATTGATGAAAAGCAATTTAAACTGCTGTATAAAAATTTTGGATTCGTAACAACATTGTTTAAAAAATCTTGATTATTACAATAATTTGTTACATTACATCTTCCCTTTCCTGTTATGTATAATTTTTTTCCTACTTTTTCATTTTTATCTAAAATATTAACATCGTTTCCATTTTGTGCACATTTAATTGCACACATAAGTCCTGCAGGACCTCCTCCAATAACAATTACCTTCATAAATTCTATTCACCTAATAAAGAGTATAACTCATAGTCGTTTAACTTTTTAAATTCTCCTCTTTTTAAACCACTGAGTTTAATTTGACCAATTCTAACTCTTTTTAACATTTTTATAGTTTTGCCAATTGCTTCAAACATTCTTCTAACTTGTCTATTTTGACCTTCGTGAATAATAACGGATATTCGTGCATCACCATTAACGGTATCAATTAATTCAACTCTTGCTTTTGGCATTCTTACTCCGTTTTCAACAACTCCTGCACGAAGAACTGCAAGTTCACTTTCAAGTAAATTTCCTTCAATTTTTGCAATATACTCTTTTTCAATTTCGTGAGATGGATGGCTTATTTTATGTGCCAAATCACCATCATTAGTTAGTATTATTAGTCCCTCTGTGTCATAATCTAATCTGCCAATAGAAAAAAGCCTTTCATTTGTTTTAACAATATCATATATTGTTTTTCTGGCTCTGTCATCTTTTGCTGTGCACAAATAACCTTTTGGCTTGTTTAACTTATAATAAACATAGTTAGAAGGCAAACTTAGTTGTTTGCCCTCTAACTCCACTTTATCATTTTTTAAATTTATATCAGTTGCTAAACTATTTATAATTTTTCCATTTACACTAACTTTTCCATTTAGTACATATTCTTCGCTCTTTCTTCTTGATGCAACACCGCATAAAGCGAGATATTTATTTATTCTCATTTGTTCACCATTTAGAAATAATCTTTTTAAAATTATCTGTTACCTTATTTGATTTTACATCTTCCATAGTATATATTTTTTCAGAAAATAGCAAGTGATTATCTAAATAAATTTTAAATTCTCCAACAATTTGTTCTTTTTTTACAGGAGCTTTAACAGATTCAATAACATCAATTTCTGTTTTTATTCGACTTTCTTCTTCATCTGTTAACGGATAAGAAAAACCTCGTTTGGTATAAACTTTAACTTCTGTTGTATCACTATCTTCAACATTAATCTTTCTTAAATATGTATAAGGCAATAAAATTTTTGACATATGATATTTTGCAAAACAATCTTGCAAATGTAAAGCACTTTCTTCAAACATAGGTCCACAAGATAACACAACGCAAATTAAGTGCATACCGTTTCTTTCTGCACTGCTAACTAAACATCTTCCTGCATCATCTGTAAAACCTGTTTTAACACCATTACAACCATCAAGTGACCAAAGGAGTTTATTTTTGTTTTTTAAATATCTGTATCCATTTCCTGTGCTATCTGGGATTTTTGCATTTTTTGTTATCACAATTTCTTCAAATATTGGATATTTATAACATTCTCTTGTTATTTGAGCCAAGTCATAAGCTGTTGTTTTGTGTCCATTTTCATCTAAACCGTGTGGATTTTTAAATGTGGTGTTCAATGCCCCACAATTTTTTGCTTCTTGTGTCATTAACTCTGCAAAATGTTCAACGCTATCTGATATATGTAATGCTAATGCTGTTGCAGCATCGTTTCCAGAAACAAGCATCATTCCATATAATAACTCTCTAACAGTAAGCATTTCGCCCTTTTTTAAATAAATTGAAGTACCACTAATACCCACTGCTCTATCATCAATTTTAAATCTTTCATCAAAATTGTCACAATGTTTTAACACAGTCAAAAAAGTTGCAATTTTTGTTGTGCTGGCATTTGCTCTTAGTTCATTTTCGTTGCTTGCCATTAAAACTCTATTTGAATTAGCTTCTATAACAATCATAGATTTTGCTGAATTTTCTGCATACACACTTACATCACCGAAATTATTTGCAAAAAAACAGCCAAAACATACAAATATCAATGTTAAAATACAAAATGCTTTAATCTTCATTGTTGTTATCCTTCTTTTCATCAAATTTTGAAATAATAGCATTGACTAAATTTAAAATTGTTTGATATGCATTTTTATTTTCGATATCAATAAATTTGATGTCTGTGTCCGTTTCAACAATAAAACCAATTGGCGAAATAGAAACTCCACTTGCATTTCCTCCTGCCAGTGGATATGGCATTTTTTTGTTTACAGAATTATATTGTCCTCCACCAACAACATAACCAACAGAAACTTTGCTAACAGGTATTAAAATGTTTCCACTTGGGCTCACAATTGGGTCACCAATAATTGTGTTAGATTGTGACATTTGCTTTATTTGAGATATAGAATTTGTAATTAAATCTTCAAGAAAGCTTTGATTTTCT
>CASFHZ010000003.1 GCA_949294585.1 uncultured Christensenella sp. | reverse complement strand
GGAATTGAAACATCAGGAATAAGTGCAGGATTTATCTACTCTAATTCTGGCGAGATAAGAGATAGTTATTCAAATATAACTTTAACAAACACAAGCAATAACCCAGGAAGGTCAAGTGCAGGATTTGTTTATATAAACAATGAAAATGCAAATATTTACACTTCACTTTCTCTTTCAAGAATTATTGGTTCAACAACAACACAAATGAACTTTGCTGGCGTTGATGAAAGAGGTAATTATCAAAATTATGGCAATATAGAAAATTCATATTACTATGATGAACTTGCAAATGAAGATTCTTCCATTATTGTTGAAGAAGCATATGGCGAGGGTGCAAAACTTGTAAACTCCATAACTGCTGAATCATACTACTATGGATTTAACTTTGCTTCAAGTGATGCAGAAGATGGAATTTGGCAAATAACAACAACAGGCCCAGAACTGATTAGTCCAAATGACATAGCAGTTTCATTAAGATATGAAAGTGCATATAGTGAATCACAAAATGGAATGGCAGTGCTTAACTATGTTGATGGTTTTGAATATGGTTCAAAAAACAACCCTATAATAATTAGAGATGCAAAAGAATTTGATGAAGTTTTGGGTGGAACAAAAGGTTCTGCTAGAAATTATGTCAACAAAGAAAAAGGACAAATTTTTGGAAGTTACAGACTTGTTAATGACATCAATTTGCAAGAACTTTTAACAGAAGAAAACGAAACAAGAATATACAGACTTGCTTCTTCTAGTATGTCACTTACTGGCATATACAAAGATGCAGGCAATAAATCTGGCATTGGCAAGTTTGATGGAAACGGCTTCACAATTAATGGTTTGGCACTGTCTGATAACGGTGTTGATAGCAGTGTTGAAGGCTTTGGAATTTTCAGTAAAATAACTGATGGTGCAATTGTGATGAATGTTGATATTGTTCTTGGTGCAACAAACGCAGAAGGTGAAATTTTTGGTATCGAAGCAAAGAACATTAAATATGTTGGTGCACTTGCAGGAACTGTTTCAGATTCTACTGTTGTTGGAGTGAATTTAACTTCTGCTTATGAAAACACAAACAGTGTTACCGTTAGAGGTAAAAATATTGTTGGTGGAATAATAGGTAGAGTTGTTGGAAATTCTTATGTTTCTAACTTATCAACAAAGGATATAAGTGTTACTGCAGTTATGTATCCTGAATCATATAATAATATTGCAGGTTCTTCATATACATCATATAATGCATATTCAAGAACAAACGATTCTTTAAATTCTTATGTTTCATATGCAGGTGGAATTATTGGTGTTATTGATTGCTACACAGAAACATCAATAAATAACTACAATTTTGCAAATGCCGAAGTTTCTTCTAATGCAAATGCAACAATGCTTAAAACGAAAGGTACAATGCAAATAACAGGTGGAACTGTTGGTGGCGTGTTTGGATATGTTGGTCCTCTAACAATTGTTCAAGATGCTTTATTTGAACTTGCTATGGTTGAAGATTACACAACGCAAGGTATTCTATCTTATAACGGTTTTGCAGGTGGAATTGTTGGATATAATATGGGTTATTTAAGACAAGTTCGCTCGGAAAGTGAAGAACAATTGCAAGACCAAATTGAAGATTCAATAGATGAATATTATAAAGGTGATTATTCTGTTGACAGAGGAAACGAACAGTTATTCATCGCAGATAATTATGCTCCTATTGCCATTGGAGGTTTGGTTGGACTTAATAAGAGTGGAAAAATAGAAAAGTCTTATTCAAAACTAAATGTTGTCAACCAAAAAGCCGAATACGCAGGTGGTGCAATTGGTTTTGTTGAACAAAAGGGAACATCAAACAGTTTAACTGTTGAGGAAGTTTATGCATCAGGAGATGTAAGAGCAAAAGTTGCCGGTGGTTTTATTGGACAATCTATTGATGATTGCTCTTTAACAAAAGTAAATGCAGTAAACTATTGGGGAGTTTGGCTTGCTGATGAAAATAACGAAAGCGAAGTTTACTCACTATTAAAATCTGATAACTTTAGTTTTGATAAAGTTGCTGCATTGTCAAAAGAAGATATTGTTTTTGCAAATAATGAGGTTATATATAACTATAATGACAATGACAATCTTGAAAAAGTGACATCTTTCTCAAAAATAACAGGAATTGGTGATGATGGTGAATTGTTTGACTCTATCTTTAAAGGAAACGAATGGGATTCTAATTCTTGGCAAAGAGATGATGATGAACTATTCCCACACATTCTGTTTGGCTATCACAACAATGTGATATACATAAGAAATCAAAGTGATATAGAATTAATGCGTACATCGGGTGGTGATGTTACATTTGTGATTGACCCAGAAGATGATGGAAACAATATAATAACAAGAGATAGTGCTTACATTGTTATTGATAAGAGAATTTCACCAATTGTTGGGTTCTCTAACACCTTAAAAGGTAAAGACGGCGAAAAAACTTATGGATTTATCTTTGCAGTTAATCAAAATAGAGCATTGTTTGAAACAACTAACGGTGCATATTTTAGTAATTTTGAAGTTAAATACGAAAAAAATATTTCACTTAATAGCAGTTTAAGCAAAAATTCTGCATTTGTTAGAACTGCAAACAACACAGAATTTAGAAATCTAAAATTCTCTGATATCAATGCAAATGTCACAGAGGGAAATAACATAATTGGTGTTGTTTGTGCAGAGGCAACAGGTTTAACTATTTTTGATAATATTAAAATATTAAAAAGTAATATAAATGTTACATCTAGCATTCAAAACAACATAGAAGCAGGTTTGGTTTTTGGTAAAGCATCACTTTCAACTGATACTTATATTTCAAATATTTCAGTGCTTTCAAGCAATATTAATGTAAATGCAAATATTGGATTAAACAATATGTCAAACATTGGTTTAATTGGTGGAAGCATAATTGGAACAAGCAACAAAGACCAAAACAGAACGGTGTTTAATTTAACAAATGTAACAAGTGATAATAATACAAAAGTTCCTATTGATGGAAATGTTAATATCATTTCAAATTCAACTAATGTTGTTACAATTAAAAACGCAAATGTTGGATATTTGTTTGGAAATATTAACAATGTTAATGTTCAAACAGCTATTGATGCACAAATTCAATCTAATGTTAGTGTTAATGGAAAAATTCAGTTAAACCAAGTGAATATTGGTGGTTTTGCAGGAAACATAGAAAATAGTGATTTAACCAATGTTTGTATTTTGCCAAACATTAAAATTCAATCTACCAATGTAAATGCTGGAGTTAGTGTTGGTGGACTTGTTGGAACAATAAACACAAGTAGCATAGAAAATTGTACAGTTGGCGACAGTGATAGTGTATTTGTTGTTGAAAATGTCAATGGCTCATATGTTGGTTCTTTGGCAGGATATGCAGGAACACTTGAAGGTGAAAATGGAGATATTTTTAAAGTAAAATCTTATTTAAACATAACAGTAAAAACAAAAGATGAAAAATCTAATGGAGATTCTGTTTATGTTGGTGGACTTGTTGGATATCTTTCAAATTACAATATTTCTAATTCTATTTACTACAATTCTATTCAATTGTTTAATGAGGCAAATAGCAGTGTTTATTTGGCAGGTTTATGTGGAGGAATTAACAGTTCAAACATAACAAACTCTGCATTTACTGGTGAAGTTAAAAATGTTGTAAAAGTTACAAACGAAAAATGGAGTACACCAACAGATGTCAGTGTATTCTTATACACTTCTGGATTTATTGGAATAACTTCTGGCGAGTGTGATGTAAACAACAATGTTGTTGCAGGAAATGTGTATCCAACATATGCTTACAATAGTGACAATGGTGAGTTTGATAAATCTGTAACAACTGATATTACATTAATGGATAGTTATGTTTATGGTGGAATTTGTGCACAAGTTGACAGTACTGGTACAAATAGTTTAAATATTGCAAATAACATTTGTTTAAACACACATTATAACAAACTTGACGAAGATTTATCTTCTAACTATCAAGCAAATGCAATTGTTGGTTCATATTCAAAAGAAAATGTGAAAGATGACAATGATGGGGTTGTTTCATCAAATAAATATTCACATATATACACATTATGCACTCAAAGTAATAATGACTTTGGCGAAAATACTACTCTTTATGATTTATTAATTGAAGCAAGAAATGTTTTGACAAATAGAATTGTAAACGAAGACAATGAAAAAGATAGTTTTGTTTTGTGGAGTGATGATTTATTTACAGAGGGGACAAAACTAAATCCTATGCTATTAAGTCTAAATCCAAGTGAAGAGATTATTGATGGACAATATATCTACTTGCAAAATTCTTCAATTTTAACAAAAATTGGCATTTTAAAGAATTCCGTTTTAGTTGCAGATGGAGCAGTTATTTCATTTGAATACAATGGCGAACAAACAAGTCCAATTGGCGCTGTTGATAAAAATAGTTATGTTGCAGGTGTTGTGTCTTATGTTAATTATACAAACGCTCAAGATAGTGCTGGTGATAAACAAGTGAATGTTGACAACACTGCTATAACTTTAAACAATGATGTTGCTGGATTTGTTCAATATAACAGTGGTATTATTTACTCTTGCAATGTTAGAGGAAGAAGTAACACAGAAAACAAAGTTATAAACGGAATAATTAAATCTAGTTTGCCAGTTTCAGGTTTTGTATCCGAAAATGCAGGTTTAATTAAAGAAAGTTATGTTGCAAGTTCTATGATTTCTCATTTTAAAGGAAACAAAGATGAAGTTAGCATAGCTGGATTTGTTAGAAAAAATAGTGGAGCGGTTTTAAGTTGTTATGCATCTGGTTCGTTGCAAAATTCAGAAGAAAATTCAACAGAATACATTGGTTTGGTTTATGCTTTTGGCCCAGGAGATGTAAAATATTGTTACACTATTTGCAAAATAATAAATTTAAAATCAAAAGGCGCCACTTATTATGTATTTGATAATAATAGTTCAAATTATTACGATAAAATAGCACTTGAATCAAATGTTGAAATTGGTGGTGAATCAGAAAAGACAACAGATGAGATGGCTGTTAACTATAAAAATGAAAATTTAACTTCTATTTATAAAGGAAATATGTCGTTAAATGTAAATTATGCGTATGGTTATGGTTCATTTAGTGATGGTGTTTATGCAAGCATTGATTATATGCATCACAATACAGGTGACGGTACAAGCAACAATCCATACCAAATTCCAAATTTGGGTAAATTAAATCAAATTGCTAATGGTTCAGAAGAAATTTCAATATATTATGTTTTAGTTCAGGATATTGGTTCTAATACAAAAACACTGGATTGGAAATCTAAAAATGTAGAAAACATTGTTTTAAATGGATTTGATGGTGTTTCCTCTGGATCTCATACAATAAAAAATCTACTTTCCGAAAATGGTGGAATATTTAACGAAATTAAAAATTCTACTATAAAAAATATAGTCATAGATTCTTTAATAATTTATTATTATGGTAATAATGATAAAGTGTATTTAGGTTCTTTAGGTAACAATGCTGTTAATTCGACAATAACTGGAATAAATGCATTTATTGATGAAAATGATGCATTTGATATAGAAAATGTATCAGAGATTTGCTATGGGGCAATCATTGGATTGTTACAAACAAATTCTATTTTAACTAATTGCTCAATTTCTAATACTTCAGATAATAACAATACATTTAAAATTTACATTGGTTATGTTTCAAATTGGATTATTGGAGGCTTAGTTGGTTGCTTAGATGGTGGTACAGTTACAAATTCAGCGTTAAATAAAAACATTTCTTTGGAATTTTTGTCTGATATCATTCCAATAGGAAACACAATAATTTTTGGTGGAATTGTTGGACAACAATTGTCTGGAACAATATCATATTCAAGCATTAATTCAAAAATAGATGTATTTACTAGTGATTTGTCTAAAAATGGAGAAGATTTAGTTCTCTATGCAGGTGGAATTGTTGGATATGTTGGTGTTAATTCAGCACTGGAAATGAATGATATAAGCGAATATCAAGATGCAACAACTTTAATAGACAATTGTTATTTAACAGAATATGCTAATTTAGTGGTAGGTAATCAAATCTCATTTATAACTACATATGCAGGTGGTATAAGTGGATATGGTGGGAATATAACAAACTGTTACAATAAAGCAATGTCTATTACATCATATGCAAAATATCAATTTGAACCTGTTGGAGATGGTTTTGACCAACAACAAGGAATGAATCATTTGCCAAATGTTTATGTTAATGGAAACGAAGAAGGATATTCAAAACTATTCTTAAGACAATCTAAGCAACAAGCATATTCTGCAGGTATTGCAAACCAATATCAAAGCGTAAATTCTTGCATTAACTATTCACAAGTTACTGGTGGAATAAACGCAAGAAGTCCATATGCTTATTTGGAAGTTGATGGAACAGAATTAAACAACAGATTGCAGATTAGTATGGCTGTAGTAGCAACAGTTGTTGCATCACTTGCACCATTGTTGATTAGTGGAACCGTTTTCCCAATCATCAGTGTATTTGCAACTAGTATTATGGCTAGTGGTTTGGCTATGGCATTTGTATCAATAAAGATATTATCTCGTTCCATTGAAATTCCTGAATATTATTTTGAAAACACAAATTATAAAGATGTTTATGAACAATATTTTAACGATTGTCAAGTTTGGGGAACAATAGATGCTCCGAAAAACATAGCAGAAGTATTTAGTAGATTGATTGAAGTTATAACTGGAGGTAAAAAGATAGGTTATATACTTGAAGGAAACAGTGAAGGTAAAGACCACCAAATTGCAGGAACTCCAAACTATGTTGATAAACAAAAATCACTATTAACTATGTTTACTGGCAATAGTTGGATGGGATTAAATAAAACTGATGATGGAAAATATATTTATTCACAAGAAAGCTCTAAACTTTTGTATGTAGATGACATCTATTTTGACAGTATTGGTTTGGGTAGAGAAGGTGCAACAAAAGTAAATGCATACTCTGTATATAGTGGCAATGAAGATACAATTTCATCTGTTTATGAAATTGAAATTAATGGTTCTTCTCAATATGGAATTATGGACAATAGTGTTGCAACTACTATAAAAGATGGCGAAGAGGTTATATCAAATGTGTTTAAAACTTATGGATTAGTTTACAACACTGGCTTTGGTTCTTTTGATTACAAAAATTACACAAAAGCAGTTACAAGCGATGACATTGAAAAAGAAGATTTGGGTGACAACTGGTCGCAATACAATGGTGAATGGATTTTAACTACATCAGAAGAAATAGCAAAAACATCATTAGATAGTATGCTAAATAGCAACATATCTTTTGACGATGATGACAACGCAATTATTAATATTGGCTCACAAAATGGCGAAGGATACAGTGCTCAAAAAGATTTTAGAACAATGACGTCATTAATTAATGACCTAGTTCCAATAATTCCAACAGATGAAAATGGTTTGATTGTTGACAAAGATAGTCTTATTAATAACTCTGCAATAAGAGAATATATTCAATCTTATGGAATAGAAGTCAATGCAATTAATACTGAAAAATTCCATAAACTATGCAACAGTTTAATTAAAGGTGGCTACACAGTTAAAGTGTTAAATGATATTTCATTTAATTCTGCAATTACACCTATTGGTACAGTTTCAAGTCCATTTAATGGAAGTTTTGTTGGTACAACTTCACACACAGACCAAACAACACAACTAAGCAACATTAAATTATCTTACAGCAATACATCAGATGAAACATCTTTGGGACTATTTGGATATGTAAAATCATTGACAATGGAAAATATAACAATGTCTTATAGCAGTGATTTTGAAATTTACACAACAAACAATATTAATGTTGGTGGTGTTGTTGGAACAGTTGTTGAAAATGGTAAAATTAACATAACCGATGAGGTTGCTTTATACTTCTATTATAAAGACTATAAAGTTGATAATTTTGGAAATAGAACAATATCAAAAGCTGTGTCAAACATAGGTGGAGTTATTGCAAATGTAAGCAATAATTGCAGTGTAAACATCAATAATTTAACAATTGAAAAAATTAATATAGAGTTAATAGCTTCTTCAACAAGTGTTTCAAATGAAAACAATGCTATTGGTGGAATAATAGGGAAAGTAGCAAATTCAGATGTTACTTTAACTAATGTTGAAATTGCTAGAGACTCTTTTGAAACAAGTGATTTTGCAATCACTACAACAAATTCATTAAATTCAGTTGTTGGTGGAGTTATTGGTTATGTTGACCAAACAGACTTAATTTTAAGCAATGTTAATGTTAACAATGGAATAATTGATGTTGAATCTAATAACTTAATCATAAAAACTGGTGGGGTTGTTGGACACTTAAATCAAGGAGATAAAAAGATAAGCTTAAACGAAGTTAATGTTGGTTTATCACTAATCTCAGCAAAAACAAGCAATCCACAAAGTGCAACATATTCAGCAGGGTTATTCGCCTTTGCTCAAACATTTAACGAAGAAAATGTTTCAATGACAAATGTTACAATTCAATCTAATGTTTCTGGACAAAAAGTTTACATTTTATCTGGAATTGGTGGAAGTGTTTATCCAAATAGTGCTTATGCATCTTCTTGTGTTGCAAATAATGTTGATGCAAATGCATTCTTAATTGAAAATTGCGAAACAAACACAAAACCACTATCTATTGCAAATCCTAACTATGAATCTTCTATCTCAACAGAAAATCAGCTAAATAATAACTATAATGAACTACTAACAAGTTCAAAACAAATTGTTTACACCGAAGGTTATGGTAAATATAAGGATAATAACGGTAATATCAAAACAGATTACACAGACATATTAAAAATTGATTTGTATGAATTTAAAGCTCAAATTAACAAAAATATTGAAAATTCTTATGTAGATGGCAAACTTTCTACAATGTATAACTTCCAAAAGGAGTATTTGTTATTTGTTATAAAGGAAACTATTTCTACACAAGAAGATGAAACATATCTATATAATTATGAAGAAAGAGTTTATAAGATAATAATCACAGGAACTATTGACAACAATGATTATAACCTTGTTAACGATGTAAAAATGGAATATGTTACTGGCTTTAAATACTCATCTTCTGATTTGATATACAACTTGTATAAATATCAGGCTTATCCACTAGCAAACAGAACATCTAATTTCTATCCACTTGGAATTAATGCTTCAACTGTTACTCCATTAACTGAATCTGATTTGTATATTGATTCAAATGGAAGTCAGAGAATTGACCTAAATATGATAATATCTCAAACAGATTCAACAGATGTTCAAATTTCTTCTAATGGTGGAAGCATATCTGTAAATTCACAAGATAAAATAGATACATTTGAATATAAAAATATCACTTCTGATAATTCAAATGGTTACAGTTTAACTGTTAATTGTATAAAAAATGATATTAGCACAAGCATTGATATTATTACATTCAATGGTTTAACAGATAATAATGGTTGGAAGTTAACAAATAACAACAACATAAAATCACTTAATCTTGATAATTTGGAAAACAAAACAATAGAAAATGTTTATGTTGTATATGGCGAAAATAAAATTCAATTGACATCATATGAAACTTCTGAAAAGATTGAAGTAAATTTAAAAACAATTGAGGGTAATGAAATTAATGTTTTAGATGCAGTATATAAACCTTATATAATATCTTGTGAAACAAATGAAGAGGGACTATATAATTACACTGATTATATTTTCATTACATCTAATTCAAAGACATTGTATTTAGGAAAAATATATTACTTATCATCTGAGCAAATAAGTCCAAATTCAAGCAGAAATAATTTCTTCTTCCCAATTTCTGAAACAATTATTGAATTTTCAAATGACCTATTGCCACTAAACGAAATTTCTGAAACAAATGAATTTAGTGAAGAAATAAAAGTTGATTTAACAACAATAAATTATGAAATAAATTCAAGTGGAGAAATTAACAAAAAGCAAGAATTAACAACACAAACATACACAATTACACTAGAAAGCATAACTTCTAATAGATTTATATTTGATATTTCATATGAAAGTGAAGTTCAAACAAATGAAGAAGTTGTAAACGAAATTACTTTAAGTTACAACAATTCTGCTAAGGCAAATGTTGTGAACAATGCAGTTGTTGAAGGGCTTAGTGGAAACTATATTGTTGTTTCTAACAGATTAAATTACAGTTATGAAACATCATTATTCAGCGAAGTTTTTGAAGCTTATGTATTTACAAGTGATGGAAAAATATTGCAATATATTCTTGAAAAAACTTCAACAACAGAAGATACATTTAGACTTGTCGATGTTCAAACATTAACCTTTGGCCCAGATGGCAACAAAGCAAGTGTGCAATATGCAGATAATGATAATTACACATATTTAACATTTACTTATGGAAATAATGATATGCCATTTGTTCTTGAAGGCACATATTCAATATCAGTTCAAGGAAATTCATTAAGAATTGAAAATTCAAAAAATAACAGTGTTTATTTTGTTGTTGATATCTTAAACGGAAAACTTGTTATAAGTGAAATGCAATATACAATTACATTAGGTGAAAATACCTATACAATAATTGAAAATATACCAACTAACTCAATCACAATAAAAAATGAAACACAAACAGTAACAATTAAGAACCTGTTTGAAAATGTTGATGAAATTGGTATGAGTTTTAACAGATATGCAAAATTTGAGTTAAAACAAGAACTTGATATAGGTGAAACATACATATCAATTTCAACAAGTGACAATGAAAAAGAATTGGTGGGAATTTACACTGATTTAACAATGATTAGAGTTTTGGAATTGTTTAATGAAAATAATTCGGTATATCTATATCAATACAATGCAATTGGCAACAATGAAGAATTTGATATGCTTGATGAAAACAAAGCTGTTATTGATGCGAGCAGTTCAAAATTTAGTTTATTTGTTGAAGAAAATGGAGCTTTAACAAAGAGTGATGTTGACCTCTTTAATTCGCTCTTAATAACAACAGGAACAACAATTGCTAGCATAAACAGAGAACTTGTTGATAGTGTGGTTGATTGTGTTGTAATAAAACTAATAGGCAATACAACAATTAGATTTGATATAGACTCTGGTTTTGTTTATAATATGGGCACAACATTTATCACTGTTAAAGATGTATATGATGCTACAATTGAAAAGACATTCATTAAGTACAACTACACACAAATGGTTTCAAGTAATGGCGGATATGATTATTTGTTTAAATTTAAAATTGATGAAACAGGTAAATTTATAACAATTAAGTATTCAAGTTCAAACAATGGTTGTGAAGCAAGTGTTGTTGAGTTGTTGCCATTTAACAATAGTTATGCTGTAAAAGTAAACATAAATGTTGACAATAAAACAATGTATTTCACACTTGATGGATACGAAATTGTTGGTTCATTAAATGTTAAAAAATTGGATGATTACACCGAATACAGTTTGGGTGGTGTTGTTGTGAATGGGTACCTTTTATACAACGATGCAACAATAAAAGCAGAAACTGATATTGTTGTTAGAGAATACATTTTTGTTAGAAAAGAAGTTCAAGCAAGTGCAACAACCGAACCATTGACAATTACAGTTGAAACTAGTGATGTTGTTAATGATACAACAATTTACACTCAAACAACTCTAACAAGAGAAATTGCAGTTGTTAATGGTATAATTACAATAAAAGATACAATTATTCAAAAATTTAGCACAACAGAAGGTGTATATAATGATGAAAATAAAATTTTAACTACAAGAATTACATCTGTTGATGGTGTGTTAGTTCAATATATTCCAAGTCAAAATGATACATTTACTCAAAATCAAAATTATCAATATAGCGACAATGAACAAGTATGTTATATTATAAGTGAGTATGATGTTAATGGAACTAGAATAGACTTAACATTTGGAGCAAATTAGGTTTTAAGCAAGAAAAATGGAGAAAGGAAAATGAAAAAATTTTTATTAATGGTTAATTTATTTATAATTACATTATGCACAGTAATGTTTGTTGGCTGTGGTGAGGATTTTAGCAAATTCGCACTCCATTTTTCAAGCGACAGCATTGAATTAAGTTTGGGTGAAGAACAAACTTATGATATTTCTGTTGAAAACTATTTTGAAACACAAATTGACTTTGACTTTAACTTTGATAAAAACATTGCACAAATAGACAAAACACAAATAGAAAACTTGGGAGATGGAACTTTTAGAATAAAGGTAAAATCTTTAATGAGTGGTAGCACAACACTAACTATTACACTCTTGCAGGGAAATAAAACATTGTTAATTCCCGTTGATATTTATGAGCCAATTAATTCGTTTGCGTTAAAAACTGATTTGTCATTGTATGTTTTAAGGGGAGAAAGCATTACATTTTCAAGTGATATGTTTAATTTTTATCCAATGTCAAATGTAATTTCTTCTCAAAAACAACTAACATTTAGTTATGAAGAAAATGTTTTGGATAACAACACATTTGTGGCAACACAAGATTCACCAGATGTTGTTACAATAACAGCTACAAGTGTGTTTAATCCAAACTTAAATGTAAATTTTCAAGTTAAAGTGCTAAACAAAATAACTTTAGTTGATACATCTCTTAGTTTGGATGACAATGTGTTGCAAACAGTTGAAGAAAATCCAGATAGTTATATTCAAATTTTAACAAATGATGAAAATGAGTTTAAAAAGACATTAACATTTTCATATCAGGCAAATTCCATTTACCAATATGAAGTGTTGTCAGAAAAAAATGCACTTTATATTGAAACATATCAATCATCGGATTATGAAAATACAATTTTTATAGATATTCAACACAATAATTTGAAAAATATCACAAGTGATAACTTAATAATAAGAGTTTCTTATAAAGATTACGATGCATATTATGTTGATTTAAGTTACAGAGTGGAGATGTTTACAGTTCCACAAAATATAAAAATAAACGGACAAAAAGAATATGATGAAATTGTTGATTTGTTTGACAATCAACTTGATTCAACAAAAAAAGAAGTTTTGTTGTCAGTTGACCCAAGCAATGCAACATATGATACAATTAAAATTAGTTTTTTAATTGCAAAAACAAACCCTTCAACACTTGAAACAACATATACAAATGTTGATTATGAAACAATAAAACAATACATATGCGTTACATACAATGGTGTTGAAATACAAAACGAACAAGAAATTGACAATTTGTCAATACCAGTTGTTTATTATGGTAGAGCAGTTATGCCAGCAAGTGTTGGTGACTATATTTGCATAAGATTTGAATGCATATCACAACTAACCGAAAAGCCTGTTTATAATGAAATAAAGGTTGTTGTTCACAAGAGTGCAACAAATTTCTATGTTGATTCTGATAAATATCAAAACTCAACCATTTACTTAAAAAATGGAGATGAGGTTGAGTTTGATGGATTTGTTGTTGTTGAACCTGATGCGTACATTGGCAAAATAACAGCAATTCCAGACTTTTTAAACAGTGGCTATGTTGAAGTTAGTCAAGTTGCAGATAATGTTGCAAAATTAAAGATAAAAGCACTAAAAGTGGGCACTGCAAATTACACATTAATTTTGTCAAGTGGAATTTCAACAAGAATAAAAATTGTTGTTAAAGAAGAGTTAAACATAAGTGATTTTATGCTTTATATATCTTCTGTTAATTCCGATGCAGTTGCAGAAGTTACATATAAAAATGTTTTGGAACAAGAAACATTAAACTCCGTTGCACTTAGAGGTATTAATGCAGAGTTTGAAGTGTCATCTAACATAGATTTCGATTTAATAGATGATGATATGTACAGTTTTTCATTGGTTAGTGAAAACAACGATGTTATACAAGTTGGCAACAACAACAGAATTAAGGCACTTGTTGCAGATGACAATGTATATACCATTACTGTTACATTAAACACAAAGAAAATAGAAAACTTTGCACTTGTTGATGATGTTGTAAACAACACAGATTACAGTTTTACTGTTACTTGTTTTAATCCAATTTCATCATTTTTAATTACTGGTTTAAATTCCGGAGATATGGAAGGCGAATATTCAAGCCAGGTTGATGTTTATGATGTTAACACAGTTGGATATTTGGATAGATTAATGTCAGAAGTAACTTTCAAATTATATGTTGATGGCAAAGAACTTGATTCTATTCAAATAGCAAATCAAGTTGAGTGGGATTTCTCTATTTCATATGAGTGGAGTGAAAGTTTAAAAGCGTATATTTTAACAGAATCAGGTTCAATAACCTATGGATATTTTTATCCAAATGAACTAAAATTCGTGTGTGATGCACAAGGTGAACCTAGTGGCTCATTTAAAATTGAGGCAATAATAAGCGAATATGGTAAACACCTAAATTCAACTGTTCAAATTAATGTTGAAGAATATGTGAAAGTTGATGGTGTTTGGCTTGAAAATTATATGGACCAAGTTTATCTTGATTCAATAAACAAAGAGGTTATTTTGTATCCTTATATTATGCCAAACAATGCAACAAACAAAAATTATGTTGTTTGGTTTGAACCTTCGTTGGATACAAGTTCTTCTGTTGTTCAACTTGAATACAACTCCGATTATATCAAATTAAAATATTCTGGAGTTGGTGGAGGAAGTGGAATACTTCACATTGTTCCAACATCTAAATACATTGATGATTATGGCAACTATGACTATTCACTTGACATAGAAGTAAAAGTTGGTGATGGAACGCAAAACAACCCTCTGCACATAAGCAGTTGGGAGGAATTTAAAAAGATTGACCTTTCAAAGTACTATGTTCTTGATTCAATTATTGATGCAGGAAATGAGGCAATTGAACCTCTTGGAGAATTAACAGGTGGCATTAAAGGCGTTAATGTTATAAATGGCAATGCAGAAAATGTTGGAGGAATTGTAAACTTAAACATAAAACTCTCAAAAGATGTTGATGGTTCATCATATTATGGTTTGTTCACAAAAGTTGCACAAAATGCTTTGATAAGCAACCTAACAATATCAGGACACATAGAAATTGATTCAACAACAAAACACTCATATATTGGTGTAATTTGTGGTGAAAATAATGGTGTAATCAAAAATGTAAGCATAACACTTTCAACAAGTGATGTTTATGCAAGTGGTGATTATCAAACATATTTGGGTGCAGTTTGTGGAAAAAACAATGGTTTAATTATAACAGACATCAATCAAAGACAAGCCGGTGAACAAATAAAAGATTATGATAATGAAAAGCGAGTTAATGGTGAATTAATTGACAACATAAGTGTGGAGTCAACAAATGGTTACATTAACGAATATTATGAATCATATGCACCAGCATCAACACTTATGGTTTATATGCCAGAAGGTGAATTGTTTAACCTAAAATTGTCAAATGGTGGTGAAACATATTACTTTGGTGGTATTGCAGGATATAATAATGGACTTGTTAAATTTAGATATGATGAAGAAATAAACAAATATAACTACTATGGAACATCTTGTGTGGTTTATCTTGATAACGAAGTGTATAATCAAGATGGAACGGTTGTAAACAACTCAATTAATGCATCGTATGTTGGTGGAGCAGTTGGATATAACGAGAATGGAAACATTGTTAATTTGCTAGTTTCTGGAATTGTGGACATCGGTTCAAAAGATAATGTTGGTGGACTTGTTGGTGCAATAGAAAACGGTAAAATTTTAAACAACACTGCACGAGTTTTTGTTAGAGGCAAAGATTATGTTGCAGGTTTAGTTGGTCAAGTTAGTGCTGGAGTTATTGAAGATAACAAAGTTCAAGCAATTGACACAAGAACAAAAATTGGCGAAGATGCATCTTTGATTATTTCAAACTTTGGAACAAAATACGATGCAATTTTGAATGCAAAAAACACATCAACTCCAACATACACAGAAAACATTGCAGAAACATACTTCAAAAGAACGGTTGTAACTTATGGAACTGCAATGAATTTGGCTAACTACTACGGAGATATTGTTCAAATTGAAACAAAAGAAGGTGGTTTGTCTTATACTGGAAAACAATTCGACAACGGAAGTAATATTCAAACACTAGACTCTTTGTTTAATATTGAAAAATATCCAAACAAAACTATTGTTTTAATGTACTATAAGGCAGTTGATTCAACAAAACAAACATACATTGAAAAATACAACACTCAAAATTTGCCAAGTGACATTTTTGATGACAATGTTGAAGTTAGTATGCAATCTAGTGCAACATCAGTTATATCAATATCTGCACAAGGACAACTTGTTTTAAACTCAACAGGTTATGTTGAAATAACAATAACTTCACTTTTAAACTATGATGATAAAATAACATTAAGAGTTATTGTTACAAATTACATTTCAGGATTGGAACTCTACACAACTCCAGACAGAATTGGCACATCAATTCTACAAACAGATGTAATTAGTTTATCCAACAGAAATTCATTTAGTGTTTATCCAAAATTCCAAAGCGAATTTAGTGCAGGAAATACAATAATTGAAACAGTTGAAAACCAAAATGTTAAGTTGGAAATTGTTGGAAATGACTATGTAAAAATTACACAATCTGGAAGTTCAATAATTTTAACAGGAAATGGAAGTTCAAATTCAGAACAAGAAAAAATAGAATACTATATATACTTAAATGTTGCAGAAAATGACAAAAGATATTTGACAAAAGTTAATGGCGATTATGTTTTTGTTACAGAAAAAGACCAATCCAACTTTGAATTAACTATGAAATACACACAAGGCATTTATTCAATTTCATTGGATAAAATAAATGTAACAGTTGTTCCAAGTGACACAATCAAGTTGAGAGTGGAATACTACACTGATGATGTAAACGATGTTTTAAGTTTGTATGTAAGTTACAAAGAAACAGGTGAATACATAACCGATAATAGTACAATTCAATACTATTTTAACATCACAAAAAGCAATGCAAGTTTAGTGAGTGGTGAAAGTAACAAATATTATATTGATTATGTAATATCAATGAATACAGATAATAGAATTAGAACAGGCGAATATCAGTTTATTTTCAGTGGTTCAGATGGAATGGCAATAAAAGTTCTTAATGTAAATTATCTATCTCAACCATTAACAAGTGTAATTGTTAAAAACTATTCGTTCGCAGACAATGAAAATATTGTTATTGGTTCAACACCAGAGGGAAATGTTATTTATAACACAAGTTACACAATGCAAGAAACAGATACAATAACTGCTGGAGAAGTCAATATTTTAAGAACGGTTGTAATGCCAGAATTTGCAGACTATTCATATATTGAAATAACAAACGCAGACTCAAATATTCAAAGTGGAAAAATTGTTTTATTTGGTTTGTTGCAAGAATATCAAAACGCCGATCAAGCAATAGTTTCATCAGAAGGCTATTTCACAGCAAATGGAATTAGGGTTTTGAAATCTTCAATAAAAGGTGGAGATTTAAAAGTATTATACAGATTGGCAACAAATGTTGTTGAAGGCGATTCTGTTACTCTTAACATTAATTTCTATAATGAAAACGGTGAAATTGTTTATTCCCAACAACAAAAAGTGTTGACTATTGCAATTAATAAAACAATTGATGTTAGTATTTCAAACAAAGAAGCAAAAGATGAAACATCAACATCAAAAAGTTATTATGTTGCAAGAGGTTATTCATATGCATTAAATGTTTCTTCTGTTGGATACAACGAAAATGAAATTGTAATAGAATGCAATTCACCTTATGGAACAATAACAAAAGAAAATGGAATATACTACTTGCAAATTTCTGATTCTATTAACTATATATCAAACCAAGAAGGTGTTGATTTCACAATTACATATTATGGAAGAAGAGTTGTAAATGGACAAACAGTTGAAAGTTCAAAGAAATTTATTGTTTGTACAGTTGTTGAATATGTTTTGGAAAGTTTGGATATTAAAGAATTGTTTAGCGATAACAACTTGGTTTTAAGTGTTAAAAATGCAGTTGATATAAGAGATTATATGATTGATAAACTTGAAATTGAACACTCAAGCAATGCACAAAATGCAGTTGAACAACTTAAACAAAGTTTAAAGGAAAATGCAACATTCTATTATAAAGTTTCTGATACATACGAATTTTTAACTAGCACAACAACTTTGGATAATCAGTATGTAACAATAAAGGAAAACTTTGAGGTTATTCCAAACTATGTTGGAGAAAACCTATTCCAATTTGGTATTTCTGCAACATTGCAATACAGTGGTGGATACATTAAAGTTGTAAATGAACAATATGAAGATGTTGATATTACAAAAATAAAAGAATTTAATGTTGTTGTTAATCAAAGAACATCAGAAGAATCGGCATTCCCTATTTACGACCTAGAAGATTTGCTTAATATGAGTGCTGGAAATTACTATGTTCTTATGGACGATATAGTTATTCCATCAAACTTTAATCCAATTGATGTTGACATTAAAAAACTTGATGGAAACAATAATAAAATTATTTTTACAGGTAATTATGGAAATTATCAAAATGTAAATCAATTTGGCTTGTTTAAACAAATTTATCAAGATACAGTCATAGAAAATTTAATAATAGACATTCAAGGCAATGGCACTGTGATGATGGAATTTAACAATTTAACATCAACATCACCATTGATATTTGGACTTTTAACAGCACAAAATAACGGAACCATAACAAACTGTATGGTTACAATGTCAAATCTTAACACTGCTCTAAAAGTTACAAACTCTGCTTCAATTTCAGCAACAAACACATCATATGTTTCTGGTTTTGTTGGAACAAATAATGGATATATAACAAATTGTAGAGTTAGTGTAAAAATAGAGTCCTCGGGAGCCAACCTTGCAGGATTTGTGGCAGTTAACAACGGACACGTTTCAAGCAGTTATGTAACAAATAGTTTAATAAGAAATTCAAGTACAAATGTAAATAACTCAACGGGTGGATTTGTAACAATAAATAATGGTAAAATTATTTTAAGTTACATAGAAGGTAAATATAGTGAAGGTGTTATTTATATGTATGCCGATGATGGTGATTACATTGTTAGGGCATCTTCAATTGCAGGTGCATTCGCATATAGCAATTCGGGCGAAATAAGCGATAGTTATGCAAATATTCCTGTTATTTCATCTTCAAGAAACTCAGGATTTGTGTGCATTAATGATGGACAAATTTCAAGGTGTTACACAACATCAAAACTTGGTGATAAAGACACAGAAAACTATCCATTCTTTATAACAAATTCAACTGATGCAATAATTGAACACTGTTATTTCTTAAAAGATACAAACTTTAATGTTAACATAAATCAATCAAATGATAATTTAAGCAGTGATGTGCTTAGGGCAACAACTCTTGCAGAGTTTGCAACGGGATATGTTGTTGAAAATAACATAATACAAAACGAAAAACTTTTCTCTGAGTTTATCATTAACACAAACGGTGATAAAAACAAAGGTGTGTGGTTCTATCCAACAGATAATGATTCAAAAACCTATAATGTTTCAGATACAATAAACCCATCAGAATTTGAATACAGCAAATATATTGCTTGTGAAAGTTATGTATATAACGGCACAGTGCAACAATTTGTTGCAAACAGACCTCAACTTGTTTCTGCAAATTTGTTGGCTTATAGCAAAGTTGAAATTGACACATCAAATGTAAACGAAGAAACAGGAGAAATTATTTATACCTATAAACCAATTGAAAGCATATACGCAAGCGAAGGTTCAATATATAACCCAATTATTATATATTCGGCAACACAACTAGAAGCAGAAATAATTAATGGTTCATACAAAGATGAGAACTCTTTAAATTATAGAATTGTTAGAGATATTGATTATTCAAGTGAAGGTGTTGTTGTTAGCAATTTGTATAGAACTGTAATAACAGGATATATTGAGGGAAATGGGCTTAAAATTTCTGGATTTTCAATAAACACAAATGAAAGTTTATACAGTGGTGGCTTCTTTGCTCAAATAGGAAATTCTAGCACATATGCAACAATTCAAAACCTAACTTTTGTACCAAAATACATCAACTTGCCTAATGCATATAATGTTGGTACAGTTGCGGGAACGGTTCAAAGAGCATATGTTTACAACATAACAGTTGATGGATACTCACAAAACAGTGATGGAATTGTAATTTTGGGTAGAGATATTGTTGGAGGTGTGTTTGGAATAACAAATTCAGCATTTGACATTCAAAACATATCATCTTCTGCTTCTGCAAATGCATACTTAACATATATGGGCAGTGACTGGACATCGGAAAGTGCACAAAACGAAATTTTATATGAAGAAATTGGTGGTGACAACAGCAAGGTTGCATATTCTGGTGGAGTTATTGGCTATGTTGGAGGACAAGGCAAATTACAAAGAGTTAGCATAAATAGCGAAGTTGCTTCAATAGGAATGGTTAGTGGTTTAATGTTTGGTGGAATTGGAAGAAATGTTGAAGTTAGCGACATAACATTAATGCCAATCTACTCAGACAAAAACTTTGTAAGAGCAAGTGCATATGGTGGTTTAATTGCAGGTGATGTAAGAGGTAAATTGACAAATGTGGTAGTTGAACAAGGTGAAGATGTTGAAGGTTATGACCTGTTTAAACTAGAGCCAAGAATACCTATTGCAATTGGTGGAATTGCAGGAATAGTAAGAAATGGAACAATAAGCAATTGCACTATATATGAAAATGTTGTTGTTGATAAATCACTAACAGTTAAAGTTGTTGGAGGTATTGCAGGAAAAGTTCTTCAAAGTGCAACATTTGAAAATTGCTATGTTTATGGCGATGTTCAAGCAAGACAAGCAGTTGGTGCAGTTGTTGGAGAACTTGTTGCAAATCAAACTGCAAATGTTAATGTGATAATGTCAAACATAATCGTTGGTTCAACTGATAGTTATGTAACATTGCAATTAAATAAACCAGCAACCGACACTTCAACGATTGATGTTTATGTTGGTGGTTTAATTGGTGTTATAAGTGGCTACAACACTGACGGCGAAGCATTGGAAAACAACAAATTAAGTTTTAAGGATATCAAACTATACACAAATTTAACATCAAAAACTATAAGTGTTTATGGCACAAGTGGAATTGATGCTGATAGTATAAATTACAATGTTTGGGCTGGTGGACTAATTGGTGGATACGAAAATGTTGCTTCAAGTTCTTATTGGGCAAGCAAAATTACACTTTCAAGTTCACAAAGCACAAACAAAATTGATATCTACACAAATATTAATTTAACAATTTCTAATTTGAGAAATGGCTTAGATGATAATGGTATTGCAAAAGAATTTAACACATATTTAAGTTGGTTAAATTATAAAGGTTTAAACACCGAAAATATTAATTTTGATGACAACTTAAACTATGACATTTTAATAAATGGCAAAGCATTCTCATTCAATAGTCAAACTCCAGATAAATGTTATGGATATATCAATGTTCAAACACAAGGGGTAGTTATGACAAATTAGAAAGAAAGCGAGGGAGAATAAATTCCCCTCGTTAGACTGTCGAAAAACGGCGTGACCGAAAAAATTAGAAAATTTTTTCTTGCTTTGTTTACTGTAAAACACCCAAAAACAGTCATTTAGGTAACTAAACTCCTGCTTTTGGGTATTTTACGAGCCTCGCCTCACTTGTTTTTCGGCAGTCTAATTTTATTTGGTCCTAACACTAATGACGAGGGGAATAAGTTCCTCTCGTTTTTTGTTTTATATAATAAAATGTTAATTTAGTGAATATATTTATGTTTACATATTGTGTTTTTGGTCAAAAATTATAAAAAAATACAAAATATTTTTGGTAATTATGTTGACAAATTTAATTTAAAAATATATACTTTCTCAAGGAATATTGTTCAAATAGTGATTAAAATTCAAATATTCTAATTTAATATTGTAAAATACAAGCATAAAACACGGGGAAGTTCTGTGTAAATTTTGCTTGTTATTTTTGCGTTATGAGAACAATTAGCAAATTGTTAAAAAGAAGTATGTGCTTCTTTAAATCTAATTTAAGGAGATGGATAAAACTATGCAACAATCAATGCCAGCACTTAAAAAAATTAAATGTGGTAAAAACGAAAGATATTCTTTCGCAAAACTAGACGAAATAGCAGAAATGCCTAACTTGCTTGACATTCAAAAAAAGGCATATGATGAATTTTTGAACAAGGGTATTTATGAAATCTTGCAAGAACTTTCACCTATCACCGATTATAGTGGTAAGGCAAAGTTATATTTTCTTGATGTTGATATGACAGAAAAACCAAAATATGACATAAGAGAATGCATAAGAAGAGGTTTGTCATATTCTTTCCCATTAAAAGTAAAAACAAGACTTGTTATTGAAGATAGTGGTGAAGCAATTGACCAAGAAGTTTATCTTGGAGATATTCCACTTATGACAGACCAAGGTTCTTTTATATTTAATGGAATTGAAAGAGTTGTTGTAAGTCAAGTTACCCGTTCTCCAAGTGTTTATTTCACAAGAGATAAAGATGACAATTCCACACTAAGAGGTCAAATCTATCCAAATCACGGTATGTGGGTGGAAATAGAACAAGGTGCAAATGAAGTTCTAAAAATTGTTCTTGATAGAAGTTACAAAATAACACTTGGCATTTTCTTAAAGTGCTTTGGTTACACAAATGATGAAATAATCAATATGTTTGGTGGCCACAGATTAATTAAGCAAGTCATTGAAAAAGAACCTCAAACAACTCAAGATGAAGCATTAATTGAACTTGCAAGAAAAACAAGACCTGCCGATGTTCCTTCTGCTGAAAGCACAAGAAATTACATTAATTTGTTATTCTTCACAGATGCATACTACAACATTAATCGTGTTGGTAGATACAAAATGAACAAAAAACTTTCAATTGCAACAAGAATAACAGGGTTAAAGAGTGCTCAAAACATTGTTATTGATGATGAAGTTGTTGTTAAAGCAGGCGAAACAATTGGTGCTGAAGTTGCAAGACAAATTCAAGACAGTGGAATTAACGAAGTTTATGTTGAACTTAACGGAAGACATCACTTAATTAGAGGAAACAATCGTGTTAAATTAAGCAAAGTTTTCCCTTGCGATGAAAAAGAATTGGGTATTCTTGAAGATGTTTACTATCCAAAATTTGTACAAATACTTAAAGAAAACAAAACAAAAGAAAAGCGTTTGGAAGCAATTAAAGCAAATGCAAAAGAGTTAATGATAACAACATTAACAATGGACGACATTTTGGCAACAATAAGTTATTATCTTGATTTAATTGAGGGAATTGGAGATGTTGATAACATCGACCACTTGTCAAACAAAAGGGTTGCTTCTGTTGGAGAACTTATTGGAAATGCATTTAGAGCAGGTGTTAAAAAACTTGGTGCAAACATAAAAGAAACTTTGCAAGGTAAAGAACTAAGCGAAGTTACACCAACACAAATTGTAAATCCAAGACCTGTTAATAAATCATTAAAAGATTTTATTGCTCAATCTCAACTTTCTCAACTTATGGACCAAATTAACTCACTTAGTGGTTTAACACAAAAGAGAAAATTCTCTGCTGTTGGTCCTGGAGGTGTAAAGAAGGAAAGAGCATCTGCTGAAGTTCGTGATATTCACTACACACACTATGGCAGAATATGTGCTATCGAAACACCAGAAGGTCAAAGTATTGGTCTTATTAACACACTTGCATCTTATGCAAAAATAAACGAATATGGTTTTATGGAAACACCATATAAAAAAGTTGACAAACAAACAGGAGTTGTTTCTAACTCATACGAGTATTATATGGCTGATGCAGAAGACAATTGCTATATTGCACAAGCAGTTGAACCTCTTGATGAAAACAACAGATTTGTAAACGACCGTGTTCTTTGCAGATATAGAAATGCAATTGTTGAAGTTCCAAAATCAATGGTTGATTTGGTTGATGTTTCTCCAAGACAATTTATTTCTGCAGCAACTGCATTAATTCCTTTCCTTGGAAACGATGACTCTGCCCGTGCACTTATGGGTTCAAATATGCAACGTCAGGCTGTTCCTATTTTAAGACCAGAAGCTCCAATTGTTGGAACTGGAATGGAAAGACCTGTTGCTCAAGATTGTGGTGATATGATTACTGCAAAAAGAGAAGGTACTGTAACATATGTTAGTGGTGACTACATTAAAGTTCTAACCGATAACGGTGAAGAAGATGTTTATAAATTAATTAAATTTAAAAAGACAAATGCAGACACTTGTAACAACCAAAAACCAAACTGCGTTAAAGGTCAAAGAGTTAAAGTTGGCGATTTGTTAGCAGACGGCTACACAACACAAAACGGAGAACTTGCTCTTGGTAAAAATGTTCTTGTTGGTTATATGAACTGGGAAGGATACAACTACGAAGACGCTATTTTGATTAGTGAAAGAATAGTAAAGGAAGATGTTTACACATCTATAACACTAAAAGTTGAAGAAATGCCTTGTCGTTCAACAAAACTAGGCGATGAAGAAATAACAAGAGATATTCCTAACCTTGGTGAAGAAGCTCTTAAAAACCTTGATGAAAGAGGTATTGTTCGTGTTGGAACAGAGGTTAGAGCAGGAGATATTTTGGTTGGTAAAGTTACACCAAAAGGCGAAACAGACCTAACACCAGAAGAAAGATTGCTTCGTGCAATATTTGGTGATAAGGCAAGAGAAGTTAGGGACACATCACTAAGAGTTAAAAATGGTAGAGGTGGTGTTGTTGTTAATGTTGAAGTGTTCTCAAGAAAAAATAAAGATGAGTTAGATGCTGGTGTTAATATGCTTGTTAAAGTGTATGTTGCACAAAGAAGAAAACTCTCTGTTGGTGATAAAATGTCTGGTCGTCACGGAAACAAAGGTGTTGTTTCAAGAGTATTGCCAGAAGCAGATATGCCATTTATGGCAAACGGTCAACCACTTGACATTGTTCTTAACCCACTAGGTATTCCATCTCGTATGAACGTTGGTCAGGTTCTTGAAGTTCACCTTGGACTTGTTGCAGGAACATTGGGTTGGAAAGTTGCAACACCAGTTTTTGACGGTGCTAATGCCGATTCAATTAAACAACTTCTTATTGCAAACAATTTCCCAGCTGATGGAAAAATTCAACTATATGATGGAAGAACTGGTGAACCATTTGATCACCCTGCAACTGTTGGTTACAAGTATATGTTAAAACTTGACCATATGGTTGATTCAAAAATGCACGCTCGTTCAACTGGACCATACTCTCTTGTTACACAACAACCACTTGGTGGTAAGGCAATGTCTGGTGGACAAAGATTTGGTGAAATGGAAGTTTGGGCTCTTGAAGCATATGGTGCATCTTCAATACTTCAAGAAATATTAACAGTTAAATCTGATGATATTGTTGGAAGAACAAAAACATATGAAGCAATTGTTAAAGGTCAACCAATTGCAGAACCTGGAATTCCAGAAAGCTTCAAAGTTTTAATTAAAGAATTGCAATCACTTGGACTTGATGTAAAAATATTAACTGAGGACAACACTGAAATATCAATTCAAGAACTATCTAATGATGATTTGGATACTCCAAACCTTGGTCACGAAGTTGAAGAAGAACTTAAAGATGTAAGTATTGATTTTGATAACAACAATGCAGAACACAGTGATGTTATTACACAAGAAGATTTGAATAATGAAAACAATATTGATGTTGATAACTTGTTTGATGAGTTTGATGACTTTAATGATTAATAGTTGTTTATATCAATAACCATAACAAAGAAAAATTAGGAGAAATAAATAATGTTTGAACTTAATAACTTTGATTCTATAAAAATAGGAATTGCATCACCAGAAAAAATAAGAGAATGGTCTTATGGTGAAGTTACAAAACCTGAAACAATCAATTACAGAACTCAAAAACCAGAAAAAGATGGTTTGTTTTGTGAAAAGATTTTTGGACCAAGAAAAGACTGGGAATGTAGTTGTGGTAAATATAAAAGAATTAGATACAAAGGTGTTGTTTGTGACAAATGTGGAGTTGAAGTAACTCGTTCAAAAGTTCGTCGTGAAAGAATGGGACATATTGAACTTGCTGCTCCTGTTACTCACATATGGTTCTTAAGAAGTGTTCCTTCAAGAATAGGAACAGTTCTTGACATAACACCAAAAGCTCTTGAACAAGTTGTTTACTATGTAAATTGGATAGTTCTTGATCCAAAAAATACAAATTTTACCTATAAACAAATAATATCAGATAAAGAATATCGTGAAGCCCAAGAAACATATGGACCAAATTCTTTTGTTGCAGGAATGGGTGCTGATGCAATTAAGCGTTTGTTAAGCGAAGTTGACCTTAAAAAAGAAAGCGAAGAACTAAAAGAAATTCTTCAAACTGCAAAGGGACAAAAGAGATTAAAAGCCATTAAAAAATTGGGTGTTATTGAAGCATTTTTAACAAGTGGAAACAAACCACAATGGATGGTGCTTGATGTTCTTCCTGTTCTTCCACCAGAACTTAGACCAATGGTTCAACTTGATGGTGGCAGATTTGCAACAAGTGATTTAAACGACTTGTATAGAAGAGTAATCAACAGAAATAACAGACTTAAAAAATTAATGGAACTTGGTGCTCCTGATGTTATTATAAGAAACGAAAAAAGAATGCTCCAAGAAGCTGTCGATGCTCTTATAGATAATGGAAAAAGAGGAAAAGCTGTTCAAGGTGCAAAACAAAAAGATTTGAAATCTTTAACTGCAATTTTAACAGGAAAACAAGGTAGATTCAGACAAAACTTACTTGGTAAACGTGTTGACTATTCTGGTCGTTCAGTTATTGCTGTTGGCCCAAGTTTAAAAATGTATCAATGTGGTTTGCCAAAAGAAATGGCACTTGAATTGTTTAAACCATTTATTATAAAAAGATTGGTTGAACTTAATGAATCAAACAATATTAAAAGTGCAAAAAGATTAATTGAAAGAGAAAAACCTGTTGTTTGGGACGTACTTAGCGAAGTAATTAAGGATCACCCAGTGCTCTTGAACCGTGCTCCTACATTGCATAGACTTAGTATTCAAGCATTTGAACCTGTTTTGGTTGAAGGTAGAGCAATAAGACTTCACCCTTCTGTTTGTACAGGATTTAATGCCGACTTCGATGGTGACCAAATGCCTGTACACGTACCACTAAGTATTGATGCAAGAACAGAAGCAAGAACATTAATGCTCGCTTCAAATAATATATTAAAATTATCTGATGGTTCACCTATTATCACACCTGGACTTGATATTGTTATTGGTTGTTACTATTTAACACAATCCAAAAAAGGTGTTAAAGGTGAAGGTAGTATGTTCACTAGTGAAGAAGAAGCAATTATTGCATATCAAACAAAATCAATAGACATTCAAGCAGAAATAATTTTAAGAAGAACAACGGTTGTCGATGGTGTTAAATATAGTAAAAGATTTACAACAACTGTTGGTAGAATAATCTTTAATCAAGCTGTTCCACAAAATTTAGGGTTCTGCAAAAGAGAAAAACCTGAAGATTATTGTGATTTGGAAATTAACTATCCAGTAATGAAGGCAGACTTGAAAAAAATTACAGTTGCTTGTTTTGAAAAATTGGGAACTACTGAGTGTTCTAAGATGGTTGATAGATTTAAGGAACTTGGATACAAGTATTCAACAATTGCATCTTTAACAATTAATGTTTACGATATGGAAGAACCACCAAAGAAAAAGGAAATTTTGGAAGAGGCAAATAAAAAAGTTCTTGAAAATGAAAAATTGCTTGCTCGTGGGCTTGTTACACTTGATGAAAAATTAACATCTAATATAGAAACTTGGTTTGAAGCAACTACAAAAGTTCAAGAAGCGGTAATTGAACACCTTGATGATTATAACCCATTAAAAATGATGGTTATTTCTGGTGCCCGTGGTAATAACGTTCAGCTTAATGGTATTTCTGGAATGAGAGGAATTATGGCAAACGCATCAGGACAAAAGGTTGATATTCCTGTAAAATCATCATTCCGTAGTGGACTTACACCACTTGAATACTTCTTGTCATCTCGTGGTGGACGTAAAGGTCTTGCAGATACAGCTTTAAAAACAGCCGATTCTGGTTACTTAACAAGAAGACTTGTTGACATAAGCCAAGATGTTGTTGTAACAGAAGAAGATTGTTTTGAAACACTTGGAGAAAAAGTTAAAGGTGTTTATGTTAGTGCACTAAAACAAGACAAAGCAGTTCTTGAATCGCTTGCTGATAGAATTTCAGGAAGATTTACAGTTGAAGATGTTATAAATCCAACAACAAAAGAAGTAATTGTTCCTGCAAACACAATGATTAGCAAAGATAAAGCAAAAGAAATTGAAGATGCAGGAATAGAAAAAGTACAAATCAGAACATTATTAACTTGCCGTTCAAGACACGGAGTTTGTGCAAAATGTTATGGACAAAATATGGCAGGGCTTGATAAAGTCTCTGTTGGTGAAGCAGTTGGTATTATTGCTGCACAAAGTATTGGTGAACCTGGAACACAGCTTACAATGAGAACATTCCACACAGGTGGTGCCGCAGTTGCTGCCGATATCACAAAAGGTTTGCCTCGTGTTGACGAACTTTTGGAAGCAAGAAGACCAAAAGGTGAAGCAAGGCTTAGTGAAATATCTGGTGTTGTTACAGTTAAAGAAGAACCAAAACTTTATATAATATCAGTAAAAAATAGCGATGAAGAAGCTGTTTATGAAGTTAAAAAACCTGTTTACTTAAAAGTAAAAACAGGTGACAAAATTGAACCAGGAACACAACTTACAGAAGGTTCAATTAACCCAACAGACCTTTTAAGAACAAAAGGACTTAAAGGTGTTCAAGATTATTTGCTTAGTGAAGTTATTTCTGTTTACAAAGCACAAGATGTTCCTATTAATGATAAACATATAGAAATAATTATTCGACAAATGCTTAAAAAAGTAAAAATCGAAAATGCAGGTGATACAACATTACTTCCTGGAGAAATTGTTGATGTGTTCACATATGAAGATGAAAACGAAAGAGTTTTGTCAGAAGGTGGAGTGCCTGCAACAGCAAAGAGAATATTGTTAGGATTAACAAAAGCATCTCTTGCAACTGATAGTTTCTTGTCAGCAGCATCATTCGAACAAACATCAAGAGTTTTAACAGATGCAGCTGTTAAAGGAAAAGTTGATCATTTAATTGGTTTAAAGGAAAATGTTATTATTGGTAAATTAATCCCAGCAGGAACTGGATTAAAACAATATAGACAATTAATTCCTGTTGAAGTTGAATAATAAAAAATGCAAAGAAATTCTTTGCATTTTTTATTGATATTAAAATGAATAAATTAGTAAATAGATGTGTAAAATTAAAATATTTTAAAATTGTTTAATGAAAGTAAAAAAAAGTATAAATTAAAATTTTAATTTATACTTTTTTGTTTTAAAGTGTTTTTTCTTCACTTAACTCATTTCTTAATTTATATCCAAAACAGTGAACGCTTCTTATATTTTTTTCAAAAAATATGCATTCTTTAAGATCTAAGTTATTAATTAAACCCAAATTAACATCTTCCCAATGTTGGAAAAAACAATATTTAATATATATTGGTTCAACATAGAAATTTAACACAAAATTAAGAGCAGTTTCATAATCTTTAACATTTTTTGCAAATACACATTTTTTATCATAACTTGATGATTGTGCTTCATTTTGCAAATTTTTTATAAAGCATTCTAATTTTTCTTTTGTTGCTTTATTAGTATTCATATCATATATTGTTTTTGCAATCATATAGTAAGTGAGCAAATCACAAATATCTAATTCTTTTATTTGAACATTAGTTAAACTAATTGGATTATTTTTGTAGTTTTCATAATCAGCCCAAATTATTGCAATTTTTTTCAAGTGATATTTTATTAAGTTCCAATTGTAAGAAGTTTTACCTTCAAGTTCAAGCATTGCTTGGACTTTATAATTTTCATATAATTTCATAGCATCTTGTGATATATTCATATATTATCTCCTTAGTGTAATTATAAAATAAATATTATGTTAAGTCAATACTGAATTTGTTATTCTACATTTAAACCGTTTTGAATAGATTGATTGGCATCTATTATTTCACTAGATAAATTACTAATTGCTTCTAGTTTATTAATGTTTCCCGAAACTACTAATACATCTCCTTTTTTTAGTTCCAAATCACTTTTTGGAGATATAACTTTATTATCTTTTATTTTTAGGAAATATTTTTATAATTTTAAATTGAATTTTGGGAATATTATTAATAATTCAACTACTAAAAATAAATAAATGGTATGTGTATTTAATGTGGATATATCCAATTTGGCTTTTAATTGCAACAACTTTAAATGTGGCGTTGTGGATATTAAATTAAAAAACAACTCAATGAGTTGTTTTTTTAATTATTTTGCAATTTCTTTAGTTAATGTAAAATTATTGTTTGAATAAACATATTTTACTGTGTTATTTTCTTCAATTTTTTCCACTTTAATTCTTATTTTTTGATTATTATTTTCGTATTCAATATTAAACAAATTAGGATTGTTTTTTTCAATTTGTTTAATTTCAAGTTCTAATTGTTGGTTTTGTGTTTCGTATTCTGTTTCAAATTCAATCATTCCATTTTCCATTTTAAATTCAAAAGAGTTTGAATAAATTAATTTATTTTCATTGTAAAGCGAATATGTAAACTCTTGTTCATTATTTTCTTGTTCTTGTTCTATTATTATTTTTTCATTTGCACTTATATTAATTTCAAAATATATTTCAAATTCGCCTTGTTCAACTTCTTTCTTTCCAGACATTGTATAAGTTGTGTCATTATAAACAACTTCTCCATTTAAAACTGTTTCAATTTCATCATCGTCATCATCATCAAAAGGTCTATTATTTTGAGACGGTATATATTCGTTGTAGTATATTTTATAAATGTGATTATTTCCAAATGTGTCATTATAATTCACAGATAGCATTTTTGAATATGATGCATTATCAGAAGTTGTTTCTGTTGGGATAACAAGTTTGTCATTTCCCAAAAAACTTTCAAATGTAGGCAAATATGAATGTACGGAATTAACAATTTCATTAAACTCTGTTTGGCTTTGGTTTAGTTGTGCATTTTGTTCATTGTTTAGTGCAAGTTCCATACCTGACACAATTGAAAATGCATATAATTCTTTTGTGCTTTTAAAAGAATAAGTTGAAGGATTGTTGTTACCACAAGCATAAAAAATTCCTCCAAACATAACAAACATAAAAGTGAAAACAATTAATGTTATATATTTTTTCATAATTACCCCCTATAAAGAGAATAACAAAAATGTTTTTTTTATACAAGCAAAATAAACAAATATTGTGTTAGTAAAATATACATATTGTAAAAATATGTACTTTTAATTTGTATAGATAATATTAATAACCTTAATATATAGTTTTCTTTTGTTTGCAAGTTTGTTGACTTATTATTTTTAATGTGCTAAATTTGTATGGAAAAAAGGAAGAAAATATGCAAAAAAGAACACATAACCTAAATGAATTAAGAATTAAAAATGTAAATGAAAAAGTAAAACTTGCAGGTTGGCTTGAAAATGTTAGAAGAGTTAGTAAAAACCTTGAATTTCTTGTTTTAAGAGATTTTTATGGTATAACACAAATTGTTGTAGATTCTGAAGACTTAATTAAAGTTGTTGATACAATTAATTGTGAATCAACAATATATGTTGAGGGAACAGTTCGAGAGAGGTCATCAAAAAATAAAAATTTGCCAACAGGTGATATTGAAGTTGTATGTGAAAAGCTTGAAGTTTTGGGCAAATGCATTTATAACAGTTTGCCTTTTGAAATTAATTATTCAAAAGATTCAGATGAAAATTTAAGATTAAAATATAGATATCTTGATTTAAGAAATCCAAAAGTTAAAGAAAAAATTGTTATAAGGTCAAAGGTTATAAATGAACTTAGAAATAGAATGATAAACAAAGGTTTCTTGGAAATAACAACTCCAATTTTAACAAGTTCTTCACCAGAAGGTGCAAGAGATTATCTTGTTCCATCAAGAAATTATCCGGGCAAATTTTATGCACTTCCTCAGGCACCTCAACAATTTAAACAACTTTTAATGACTTCGGGATTTGATAAGTATTTTCAAATTGCACCTTGTTTTAGAGATGAAGATGCAAGGGCAGACCGTTCTCCAGGGGAATTTTATCAACTTGATATGGAAATGGCTTTTGCAGGTCAAGAAGATGTTTTTGAAGTGATTGAATCTGTTATTCCTCCTGTTTTTGAAAAGTTTGGACTGTATAAAACTGCTTCAAAAGCACCATTTAGAAGAATACCATATAATGATGCTATGGAAATTTATGGTTCGGATAAACCAGATTTAAGAATTGATTTAACAATTAAAGACATAACACCAATTGTTAAAGATATTGATTTTGAACCTTTTAAAAGTGGCTATGTTAAAGCAGTTGTTGTTGATAAATTCCACGAAACACGAAAATATATAGATAAAGTTGTTGCTGATGTTGAAGTTCAAACAGGGAATAAACCTTTTTGGTTCAAAGTTGATGAAAACGGACAATTTGTTGGTGGTGTTTCAAAATTTGTTCAACAAGTTTATGAAGAGTTAACAAAACAATGTAACCTTATTCCAAACACTCTTGTTGCAATTGCTTGTGGTGAAAAAGATATTGCATTAAAAACAGCAGGTGTTTTGATTAAAATGCTTGGCAGTTCAATTGATGGACATATGCACAAAGAATGCTATGAATTTTGTTGGATAGTTGATTTCCCTATGTATGAAATAGGCAAAGAATCTGGAAAACTTGAGTTTTGTCACAATCCATTCTCTATGCCACAAGGCGGAATTGAAGCATTAAACAAGGCAGAAAAAGATATAAACTATGCACTTTCTGTTAAAGCATACCAATATGACTTGGTTTGTAACGGAATTGAATTATCATCGGGCGCGGTAAGAAATCACGACCCAGAAATTATGGTTAAAGCATTTGAAATTGTAGGTTTAAAGGAAAGCGATGTAAAAGCAAAATTCCCTGCAATGTATAACGCATTTTGCTATGGTGCACCACCTCACGCAGGAATTGCTCCAGGTGTTGATAGAATGGTTATGCTTATAACAGGTGATGAAAGCATAAGAGAAGTTATTGCTTTTCCTATGAATAAAAAAGCACAAGATGTTTTAATGGGTGCACCATCAGAAGTTGATGAATCACAATTAACTGCAGTTCATATTAAAGTAATAAAAGATGAAAAATAACACTAAAAAGAAAAGATAAAGGTTAAAACCTTTTGAAACTATCAAAAATTAAAAAGGAACTCTACACATAAAAGTAAAGTTCCTTTTTTATATTAACTCTAAAAATTTTAGACTAAAATCTTATATTTTTTATGTAAAACACTATTAACATTAAATCATATACTAATTTGGGAGGACATTTTGAAATTC
>CASFHZ010000002.1 GCA_949294585.1 uncultured Christensenella sp. | reverse complement strand
TTAAAAAACAAGTCAAGTTTGATGTCAAAAACCGTTTTGATTAATTCAACAACGGAGTTGTTTTTATTTAATTTATAATCAAGATTAATGGGGTAATTTATATCTGTAATGTTATCAAATCTCTCTTCTTCCCCAATATAAATTGAAATATTTGGATTTATTCTTTTTAATTTATTAACATCAAGGAGTCTTGTTTCAAAATTTGATATTGACAAAACTTCCAAAGATTTACATTCATAAATTGCCGAATAATCTTGCACTTTTTCATTTTTGCAAAGGCACATTGCTCTTAGGTCTTTATAGTTTTTAATAAAGTCTATTTTTGAAATGTTTGTATATCTTAAATCCAATTTTTGAAGTTGTTTTAGTTTGTTAAAAAATTGCAAGTGTTCTATACTATTATTTGTTATTTTTAAGTAATGGATATCTTTATATCTTTCAATAAAATTAAAATCTGTAATATTGTTATTTTGAAGAATAATTGCGTTTATTTTTTCTGCATCAATTGTTTTGTATGAATTTTCTTTTGAAATGTCAATATATGACAAGTCTAGTATTTTGTTTTGCTTATTATTATCATTCAATAGTTTATTATCTTCAAAAAGAATAACACCTCTAAATTTGCTTAATTCATTACTATATTTATCTTCATTAGTTGAACTATAAAAATTAACAAAACTTTTACATTTATTCTTGATTGTTGTTCTAATTTGTTGAGGTTCTAACACTTCCATTTTGGTATTGTGCCTAAAAATAAAAGAATAAATGTCAACCAATGAACAATTTACATATACCAATATTTCATTTGCTTTTAATTGATATTTTTTAGATGATGTACTTATTGAAACATCATCGCCAAATTCATCAATAACAAGTGCAAGCAAGTCTTTGTCTATTTTAATTAAATTTCTTGAAAATTTACCGTTTATAAACTCGGGACTGGCTTCTAGGCACTTTGTAAGATTTTCATCTTTTAAAATTGTTTTTTTAATTGGCTTTGCATCAATTTCTGTTTTAACAACATTTGAAATTCTATCTGCTCTTATTTGATTTATAAACTCATTGTTGTCAATATTGTAAATTAAAAAATACAAACCTTGTTTATAAACCAGTTTATATGGACTAACTGTTAATTTTTCACCAACAATATGAAGTTTTTTATCAATACCATAATTTATAACATTAAATGAAACTTGTTTCTTATCTTCTATTGCTTCATTTAAAATACTGATATTAGTAAACAACTCAGGCGATTGTGGCCTATATGTTTTATCTTTGTTTATAATATTTGCAACACTTTTTCTAAAATAAATGCTACCTAGTTGTTTTATATTCTCAATCATTTTATTGCCAACTTTTGTGGATATGTGTTTTGAATATAAAATACTATCAATTAAAAGTCTTAATTCAGAATCATCAAATGCTCTGTTATCATAATAATAACCAGATTTTTCACCTTTGATTCTTTCTTTGTGTGAAATAAAATACCCCATATCATTTAAGCATTCTATATTGTTTGCTATTGTTTTTCTGTCGCAAATAATATCAAAATCTTCTTCCAATATCTTTTTTATTTCCGACTGCAATATAGGGTGTTCACTGTCAGAATATTCTTTTAATATTTCTAAAATATATAGAATTATTGACTTTTTGTTATCTATAGGTCTTAATTCCATTTTATGTATCTCCTGCCTTATACTAACATAAATTATTAATAATTACAACAAATCAAAATGTAGATTTTCAAGTTCTTTTAAAAGATTTTCTTTGTTAAAAATATCAAAACCAATGTGGGTTTTTACAATACAACCTTTTTGCTCTAAATTGTCTAAAATTTCAAAAAAATACTTTATATCCTTACAATTTTTATTATGAGTATGATTAAACGCCATATAAAAAGTTGGCAATCTAAAAACACCTCTTTTTAATTCCTTTCTAAGTAAGTCATAAGCATATTTATAACAACTAAATTGTTCATCATATTTATCGCAAATTTCTATTTGAGTTTCTCCACTAAAATGGAAAATGTCTAACCATAAATTTATAGGCAGTGTAAGCAATTTTTCGGGCTCTTCATTCAATATATAATCAATATCTAAATGCATTCCAAAGTTTAATAATTTTTCTAATGTTTGTTTTGATTGATAGTTTTTAACTACATCTTGTATGTTTAAACACAGCACTTTTTTATACCTGTAAAAGTACTCCCAAATTCTGTCGTATTCGTTCTTTAAATTTTGCCTTGTATTCCTTTGATAAAACATATTTTGTCTTTGATAGTCCATACGCAAGTCAAGGCAACAATCACTTAATATTTCATTAATTCTTTCAAGTGCAAGCAAAGTGATGGCATTTCCTCTGCCCTCATTTTTAAAATTAAAAAAGTATTCTTCTCTCTCCGTTAAAGTCATATCTTCGCTGTAATTTTGTATTATGCTAAACCCAGAATTTTTTAATTTATTAATAAACGCTTTGTCAAATAAAAGATAATTTTCTGTTATGTATTCAATATTTTTTCTAATTGCAAGCCAAATATCTTCAGTTGCATCTATATTTTTTATTAATACTTTTTCAACTTCTTTTGCGTTTAAAATTTTGTAATTATCGCCACATTCTTCAATGTATTTTGATTGCTCTAAATTTTTAATAATGTCATCTGCTATTAATTCATTAAACAGACTTTCAAATTCTCTTTTGTCAAATTCCCCTCGTTGCAATTTACCACAAGCATTAATAAATTTTACCTTTACACTAAATGAGTTATCTATATTTTTTTGTAAATTTGTCATATAAAATCCTTTTTTATAATTTGTTATAAAATATTGTAATTAAATTATTTTTCATAATTTTTTTCACAACAATTGCAAAATTTTTTTAATAAGTTCATTCGTTTGCTTTTTTGATGGTTTTAAATACATAAACAAAAACAAATCAGCTCGTGTACTTTTTTCATTACTGTTTAATAATATAACTTTATTTGAATAAAACTTTTTTAAATTTGATTTATTGCAAACACTAAGCACTGCACTTTTTATACCACTTTCTCTCTTAAACTCGCTTAATATCAAAGGTTGTGTTTTTATTGAGTTAATGCATACTAAAAATGCAATTTTTGGTTTATTGTATTTATCCACAACTGTAAAATCAAATTGTAAACTTGGATATTGTTGAAATATTTTATCAGTACATTTATTAATGGAATAACCCATTTTTTCTAGTTTCTTTTTTAATTTTATATCTATATATTTGTTGATAAATTTTTGTTTTTTATTTTGCCTAAGGTTCCAATCGTCATAAAATTGTTTTTTATAATTAAAAATCATATTTTTCTCGCATAATATTTATTTTTTTATTTTATTTTTATTTTTTTATTGTTGTTTTATTGAACAATTTTTTTTAATCTCTTTAATGTCTTTTTGTGTTAATGTGATTTTTTTAACTAACTCTTGTGCAACTGCATTCAAAAAATCTCTATTTTCAACAAGAATTTTTTTAGCGTCTTGATAATATTTTTCAATTTCATCAAAAACATTATTTTCCTTTCTTGACAGCAAATCATTTGAAGAATTGCTTGCAAACTCAAATTTATTAAAACCAAATGCGCAGTAATTATCCACAAACCTTTCTACAATTTTGATAGCTCTGTGTATATCATTATTTGCTCCAACATCACAACAATCACCATAAACAATTTCGTTGGCTGCTTTCCCTGCAAGAAGAGACTTAACTCTGGTTTCCATTGTCTTTTTTGAATGCCAATATGAGTCAGGTTGATAATATGCTGTTATTCCAGCAGTGTTGCTTTCGTGTTTGCTTATATTAACAATGCAAACACTCCCCGGCTCTAATATTTCTGCAACAACGGTATGCCCTGCTTCGTGATAAGCAATATTTTCCTTTATCGCCAAATCCTCATCTTTTAAACTCTCTGGTGCTTCGTATATAATTCTTAAACAAGCTTTAATTATATCATCATTGTCAATTTTTGATTTTTTTGCAAATCCACTAAATATTCCAGCCTGATTTATGATTGATTCTAATGTGGCACAGGAATACCCCTTTAACATTTTTGCTATCTCTGTTATATCAATGTTATCATCTACTTTTTTCTGTTTGAAGTAATGTTCAATAATTTTTATAGAATCTTCATCAGATGGCACATAAACTTCAATTTTATTATCAAATCTACCCGACCTAATTAAAGATGATGGAATATTTTGCAATTCGTTTGCAGTTGCTATAACAAAAACATCTTTGTCAACTATTTCATCAATACAACTTTGAATGGTAACATATTCCTCTTCATTTCTATGAAATTGATCTCCGTTGGCAAATTTGTCCATATCATCAAGAAATACAATTGAAGGTGTTTTTTCCATAGCTTCACAAAAAACTCTTTTTATTTCTTTAATAAAATCACCATTTGGCAAATTTTTCCTGCAAACAAAACATTCTCTTTTTGAAGCACTAATAAACGACTTTGCCATTAAAGTTTTTCCAACACCTGGAACACCATACAAAAGTAATCCTCTTGATTTTTTTACTCCTAATTCTTCGTATGCTTTGTAGTTGTTGATAACATCACAAATCCTTTCTAGTTCTGCTTTTACAGATTTGTACCCTATAATTTTTTCAAATTCTTTCATACATTTTCTCCTTGTGTTTTATTGTAAGAAATTATGTGCGTGCGTATTTTTGAAACATTCTAAAAAATAAACACTATCATCTTACTCACAAACATCATACCACCACATATGTCCGTTTTTTTGGACATATAAATTAAAATAATAAATTTGTATTATGAATTTGTTTTATAATAACCAAACAAAAAATCGGAAGTCATAAACAAAAAAAGAACTTTATTAATAATAAAGTTCCTTTTATAAATATATAAAAATAAATTAATTTTAAAATTTACTTCTAAATAAGTTTATCAAAATTTTTTCATCATTTTTTATCTCTTAAAATAAAAGTAAATGTTTTAATATATAACAAAATCATTAAATATAATGCTAAATAAATGTTCTTTTTTTTAAACAAACTTTTAAAAAATTTGTTATATTGTTATTTTCTTTATTTCAGCATTATCAAAAGTTGAATAATTTGTTAACTCATTCTGTTCAAGACTTGTTCTGTTTCCAATTTTTTCAATATAACTTGAAATCATACCGTGAGTTACAACCAAGATTTTTTTATCATTATAATTTTGCCTTAAATAATTAATAAAATCAATAGTCCTTTTATACACTTCTTCATATGTTTCAATTCCATTATCTTTTTTAGATTGATTTATGGCAAATTTTTGTTCATCAGTTAATTTACCCTTTTGTTTTCCTGTAAAAATACCCTGATTAACTTCTATTATTCTTTCATCACGAATAACTTTTGCTTTGTGATATTTATTCATAATGTTTGTTGTTTGCATAGTTCTCATAAGTGGAGATGTAAAAATAATGTCAAAATTAACATCTTTATATTTTAGTGCTTGCTCTTCAACTTGCAACTTCCCCGTTTTGCTCAATCTGTTTTGCGACCTACCTTGGCAGATGTGTTTTTCATTCCAAACAGTTCTCCCGTGCCTCATTACATAAATTTCCATAAATACCTCATTTTTTTTAATATTCTAGCATAATAAACCTATAAAAAATTAAAATTGTGTAGGAATTTCAACTTAAATTGTTATTGTTTTTTAAATTATGTTTTTGTCAATTCTATCAAATCTTTCTTTCCAATATGCGTCCAAAAACTTATCTTGCTGGGCAAGCAATTTTTTGTAGATATGTTTTACAACAATATTACACATTATATAAACCCTACTTGTGTTGCAAATGTAACAGTTAAGCATTTCCTTTCTTTCATTAATGCCTAGATCTTTAAAAGCACTAAACATCTTTGCTTTTTCAATATCCTCAACAAAATCATCATCGCAAACAAGAATATCAAAATAAAACCTTAAATCCCTATTTTTAAATTCACTAAAAATTTTATCTTCCATATTTTAACCACAATCACTCTACTAAATTAAAAAATTATAATAAACTATACAAATTATAAAACTTCAAAACAAATATTTTTACATTATTATATACAAAATTAATTTACAAATTAAGTATGTTATTCAACGCATACAAAACCCCATCATCATCAACTGATAAAGTCTTGTATTTTGCAATTTTTTTAACTTCATCTTTGGCATTGTCCATTGCAATTGATATATCAACTTTTTTTAGCATTGGTATATCATTTGAAGAATCTCCAATTGCTACCGAAGTATATTCAGGCAATAAATTATTAAAATAATTTATCACATTTTCTTTGCTGGCATTTTTTAAAACTATGTCTGAATAGTCACCCGGCATATCATATATTGACAATTCTGTCATTTCATCTTTAACTTCTTTGGTTAAGTAGCCAAAATACATAAATTGATAAATTTCGTTTTCCATATCTTGCAAAAATTCTTCCTTTGAAACAAGTTTTACATTTGCATTTTTGTTTAAAACCTCTTTAAAAATTGTTTTATCTTCACGATCAGTTTTATAAAACCAAAAACCATTGTTACAAATATAAGGAAGAAGTTTTTCAATAACTTTTTTAGACATACTTTCGCCTCTATACTCAACTTGGTTTTGTTGAATATTCATAATAAAATTTCCAAAAGTTGCAGATACAAAATCAAAACATTCAATACCTTTAATTATCGTTGCCTCATTATACGATCTACCAGTTGATACAACAAAAACATTTCCCCGCTTTCTCAATTCAACTATTTTATCTATTAATTCTTTTGACAAATCTTTTTTGTTCTGAGAAATCAGTGTTCCATCAACATCAATATAAAATATGTATTTATACAAACTCTTATCCTCCTATTTGTGTAATTGTAACATCAATACAACCAATTTTCAACATATTCTTACATAAAAAAAAGACAAGTTAAAAGTTTTTTAAAATCCAAAGACAATTGAACTATAATTTTATAGCTTTGTACAAGCCTTTTCCCCCATAACAAATATTTACAAAAAAGACTAGCATTGTGAAGATATTGTCATAATATACTTTCGTATTTTTTAAATTATATTTTTTTGTTGGCATTATTGTTTAGAATAATTTATAATTTTCTTATTTTATGATATTATTATGACAATCTTTAATTCAACATTTTTTGTTGTTTGTGTTGTGTAGTTTTGTATTTGTATTTAGTATAATACCTATGTTTCATAAAGGAAGAAAAATATGAATACAGACAAAATTTATGCAGAACAAATTGCAAATGAATATTCAAAAAAGGAAACAACCAAAGTTAAGCAACTAAAAAAACTAGATGCAAAAGCACAAAATCCAGCAAAAATATTTGGTTACACTTTTGGCATAATCAGTTCTTTGGTTTTGGGCACGGGAATGTGTCTTGCAATGCAAGTTATTGGCTATGGAATTGGGGCAATAATCGCAGGCTGTGTGATAGGAATAATTGGCATAATTGGATGTGCAATTAATTATTCTTTGTTTAAAAAAATCCAAGAAAAAGGTAAAAACAAATACGGCTCAGACATTTTGAAACTTGCAAAAGAAATAGCAGATGAACAATAAATTTAAAGAGGCAGTATTATGAATAAATCAGAAAGCAAATATTTTAATACTGCTCTTTTAATGAATCAAGCTTTGGTGGAATTATTAAATAAAAAAGAACTTGAATATATAACTGTTAAAGAAATATGTGACAAACCAGGTGTTAATCGTTCAACATTCTATTTACATTATGACACAATAGCCGACCTTGTTGATGAATGTATTGAAAACTGCAATAAAAAGTTTTTAGAATATTTTACAGAAACAACAAAGGAATTTTTGGCTAAAATTAATAATTGTTCAAAAGATGATTTAATTTTTATAACACCAAAATATTTATATCCATACTTAAAATACATTAAAGAAAATAAGGTTATTCATCAAGTTGCAGTTAAACATAATAAACTTATGAATTCAATTAAAAAATTTAACTCTCTTAATAAATATATTTTTAAACCAATATTTTGCAGATTTAATATAGATGACAAAACTGAAAATTATATGATTGCATACTATATTAATGGCGTTACTGCAATTATTAATGAATGGATAAAAAACGATTGTAAAGATGAAATTGAATATATAGCAAATATAATTATTGAATGCGTTAGACCGAAGTTTAACATAAATCAAGACAATAAATAATATAAAATTTATTTTGCATTTAATTAAAAAATTATCATACAAATTATTAAATTTTTTTGCATTTATTTGTTAATAGACTAATACATTTATTTTTGCAATTTTACTAATTAATAAAAAAGACACATTTAAAATTTGAATAATGTGTCGTTTTTTTATTAAATTTTTTAATAATTAATACAAAATTTTTCTTAAATATTCAATTTTTTAACATAATTTTAAAAAATTTTGTCTAATTATTATCTTTTTTTGTGTTATTTTATTTTTTCATACAGTCCAGCTTGTATTGTTTATTTCTTGCTATAATAACATTCTTTTTAACATTTGAATAATCAATTTTATTTATGTATGAATCATCATAAATTGCGTTTGGTTGTTCTAAAATAAGTTTAGATAAATCTTCAATAGCATTTTTTCTTAATTTTAATATTCCCTTAATAGTTTGAGTGTATTCATTGTTGTCATTCATCATTTTATAAATAATTTCTTTTAAATTATGTTTATTTTTGTATGATTTAACAGCACCTTTTTGTGATAAATAAATTAAATTGTGTTTTTCTTGCGCATAAACTTTTGGAGTTATTAATGCAGGTAGTTTTTTATTAATTGATTCCGTTGCACTTAACCCACCTAGTTTACTTATTATTAAATCACTTGCAGACATATATAAGTCAACTTGGTTCGTAAATCCAACATTAACAACTTTTATATTTTTAGGAAATTTCATTTTGTTTATTTTTTTATAATCTTTTTCATTGCGTCCGTTTATCATTACAATTTGGACTTTTTTGTCTTTATTTTTAAAACACCACAAAACTTTTTTAAAGATTTTAAAGCCACCACCCCATTGGCCTCCACCATACATAATCATTATTGTAAATAAATTTGAATCAATGTTTAATTTTTCCCTAGCAAATTTTTTGTCAATCTCGCCATAAAATTTTTCATTAACTGGTATGCCAAAAGGTTTTATTTGTTCTCTTTTAAATCCAAGTTTTAGTGATGGCAAAATAAAATCTTCGTTTGGAACAACAAAGTAATCCACATTAATACACGCCTCCCAAAATGGAGAATGTACATAGTCTAAACTTGTGATTATAACCTTACAAGGAATATCATACACAAGTCTTAAATCTGTTATTGCTATACCACAATAAAAGTGAGTGCAATAAATAACATCAGGTTTAAATTCGTTTATCTCTTTATATAAACCCGTAACAATTTCCATTGCTACATTTTGTCCTGCACACTTAAACCTATATTTAGGATTTTTCTTGCGATAATGTTCATAAAAAAATTCATACAAATGTGGCAATTTCCCTATTGCAATGCTATAACCTTTGTCCACAAGCCAAACATTAAAAGGTGTTGAATAGGTTTTTAAAACATCAACTATTTTTACTTCAACTATTTCATTTGAATTTTCTAACTTTTCTTTCATTGCCTTTGCACAAGCATTATGACCATTTCCAGCAGTAACAGTTAAAATTAATATTTTTTTCATAAATCCACTTATTCCTATGAATATATCTTAACACAAATTTTTTATTAATACAACTCTTAAAAATTTTTGCAATTTTATAAAAATCGTTTTATGAAAGTAAATATTTACTAAAAGGTTTTTTGAAAGTTAGAAAAAAATAATTATTTAATTAATAAACATTTCTATTTAATTTAATTATTTGAACAATATCAAAAAAATTTATATAAAAAGTAAAAAAGTTATGAAATTTATTATTTTTCGTGTTAATATTATATTATGAAACGAAATTCTCTTATTTTTTTAATTGTGTTTATTGCAATAATAATTTTATCCTTAATAATTTTTTCTCAAAGCAAAACAAATGAGCCATCATTGCCACAAATGACAAACCAAGAAAATGTTTTGGGTGTATGGTGGTGGGATAATAGAATTGATGATGCATATTTAGATTATGCAAAACAAAATGGAGTTACAGAAATATACTATTATGTGTCCACATTTAATGATAAAATTGCAAAATTTATTAGAAATGCAAACAGCAAAAACATAAAAGTTTATTGGCTTACAGGCAAATATGAATGGATAGAAAATTATTCTATGCTTCAAGAAAAAATGAATGATTTTTTGTTGTTTCAAGAACAAACAAACAATTTATTTGCTGGTGTACATTTTGACATAGAACCACATCAACACCCTCAATTTGAGGAAAAACGAGAAGAGATTTTGTACAAATTTGTTGATTTAACCTATAAAATTAAAAACGATTATCAAAACTTGTATATTGAATATGATATACCCTGCTGGTTAGATGATATAATTGAATACAACAATCAACAAAAGCCAACATTTGAATACATATTTGACAATGCAAATAAAATTACTTTAATGAGTTATCGTGATAATGCAGAAGATATATACGATTTTGCAAAAACGGAAATTGAATATGCCAAAAAAGTAAATAAACAAGTAAATTTGGGCGTTGAAACTCAAGATGTTAGTGATGATATTGTAACATTTTTTGAAGAAGGGAAAAATTATATGAACAACGAACTAAAAAAATTGAGAAATTTAATTCCTCAAAATTTTGGCATAGCCATTCACTATATTGAATCTTGGTATGATTTAAAAGAATAAGTTTTTTATAAACATATAAATAAAATTTTTTAAACAATAAAAAACCACCTTAAAGGTGGTGAAAAAAATTATTTTGTCAATTCTAAATCATCATTATAATTTTTTTCTATTTCTTTCATTTTTTTCATTTTTTTGTTTAAAATATAGTCTAAATAGTCTTTTTTGTAATTTTCCCCAAATTTTTTATACATAAAATCGAACAAAGATTTGTTAAATCTTAGGCGTGAAGCTTTGCTTTGTTGCAAAAGATTTGAATTGTATGTAACTTCAAAATCTTTTAATGCAATATAACTTTTAAATTTTTGATATGTAGGTTCTGCTACTACCCAATAAAATTGATAACTATTTTCATCTGTTTCAACTTTTATGTCATATTTTTCAGGAATTTCAAGACTTCTAGCTAATTTATTTAATTCGTTACTTGAAAGTTGTGATAAATATTTTAAATTATTCATAATAATATCTCCTTTGTTCCAAATAATACTAACACTATTTATATTAGTTGTCAATACCCTTTATATACTTTTGTAATTACAAAGTATATTATTGCACAAAATTATTCTTCTATGCTATTTTTTACATTTTGAATGTTTAAAAATATACTTTATAGAATTTTATGTAAACTTTAATCTTTTTTAATAAGAAATAAACTAATTATAATATATATTTTTGTTAGATTTTGTTTACAATTTAAAAACAATATTAAAAACTACTTTTAGGAGGTTATATGATTAAATTTGAATTAGATAACACAATTTTTTCTGCAAGAGGAGTTGGAATTGTTATAAACGATAATAAATTGCATGTTCAAAAAAGAAAAGATGATAAATATTGGCACTTCCCGGTGGCAGAATTGAAATGGGTGAAAAAAGCGAACTGACACCAATAAGAGAACTTGAAGAAGAAATTGGAGTAAAAGGCTTTAAAAATATACGACTGTTGTATGTTTGTGAAAGTTTTTTTAAGTTTAAAGAAACAAAAAATCATCAAATTGCATTTTATTATTTACTGCAATGTCCAAACAATTTTCCATATTTTAACAAATATAATTTTGCTGGAATTGAAAAAGACAAAGATATTATTTATTCTTGGCTGAATTTAAACGATATACAAAATCAACCACTAAAACCAGAATTTTTAAAAACAGAACTAACAACAATAACAGATGGAATAAAACATATTGTTGAAGATGAAAACTCATAAAATTTAGTTAAAATAATCAAATATTAAAAAACCAATAGGAGAATGAGGTGCACCCCAATTGTAAAGTTCTTTTTTATATTTGTATAAAAAGCAATAGACTAAGAACTTGGCTATTTTCATACTATCTATAAAACTAAAAACGACCTATTAAATCATCTATTGAACCATTTAAATTTTTTGCAATGTAATAGACAATATCCAGTCTAGGAATTGAACCAGACTTCCAATGTCTAACAATACTTTCATCAAACTCACTATTTTTTATAAATTTAAAATGAGTAATATTATTTTCGTTTAATAACTTATTATAGTTTTCAAGAAATTTGCTTATATCATAATCAAATGTTTTGTATTTCTTGGTCTTTTTATCTTCGCTTAACCCAAATAAATAATCTAATGAACAATTAAAATACTTTGCAATTTTTAATGTTACATCAATTGTTGGTATAGAACCTTTTAAGTATCTACTAAATTGCATAGCAGATACTCCACTTTCTTCTGCTAATTGCCTTAATGATTTGTTAGTTTCAAAAATTAATTCTTTTAAGTTAGCTATAAAAACTTCCATTTATTCTCCAATGTTTTTAAAAAAAACAAAATTAAATGCTTTTTCTTTAAACATTTTATAGGAAAATATGTTACAATATTATTGTGTAACAGATATGCCTAGTAAATAATGTTACATAAAATATATTTTGAAAATTTTTAATTTTTATACTGGAGAAGATATGAATAAAAAAATATGTTTTATAGGACATAGAAATCTTTATAAATATAGTGAAATAGAAAAAAGACTTTATAATCTTATTGAAGAAAAAATTAAAAATGGCTATAAATGTTTTACAATGGGAACTCATGGAGAATTTGACAAACTAGCTTTAAGTGTTTGCCGACAATTAAGGAATATTTATAAAGATATTAAAATAGAAGTTGTAATTACAAGCTTTAAAACAATAGAGCCAATAATAGAACACGACGCAATTTTTGGAGATGAAAAATATATACCGTATAACGATGTGCAAACTGTTATGTATGAAATTGAAGAAGTACATTTTAAAGAACAAATTATAGTAAGTAACCAACAAATGATAGATACTTGTGATACCCTAATATGCTATGTGGATACTAATAGATGTGTAAGTGGAGCAAAAATCGCAATGAAGTATGCTTTAAAGAAAGGATTAAATATTATAAATATATATAAAAATTATAGTTTTTAATTAAAAGTGAGATTTTGGCGTGTGCTTGTCTTGAATAAACAAGTAGGTATCTCTTCACTCCACCGAAAGACAAGCACACGATTAAAAGAATAATTTAAAGGCGAAAAGCAAAAGTTGTTTGTAAACATAACACAACTCTTGCTTTTCTTTTGCCATATATTCAATTTTTTCTTTGGATAGTTAAGAGAAATAATTGCTAATTATTTCTCTTTTTAGATTGTTTTATAAAATAATCATTTGTCAAGGATTAAAAAATTTTGCTACTCAAACTTTTTAACCTATTAATTGACTAATTCTTGTTTTTTTGCTTTTTGCAATTTTTGATAATAAAAAGAGTATATATTTGTTTTAATATACTCTTAATTATTCTGCTAGTTTCAAAACGATTAGAACAACAATCATATTTTTATTTATTCTTTACATAATCAAATCACTTTGTGTTTTTGCAAAATTAATGTCTTTTTCACAAACTTCGCACAATTCCATAAATTTATTTAATGCATTATCTGAATACTCCAAAAAATCATCTTTATAATCAAAAGGTTCTTTTAAATCGATTGAAGAAATAAAATCTATTACACTTTCACCATTTGCAAATTTTTGGAAGTATTTCTTATTTTGCTCTCTAGCAATTAGATTTAATTTAAGTTCTTTTATATCATATATTTCATTAAATTCTTTAATAAAATTTAAAAAATAACAATAGTTTGAGTTGCTTAAATTTCCATCTTCTATACGATAAATTTTCTCAAAATTGTAAAGAACGGAATTTATATAATTATTTAAATTTTTATTTTGAAGTTCAATTACCCTTTTAGTAATCTTATTATAAATATTTTGCAAGTTGCTTTTATTTGATTCAGATAATAAGTCTTTTAAAACACTCTTTTTTTCAATATTAGTATTCATTAAATTTTTGTATATTAAATTTATTAGAATTTGAGTATCTATATTATAGTTTTTATAATATTCATTTAAAACATTTTTAATTTGGTTAATTTCAATTACTCTCATTTCTTTATATATTTCTGATTTAATTAGAGAAAACTCTAAACTTGCCCAATATTCTAATCTTTGTTCCAAAAGATATTTTTTTCCATTAAAATAAGTTAGTCTAAATAAATATTCAGATATACTAAAACCATCGTATAGTCCAGTTTTGTTTTTTAAACTTTTTAAATCTATATAATCAAAACATTTATAGGAATCATCATTCAAAATTCTTTCATATCTACGAATAAAAAATTCATATGGTTTTATTTTTCCATCTTTAACTAAGCTTAAATCCTTCTTTTCTTTAACAAATATATCAGATATTTTATCATACAAATAAAGCAACTGTTCTTTGCTAATTCTTCTATTAAACATAATAAAACTCCTACTAAAAAAATATCATAAAACATACAAAAAGTCAATACCTGCAGTATTTAGGCAACAATTTGTAAAAAAAGAAAGCAGGTTTTTTATTATACTACTTTCTTTGTTTATTATTATATAGTTTTATCATCAAATACGCCACTTAAATCATCTATACTTAAACCATTTAAGTCCTCTTCGTCAAACTCTGGAGCTCCACCGAATGCCTCATCAGGAACAACTTTTACTCCATCTCCGTAATTTTTTCTATCAATTTTTTTATCAGGGTCAACAAAAGTTGTGCATTCTCCAATCCATCTCATTTTTATGTTTGCAATTTCACCATTTCTATGTTTTGCAACCACAAGTTCACAAATTCCAGGTTCGTTTGGATTAACAATATCGTTGTATTTGTCTGGATTATCAATGAACAAAACTATATCTGCATCTTGCTCAATTGCTCCCGACTCTCTTAGGTCACTAAGCATTGGTTTATGATCTTTTCTTTGTTCAATGGCACGAGATAGTTGTGACAACAATATTATTGGAACATTAAGTTCCTTTGCTGCAATTTTTAAAAATCTTGTTATTTGTGCTATTTCGCTTTGTCTGTTGTCGTCTTTGCTTTTTTTACCACTTGACATAAGTTGCAAATAGTCAATAACTATTATATCAAGACCTTTTTCTCTTTTAAGCCTTCTACACTTATCAATAACTTCCATTGGAGTTGTTAGTGAAGAGTCATCTACATATATATTTGACTGACTTAACTTTTTGTTTGCTGCCCAAATGTATTTCCACTCTTCTGGTGTTAATGTTCCATTTTTTGCTTTTGCCATACTTATTTTTGCAACAGAACACAAAGATCTTAATGCAAGTTGAGTTCTTGGCATTTCCAAAGAGAATATTGCAGCAGTTTTATTTTGTTCAATTGCAGCATTAACTGCAATATTTAAAGCGAAAGATGTTTTACCAACACCAGGTCTTGCTGCAAGCAAGATTAAATCGGAATTTTGAAGTCCATTTGTCAATTTATCAAACTCTGTAATACCTGTTGAAATACCCTTTATTTTTCCACCATTTTTTGCTATTTCATCAAGGTTTTTTATTGTGGCATTAAGTGCAGGTGCAATATGTTCCAAAGAACTCTTTTCATTTTTTTGTGCTATTTTGTATATTTGACCTTCTGCATAAGATAAAATATCTTCGCCGTCATCATTTGTGTATGCCTTATCAATTATGTTTTTTGATACTTGAATTAATGCTCTTGCAAGAGAATCTTTTTTAACAATGTCTAAGTAAGATTTATAGTTTACTGCACTTGGCAAAGAGTTTGCCAAAGTTGTTATGTAATCAATTCCCCCAACTTTATCCAAACTGTTTGCTTTTTCAAGTTTGTTAACAACAGTGATAAAATCTATTGGCTGATTTGCAGAATACAATGCAAACATATTTTCAAATATAATTTTATTTGAATTAGAATAAAAATCTTCTGGTTTTAGTTCTGCCATAATTTTATAAACAACTTCATCATCAATAAGCATACAAGCCAAAATTGACTGTTCTGCTTCTGTGCTGTGTGGCATCATTTTTACCATTTCGTTTGCCATAACTCCTCCTTAATCAGAAAAAGGGTCTTTTTCTGTTTCTTGCATTTCCTTTTTAATTTTCTTTTGTTCTAGTTTATCAAATATCACATAAACAATCAAACAAACAAATGCACCAAGTGTAACATTTAATATTATGCTTATCCAAGTTGGGATTTTTAAAACAGCCCAAAGATAAGTCACCAAAATCATAAAAGGAATTAAACAAAGAACGCAAACCCATATTTTTTTTATGAGTTTTTTTGCATATTGCTTATCTTCAATCATTTTTTGGTGTTTATTCATCTAGTTCTCCTCTAAGCATTTTTCCTCTTTCTCTTAAACGCATATTGTGGTCGAGAATTGTTTTTCTTATTCTAATACTCTTTGGTGTTACTTCCAAATATTCATCATCTGCCAAAAATTCTAGGCAATCTTCCAAACTCATATTAACAGGAGTTTCAAGTCTAAGTGCATCATCGGCAGCACTGCTTCGGCAGTTGGACAAATGTTTCTTTTTGCAAACATTAACAACAAGGTCCTCGCCCTTTGGATTTCTTCCGACAACCATTCCTGCATAAACAGGAGTTCCTGGTCCAATAAACAACTCACCTCTTTCCTGTGCATTGAACAATCCATAAACAACTGCCTCACCTGTTTCGTGTGCAATAAGTGAGCCATATTCTCTTCTTTCAATTGCACCCTTATATGGTTCGTAATCGTGGAACACAGAATTCATTATACCTTCACCTTTGGTGTCGGTTAAAAGTTCACTCTTAAAGCCAAAAAGACCTCTTTCTGGAATATAAAATTCCATTTTCATTCTGGATTGTTTTGGTGTCATATGAATTAATTCACCTTTTCTAACACCCATTTTGTTCATAACTGTTCCAACGCAATCGGCAGGGACATCAAGAGTTAAAATGTCAATAGGTTCACATTTTTTTCCATCAATCATTTTGTATCTTACCCTTGGCATACTAACTTGAAATTCATAGCCATCTCTACGCATATTTTCTATTAATATGGACAAATGCATTTCTCCTCTTCCACAAACAGTGAAAGCTTCTGAGCTCTTTGTGTCGGAAACTTTTAGTGACAAATCTTTTATTGCCTCTTTGTAAAGTCTATCTCTTAGATGTCTGCTTGTTACATACTTACCCTCTTTGCCAGCAAATGGACTGTTGTTTACCATAAATGTCATTTCAACACTTGGTTCTGCAATTTTAACAAATTCCAATGGCTCAACAGCAGTTTGAGAACAAATTGTGTCACCAATCATAACATCTTCTAGACCTGCTATACAAACTATATCTCCAATTTCTGCACTTTCAACTGGTGCTCTTTTTAGCCCTTGATAAGTGAACAATGAAACTATCTTACATTTTATATTCTTTTCTTTTTCATAGAAATTGCAAACGCTAACTTGGTCACCAACCTTAACACTGCCTCTTTCAATTTTTCCAATTGCGAGTTTACCAACATAATCGTTGTGTTCTGCAGATGAAACAAGCATTTGAAAAGGTGCAGTTTTGTCACCTTGAGGTGCTGGAATATAAGAAAGTATTGTTTCAAACAATGGTGCAAAGTTTTTTGTTTCTCCATCAATGTCCAAAGTTGCAGTTCCAGTTCTTGCAGATGCGAACACAAAAGGTGAATCAAGTTGTTCATCGTTTGCATTTAGATCCATAAACAATTCCAAAACTTCATCAACAACTTCTCTTGGTCTTGCATCAGGCCTGTCCATTTTGTTTACAACAACAATAACTTTTAAATTTAAAGCAAGAGCCCTTTCAAGAACAAATCTTGTTTGAGGCATTGGTCCTTCAAATGCATCAACAACCAACCATACGCCCTCAACCATTTTTAACACTCTTTCAACGTCTCCTCCAAAGTCTGCGTGTCCCGGAGTGTCAACAACATTAATTTTTACACCCTTATATTCACAACTTGCATTTTTTGAAAGAATTGTAATACCTCTTTCCCTTTCAATATCATTAGAGTCCATAACTCTATCTTCAACAACTTGATTATCACGAAAAACATTACCTTGTTTTAACATTTCATTAACAAGTGATGTTTTGCCGTGGTCAACGTGTGCAATAATTGCTACATTTCTAATTTTTTCATTAATCATTTTTCTTCCTCTTTCTTTCTTCGTATCTAATTAAACAAAAGATTATATCACATAAATTTGTCTAATTTCAATACATTTATTTATAATTTTAAAATTTTATCTTAAATCTATACATTTTCTGTTTGCATTTTCAACACTTGAAATATTCTTCAATAATTCAAAATAACAACCATAAACTTTTGTTCTTCTTATTTCAAATTTATTGCCATTTTCAATTTTGTAAAACATTGTTTTGTATTGACAATTTTTTTCACAATTTTTGTTAAAACAAGTTTTTTGTGGACAATGAGCAAAAGTCATTAATGCAACTTTACCAGAATAATCAACTCCACCTTTTAAATCGTAAACAAGTTGTTTTTCGCAAGATTTAATAAAATCATCAGCATACTCTGTAAGCAAGTTTCTAGATAAAGTGTTTGTTATATTCATTTGATATGACAATAAAAGTTTGTACTTATTGCTGTATTTTAATCCCCAATAATTATTTACCATCAACCCATCAAAATGCACTTCGTTTAAAATTTTATCAATTTGCTCAACATCTTTACTATTAGCAATTAATGGCAAGTTTAAATAAACAACAAAATTTGGTGGAATTCTATTTATTTTTTCTTTTATTTTTTCTATGTCATATTCTTTTGGCGAATATATAAATACATTGTTTGTATAACTTAAATTGTCAATTTGGTTATCCTCATTAAAGATATAATAATTTATGTTTTTATCTATAAATTCTCTTTTTATTCTATTTATATCAAAATCTTCAAACACAATTTCGGCATTTATGTTTTTGTTATAATTATTTATAATTTCAAGTTTTAATAATCTAAAAGCCTCACGCCTTAAATTATTTAATTGTGATTTTGCAACAAATGAATTGTAAACTTTTACATCAATAACTTCAATTTCAAATTCTGTGTCACTTAGTTTATTAAAACAATTTATCACATCACTGTTTGTGATGGGACTACTTTTTGCTCTTTCAACAACTTCTCCAACATATTTAATTTTTGTATGATTGCAAGTTAAACTCACTTGTATTGGTTTATTGCATTCAATATCTACATTTGCTGTTACCAAAAGTTTTTTCTTAACTTCGCAAAGTTTAAATTCTCTTTGCTTGTCCAATGTTAAATTAACTTGTGAATTTACTATTGGCTTTTTTGTTGAAAATATTTGATAAATTCCATTTTTTAAAATTACATTTCCAACTCCAACACTAATTTGATTGTCACCATTAATAAATTTTAACCCATCGCCTGTTTTTATATCATAACCATTGGTTTTTATGTGTATTTTATACAAATTTTTAAATTTTTCTACTTTTATAACTCTTCCAATTTCAACACCAATATGATTTTGAAATTTTGAATTTATAACATCTTTTTTGCCATACAAATAAACACCTTCGTTAAAATCACCTCTACTGAAAACCTTTTTTAAATTATACACTTCTTCATTTTTATCAAAATTTCCACATAGTGCTTTTTTGTAACTATCAATAGCCTGAGCAACATATCCTCCTCGCCTTAATCTGCCCTCAATTTTTAATGATGTTACTCCTGCATTTTTTAATTGTTCAAGTTGATTAATTAAACACAAATCTTTTGTGGATAGCAAATATCCATTTTTTAACACATTGTCATTTGAAATGGCAGAATATTTTAATCTGCAAAGTTGCAAACATTCGCCTCTATTTCCACTTGCATTATTCATTAAACTGCTTAAATAACAGTTTCCAGAAAATGAAACGCATAACGCACCTTGAACAAAATACTCAATTTCTAGGTTTGTGTTATCTCTAATTTGTTTAATGTCCTCAATTGAAGTTTCTCTTGCCAAAACAACCCGTTTAAACCCCAACTTTTCCAAAAAAATGGCACCATCAAGATTGTGAATCCCCATTTGTGTGCTTGCGTGCAATGTTACATTTTTAAAGTGCGTTCTAATAATTTCATAAACTGCCAAATCTTGAATAATAAACGCATCAACTTTTGCATTTACAGCAATTTTTAGCATTTGAAACAAATCATTTAACTCATCATCTTTTATTAGTGTGTTTACTGTTAGATAAACTTTAACATTAAACAAATGTGCATATTCCACACATTCTTTTAAATTTTTTAAATTTATCTCTTGACACTTTTGCCTTGCATTAAATTTTCCAGCACTAAAATAAACTGCATCTGCTCCGTGAGCAATTGCAATTCTTAAATTTTCTAATGTTCCAACTGGTGCTAAAATTTCCATAAATTCTCCAAATTATAAAATTTGTTTTTTAGACAATAATTACACTATGCAAGAAATTAATGTTGTTGAAATACGCAAACAGGCAAAATTTATGATAATTAAACGGTCTTATAATATAATTTTTAACACCGTGTTTTATTTTATTAAATCTATTTATTCCATAATAAAATTGGCAACTTTTGGACTTGTTACAATAATAACTTCATCAATATCTTTTCCTTATACAATTGAAAAGTGCAAAAGTTTTACATTGTTTTGCCAAGGAATAAAAGATTCATATATGTCGCATTTTTCTTTTTTGAAAAAACCGTTATATACAATTTCAAAAATCTTTTTTAAATTTGTTTTACAACTTACAACCTATTTATTTGTTTTGTTCCTTATTGTTCCTGCAATAGTGTTTAATTTGTCAATTATTTTTCTTCCATATGTAATTGCAGATAATCCAAGTTTAAGCAATATTGAAGCACTTAAACTATGCCAAAAACTAACCAAAAACAGACTTGGTGAAATAATTGAATTAACTCTGCCATTTATTGGTTGGTTTTTACTTTCAATTTTAACCTTGGGCATATCTTCATTTTTTTCATACCACTACTATCAGTGCAGTAAAAGCTTATACTATTTAAAACTTAAAGAGGTTTATGAAAAAGAAGAAAAACTAAAAACAACTTTAATTAATAACAACTAATTATATCACCACAGTTAAATAAAATCAATTATTCAAACACTCCGATTAATTTAAGATATTCATCAAACATATAATCTCTTATTGGATAACTTGTGCCATCACTAAAATAGAGTATCAAACACGGACTTATGTTGTGATATTCATCAACAATTTCAAAACTAGATAGTTCATTATTTTTAATTTTGTTTTGAACTTTTTTGTGATAAGAAAAATATCCCATACTATTATTTTGTGCAAAACTAACATTCTTATTAAATAAAATAAATAACTTGTGTTGCAAATATTATATAAGAAAATACTTGCAAAATTTCTTTTGTTTTGTTATACTAGAACAAAGTTATGGCCTTATGGTCAAGCGGTTAAGACGCCGCCCTCTCAAGGCGGAATCACGAGTTCGATTCTCGTTAAGGCTACCAATAGAAAAAACCTGCAAAAAATTATTGCAGGTTTTTTTATTATAATTTTGTCCTTATTATAATATTGTTAATAGCACAAAAGTACGATTTACTCACAAAAAACACGGGAAGCGTTTGCATCAGCAAACAAATTGCATTAGCAATTAAAATTTTTACTTGTAAAAATTTTGCTTCCCGTGTGTTTACTATACTAAATTAAGTTTACTATCATAATACAAAAAATTTATTTTTTAAATGTTTTGATTTATAATTTTATGGTTAGACCCTATTGACTACACGCAAACATTAACATATAATACTATCGAGAGGTTAAAAATGAATAAATTTTCAAGATTAAGAAATTTTGATAGAAAGCTTGTTAATGAATTGTTAAGTCGCGAAGAAATGGATTTAGAAAATAGAATATTTGTGAAAAATTTTGATAACGACTCTGACAATAAAAAAACAAAGAAAGAACAAAAAGAAATAAGCTTTGAAAGATAAAAAAACGGTTATAAAACCGTTTTTTTTATTGTATATAAAGTCCAACAAAAATATTTTGTACCTTGTAATAACATTATATTTTTGTTATATAAAAAAACAAGTATAAAATTGAAGTGAACCCCAAAAGTTAGACAACTTAAGGAGGTTCACTTTTTTATGAGAAAGAACAGAAAATATAGTCCAGAATTTAAAATTTCGTGTATAATAGATATGCGTGAACATAATCTATCTTACAACGAAACTGCTAGG
>CASFHZ010000001.1 GCA_949294585.1 uncultured Christensenella sp. | reverse complement strand
CAAAATATTTTTTTGCAACAAGATGTTGTTATTTTTAACTTAATTAAATTTGTTTTTTCCATATATTGACATTTTTTTTATTTATTGATTTTTTTGTGATTTTATTTTTAAAAAAATCTTTATTGACATTTTTTTTATTTCAATGATATACTGACTTTGTAACAAAGAGGTGCTTATGCAAGAAATTTCTAATAAAGTCTTAAAAGATAACACTATTAAATCTTATGACCTTAAACAAAAAACAACTGTTGACAACGGAGTTTTGAAAAAGAACATTGATTTATCAAATCAATATGACACTTGTGTGCTTGTGTTTATTGGAGATTGGCACATTGGAACAGTTGATTTTGACATTAATGAGGCAATGCGAGTTCTTGATTATGTTCTTCAAACACCTAATGCAAGGGTTTTGTGTTTGGGAGATATGATGAATACAGCAATTTTAAATTCGGTTAGCAATATGTTTGAAGATATTGCCTATCCACAAGAACAGTGGAAAGTTTTTGTTTCGCTATTAAAACAAGTTGCTTTGCAGAAGAAATTAATAGTAACACACACAGGAAATCACGAAAGGCGTGTTGGCAGAAATACAGGTATTGACCCAATGGAGCAAGCAACTGCAGCACTTGATGTCCCTGATACATATGCCCCATATTATGCTGATTCTACTATTATTTTGAAATCTCCATACACAAAAAGTGGCAAATTTTCATTTCCAATAATAACTCATCACGGAGATAGTGGAAATCCAGAAAACAATGCGGCAATTAACCAAGAAACGCTAATTAATGCAATTGGTCACACACATAATTTTAAGGCATACACAAAAACAAAAATAATTAACTGCAATGGAAAAAGAGTTAAAAAAGATGAGTTAAATGTTGTTATTCCTGCTCTTGGTGGTGGGCAATATGGTTATGAAAAAGGTTACAAACCTTTAAACAAATGCCCATATTATGCAATCGAAATCACAACTGCATTAAATCCTTTATATGACAAAAACAACAAATTTAATATGCAAAAGCGTGTTGTTCTTGCAACAAAATCCATATCAATTTTAAATCAAGCAACAACAAAAAGTAAACAAACTTGCATTAAAGAAGGCATTAAAGAGATTGACAAAAATGTTAATAATGTCAAAACCAAAGTATATGGAAAAATTTTGGAAATATTGGACATTTTGGAAAAATGCGGAATGCAAATAAACAAAGACCTAAAAGCAAAACTTTCAAAGCAAATTTTGGAAGATTTTAAGAATAAACCAAAAACAAGTAAAAGAAGTCCACAAAAAATTGAATGCAACTGGTTAAATGATGAAGAAGAAAGGGAGATTTAACAATGAGCACAAAAAATCAAGAAGCAGCATTAGATGTGATTGGTAAAAAACTTAAATTAAAAGAGGAAATTGACCACCCTTTTGATGAAAATGAATTAAAAAACCAAGAGCAAGAGATTGAGGAATCTAATGAAAAAGAAGTTCAAAAATGCATATCTTATAAACTAAGAAGCAAAGATGCAGGATTTAACTGTTTATGTGAATTAAATTTGGGTAAGGCATTTAAGTACACAAAAACAATGAACGATGATGAATCTTTTACAGAAACAAGAACAAAATACCCAAATTCATACAAGCAAGCAATGAATGAAAAATGGTTAGACTACACACTTGAACAAATAAAGAACGCAACCAACCCAATTGTTGTTATTTCTGATATTTTTTCAAGAGTAACAACTGGAAATAATGAAGAAACATTGCCATATAAAGAGCAATTACTTTACATCTACAAAAAATTAAATGATGAAAAAATTAAAAACAAAATTGTTGCTTTAACTCGTGGAATTAAGGAACAAGAAATAATAAACAACGGTGGTCCCGATTTAATGGACAAACTTGCAAATATGCTTGGTATGCAAAACAAGTTGGTTGATGCTGGTTTTCAACTTTCAATAACAATAAACAACATCAACACAAAAAATGACAGACAAATTTCACTTTTGCATTTTGGCAAAAAGATAAATTCCGTTAGAACACTTGCAATTTCAATGCAAAAATACGCAAATGAAAATCCAGGACATGATATCTATTTTTGCACAAACAGCAAAACAAACTGGTATGCAAGTGGTGTTACAACTGCAAAAGATAAAGATGGAAATATAATTCAAAAACCTTGTTGGTTTATTGCTTTTGGAACAATGTATGAATACGACAAAGTTAATGAAAAAAGACCAGAAATTGGGCCATACACTTTGAATAAAGACTGGTACAAAATTTCCATTTATGAAGATGGTTTTGTTAGGGCTGACAGAGTTAACTATATTTATCCTCACCCAACAAAAATTGATTCATCAAACTACACTGCTTCTGTTTTAACCGAAGATATGGAAAACAAATTTAAAGAGTTGTTGTCTATGTCACAACCTGCTTTCGAAAAAATGATGGAAAAATTAAAGAACAAAACAAGAAAACAAATTGTATCAACAATGCACAACACTGAAACATTGGCAAAAAATCAATCAAACAAGAAAGATAATGTTGAAGAAGAAAAGCAAACACCAAACTCAAAAAACACTAAAAAGTTAAACGATGAGGAGGAACAACAATTATGATGCAAGGCATAAAAGTTGATGGAAAGATAATTTCTTGTGCAGAATGTGGACAAAAAGTATCAAATGATGGGAGTTTAAAACTTAACTTTTGTCCAAAATGTGGCAACCCACTAAACATAAATGCTTCTGTTAAATATGAAAAAGCAGTAAATCACGAAAAACTTGTTATGCTTTATGAATTAATTGATGAAGTTAATGAAGGTGCAAATGCAGTTGACACAATAAATAACTACATTAGTCAATTAAATGAATTAAACAAATAACATAAAAATCACGAATTTGTAAAGAAACACAAATTCGTGATTTTTATTATTTTTTTTACTGTTATTTTTTTACCATAAATGTGTAAAATAATTTTTAAAAATGATTTCTATTACATTTTTGAATAAAAATTTTATATTTTTTATATTTTTACTCTGCTTTCAAGTGCTCTTGTTAGTGTGACCTCATCGGCATATTCAAGTTCACTTCCCATACTTACACCTTGGGCAAGTCTTGTTACTTTAACTCCCAGAGGTTCTAACAGTTTTGAAATATACATTGCTGTTGCATCACCCTCAACATCTGGATTTGTTGCCATAATAACTTCTTTTGTTCCATACGCTTTTACTCGTTCCAACAATTCTTTTATTCGTATGTCGTTTGGCCCCCTATTTTCTAGTGGACTTATTGTTCCGTGAAGAACGTGAAAAACTCCATTAAAAGTTTTTACCTTTTCCATTGCAACAACATCTTTTGGCTCTTTTACAACACAAATTACATCTTTATTCTTTTTTATGCAATTTTCGCAAACTTCTGTTTCGGAAAAATTACCACATTCTTTGCAAAACTTAATTTTTGTTTTTGCCTCCATTATGTTATTAGAAAATTCTTTTGCATTTTCTAGTGTTCCGTTTAGTATGCTATATGCATATCTTTGTGCAGTTTTATAGCCAACTCCCGGCAATCTTCTGAAAGAGTTAATTAGTTTTTCTAGTGATTCAATATACATTTTTAAAATCCTTGTGGTATATTAGGCAATTTTTCTTGTTCTGCTTTTGTTATTTTTTCAATTGCATCGTTGAATGCAGATTGCACTAAATCTTCAAGCATTTCAACATCGTCTGCATCAACAACTTGTGGTTTTATTGTAACTTTTTTTGCTTTTTTGTCACCTGTTAATGTAACTTCAACCATTCCACCACCACTTGTTCCAACAAAATCTGTGTTTATAAGTTCCTCTTTTGCCTTTTCCATATCCTGTTGCATTTTTTGTGCTTGTTTCATTAAGTTTTGTAAATTTGCTCCGTTAAATCCTCCAAAGCCACCTCTAAATCCGTTCATATAAATTCTCCTTTATTTTTTATTTATAACAATAACTTCGTTATTAAAATATTTGTTTAATATTCTTATATTGTCTTCGTCCGTTAAACTTTTTTCGGTCTGTTTAATTTCAAATTGATTATATCCAAAAAACTCAAACGCCTTTTTTAATTCATTATAATTTGAAGGTTCACTTAGTATGTCAATTATATTTTTTTGCTCTGACTTTATAATAAACACATCATTTTTTATATCAACATCTGTTATGTCGCCACAAATGATATGCAAAATTATGTTGTTATGCTCCCTTAAATACACAATAATTTTTCCCCACAGTGTTCTTGGACTTATGTTTTTTGCAGGAATTTTTGAGATTGTGTTTTGCTGTCTTTTTTCGGCTATTTGTTTAATTAGTTTTTTTTTTGGTCATCACTTATGCAAGTGATGATTGCTGTTTCTATTAATGTTTTTGGTGAAATTGCATATTTCATTTCAGATTCTATTGCTGAAAATATTTTCATATTTTCCATAAGTTCATTAACGCTAAAATCTTGGCACAATGTTTGATATTTATTATAATCATCAGTTGTGAAGCCTAACATATCGTTTGCATTTTTGCAAGTTTTTGCAACAAGCAAATTTCTGAAACAAACTGTTAGGTCTTTTGACACAACACTCATATTTTTTCCATCTTTTTCCACTTTGTTTAAAATGGTTAGTGCTTCGCCGATGTCTTTTTTGTGTATTGCATTGCAAATAGCAAGATATGTTTCGTGATTTGTGTTGCCAAGTATGTTCATAACATCTTGCGTTTTTATATCTTTATGGCAATATGCAACCAAACATTCGGCAATTGATAGCATATCCCTATCACTTCCCTCTGCCGATTTTGCAATTAGCCTGTATGCATCTTCTTCACACTTTATGCCCTCTTTGGCAAAAATGTTTTTTAGTTGTTTAATTAACACATCATCGGTGATTAAGTGAAAATCAAATCTCATACACCTAGAAAGTATTGTTGCTGGCAATTTGTGAACCTCTGTTGTTGCCAATATAAAAACAATATGGTTTGGTGGTTCTTCCAGTGTTTTTAAAAGTGCATTAAATGCGCTTTCGGTTAGCATATGCACTTCATCAATTATATAAACTTTATACTTTCCATTAACAGGCAAAAATTTTACTTTTTCCCTTATATCTCTAATTTCATCAACCCTGTTGTTTGATGCAGCATCAATTTCAACAACATCAACATTTGAAGCATCTTTAAGAGCATTGCACACACTGCAATTGCAACAAGGAGAACCGTTTATTGGATTTAAGCAGTTTATTGCTCGTGCAAAAATTTTAGCAGTGCTGGTTTTGCCAGTGCCTCTGCTTCCTGTAAACAAATATGCGTGTCCAATTTCTCCATTTTTTATTTGGTTTGCCAATGTTTTTGTTATATGGTCTTGACCAACTATTTCATCAAATGTTTTTGGACGATATTTTCTGTAAAGTGCTTGATACAATGTTTTCTCCTTGTTTGTATTATACACCAATTTTTATTCTTAACAAAGTAAAAATAAAAATTTTTGCATAGAAAATTTATTTTAATATAAAAATTTATATTTTTTAAAAAATAACAAATTTATTTTTATATAATTAAATATTTTATTTTTCAAAAAAAGCAAAAAATAGATATTTTTTGCTATTTTAAAACATCTTCTTTAAGTTTGTTATATATTTGCTTGATTTTTTTTATAAAATTACTTAAACTAACTTTGTTAGGAGCAAATATGGGAAAATTTGTTGAACTTAAAAACAATGACATTGTTAAGTATGAAGCATTAACAAACAAACCGTTTGAAAAAGTTTTTGAATTGGAAAAAATATTAAAATTTTATAAGTTTCAATATTTTGGCACTGTTAAAAGTTCTGAAACATTTTATGACACACCAAATGATATTCTTTCTAAGGCAGGAATAGTTTTATCAAGAATTCAAGAAGATGACAAAGTTTATTTTAAGGTTAGTCAAAACTCAAGTTCTTCAATTAAAACCAATTCGCAAAAAGTTTTTGCCCACAAAGTTGGAGTTAAGGACACATTAAAAGACCATTCATTTTATCTTGTTGATGGAATCAGAGGAATTTTTACTACACCTATTTATATCGACCTTGAAAATGTAATTAAAAATGCTGTTCCAAAAATCGAAGTTACAATAAATGCTAATGTTTATAGAGTTATAAGTGGCACAGGGTTTAGGGCTTTTATGTGTCACGAAACTATCACATACAAAAATTTTGAAACAAAAAGGCATAGCGATGCTCTTGGAATGACAATAAAATTGGCTGGCCCACAACAGTATATGAAAGAGTTTATTTCATTTAATGATGCAATAAAAAAATATTGCAAGGAATTTATTGAAGTTCACGATAACCTTTATGAGCATTCAAAATTGGTAACAAGAAAAATTGACCCAAAACAAGCAAAATTAGACAAAAAGAAATCTAAACAAAAAATTCAAGAAGATAAATATTAAAAAAGTCACCCACTTAGGTGACTTTTTTGTTTAGGATTTTATTAGTTGAAAAGGTCTTTGTATGCTTTTCCAAATTTTAAAGCAGGTGCCTTTGAAGCTGCAATTGTAACTTTTTCTTTTGTTTGAGGGTTAATTCCTTCTCTTGCTGCTTTTTCACGAACTTCAAATGTTCCAAAACCAACTAATTGAACTTTTTCTCCATTTTTTAAAGCATCGGTTAATGCTCCAACAAAAGCATCGTATGCTACACTTGCTTCCTTTACTGTTAATTGGGCATTTCCTGCCATTGCTTTTATAAATTCTCCTTTGTTCATTTATATCCCCTTTTTAGTAAATTCTTAAAGATTACTTTAAGTATCTATATTATACCCCATTTTTGTCGATTTTCAAACTAATTTTATAAAAAAAGTTCACGAACCTCTTTATTTTAAAGATTTATGAACATACAATTATATATTTTTAATTGTTTTATTCTGCAATATACAAAACTCCCAAAGTTTTTCTTCCACAATGAGTGCAAATTGTTGCACACGCACTGCTTTCCAAAACTTCTTCAAAGCCCATATCTTGTAATTTTTTTAGAAGTATTGTTCTTGTTGGTTCAACGGGTGATGAATATGTTACAAACACACGCTTTTTGTTTGGTGAAATTTCTTTTAACAGGTCATCGCAATATTTAATTAATGCCTCTTCAATGTTTCCTCTATACTTTTTGGTAACCTGCATTTTCCCATCAATCAAACTTATTCTTGGCTTTATTTTTAACACATTTGCCCCAAGCAGTGCAATACTTGAACACCTTCCACCTTTGTGCAAAAATTTTAATGTGTCTAATAAAAATGATGCTTGAACTTTTTTTGCTTCATTTTCTAGTTCTTTTACAATTGTTTTTATATCCTTGTTTTCTTTTATTTTATCAACGCAAGATAAAACCAAAAGTCCCGAGCCACTGGACAAACTCTTTGTGTCAATAACATAAACATTTTCCAAATCTAAACTTGCAAGCCTTGCATTGTTTCCTGTTGAAGAAATTGCAAAAGACAAAGAAAAATGAATAACTGCATCGTATTTTTCTTTTAAACTTTTAAAGTGTTCGCTGTATTCATAAGTGTTTATTGCTGATGTTTTTGGAAGTTCACCTGTTGTGTCAACAAAATTAAAAATATCATCTGGTGTTACATTTATTCCATCTTGTTTAACTTCGGTGCCTAACATAATTTTTATTGGCATTAAGTTAATGTCATATTTTTCTAATAATTCCTTTGGAATATCACAAGTGCTATCTGCTGAAATACCAATTCTCATTTTTTAGTTCCCCCTTTTATTCTGATAAAAATGCAAGTCCAAGTGTACCTTTTCCACAATGAATGGCAATTGATGGGCCAACTTGTGCTTCTATTATTTCCAAAAATCCATAATCTTTTAATTTTTGTTTTATTTTTTCAGTTACTGGTAGTGGTGAAGAATATGCAACAAAAACTCTTTGTTTGTTTGGATTTGCTTCTTTTAGCAAATCATCGCAATATCTTATTAGTGCATTATTTATGTTTCCAATATATTTTTTTGTTACAACCATTTTGCCATCAACTAAACTTATTCTTGGCTTAATAGACAAAATTTTTGCACTTATGTTTGCAATTCCACTGCATCTACCACCCTTGTGTAAATATGTTAATGTGTCTATTAAAAAAGAAATTTGTACTTTTTCTTTTAATTTTTCCATTCTGTCAACAATTTCTTTTACATCTAGCCCTTGTTTTATTAATTCAACACACTTTAAAATTAATAATGAAATTCCAACAGAAACAGTTTTTGTGTCTATTGTGTAAACATTTTTAAAATTTTTTGATGCCATTCTTGCGTGTTCACCAGTTGATGAAATTCCCCAAGAAAAAGAAAAGTGAATTATTGCATCATAGTCTTGTTTTATTTTGTTAAAGTGTTCGGTGTATTCATATTCGTTATATGCAGAAGTTGTTGGCAACTTACCTGTTTTTTCAACATAGTCAAAAACATCTTGTGTTGTTCCCGTGACCCCATCGTGTCTTAAATCATCTTCACCCAAAGAAAAAGGCATTGCATTTAATCTTATATCATATTTTTCAACAAACTCTTGTGGCAAGTCGCAAGTGCTGTCGGCACTTATTGCAATTTTCATAAAGTCCCCCAATTTATTAATATGTTATTAATTATTTAGAATTATATACAATATTTAGTTTACACATATTTTTTTGTTTTGTCAAACACTTGCACCTTGTTTTATTGTTATGATATAATAACAAACATGAGTACAAATGAAAAGAAACATCTACATTCTGGACACAGAGAAAGAATGAGAAATGTTATTGATAAAGTTGGGTTAAAATCTTTAAGTGAAGTTCAAGTTGTTGAACAAATTTTAACTATGACAAATGCAAGATGTGACACAAATAATATTGCTCACAGATTGCTTGAAAAATTTGGTTCGTTGTCAAAAATTTTAGATGCTGACCCAAACGATTTGATGGAAGTTTCGGGAGTTGGAAAAGTAACAGCAAAAACCATAAGTTATTTACCTCAAATATTTGAGTTGTATATTAAAGACAAAAATTGTAAAAAATATTCTTCTAAAAATTACAAAGATATTGATAACTTTTTTAGACCAATTTTTGAATTTAATGCAACAGAATGTGTGCTTGTTGCATTTATAAACACAAAATCGTTAATACTTGGCTATGAAAAGATTATTGATGGTGACCTTTGTGAAGTTAAAATAGATAAAATTGAATTGACAAAATCATTAATTAGACACAATGCAAAAAGTATTATAATTGCACATAACCACCCATATGGTACTGCAAAGCCAAGCATTTCGGATTATGATGCAAACAATCAAATTAATTTACTGTTAAACAATTTAGGTATAAATTGCCAAGACAATTTAATAATTGGTGAAGATGGTTTGTTCTCTTTTAAAAATAGTATGTTTATTCCTTTAATAAATGAATAAAAAAGTGCAAGTTAGCCGTTAGGCTTTGTTGCACTTTTTTTATATTGAAATATTTTCTATGTCCTCTATTTGATTTTTTGCCTGTTGTGTTTTGTTTTTAATTTGTTTTGTGTTTTTATTTTTTGTTATAAGAAGTGTTTTGTCTATGTGTTTTACCTTGTGTCTGAACTTTGTTTTTCTCTCCATATTTTCAACTTGTTTTTGTTTTCTAAACAATTCTATTTTTGAGATGAGTTTTGGAATAAAAATATGCAAAGGAATGGCAATAATCATAAAGCCAATTAAGTATAAAACAACTTTTAAATCAATTTGTGTCATTCCAAAAAAGTCACCCATTAATGCAATTGCAACTGTTATGCACAAAATTGATAATATAACACAAGAAACTCTTATTTTTGTGAATGGAAGGCACAAGAAGAACAAGTTAATATATCCCGTAAAAATTAGCACAAGTGTTGATAGTGTTGTGTATTCTTCTGCATTTAAAAGTCCAAACCTCATTAACATCATCACGCCAAAAACATTTAGAAATATCAAAAGTCCGCTTGGAATACTGCGTTTTAGAACAACTGGAATAAAGTCACCTTTAATTAGGTTTGTGTTTGGTTGAAGTGCCAGTATTACAGATGGCAAACCTATGACAAACATTTCCAAAATAAACATTTGCACAGGTTGGAATGGATATCCCGAAAGTGTGACAATTGTGAACAGTGACAACAAAATTGTAAACAGGGTTTTCATTAAAAACAGTGTTGATGATTGTTGCACATTGTTAATAACCTGCCTGCCCTCTTTAACAACTGCTGGCAAAGATGAAAACTTTGAGTCCATTAAAACTAGATTTGAAAGTCCTCTTGCAACTTCGCTTCCATCTGCCATTGCAATACTGCAATCTGCCTCTTTTAGTGCAAGTGTGTCATTAACACCATCGCCCGTCATTGCAACAACATATCCTTGTTTTTTTAATGACTTAACAAGAGTGTGTTTTTGTTCTGGACTAACTCTGCCAAAAACAGTGAATAGTGTTGCCATTTGTTCCACTTCTTGCAAACTAACCCCTTCAAGAGAAACGCTTGCCTCAGCATTTTCAACCCCAACTCTTTTTGCAATATTGCTTACGGTTATTGGATTGTCGCCAGAAATTATTTTTATTTGAACTCCATTTTTTTTGAACCATTCAATTGTTTCATATGCATCTTCTCTTATGTGGTCCTCTATTGTTATAAGTGCAAGAGGAATGCTGTCTTGTGGAAGATTTTCGCTTTCGTCAAGTTCTGTTTTTGAATAGGCAAGCAACAACACTCTTTTTCCAAGTGAAGAATGTTCATAAATTAAATTTTTAATTTTTTTATTTAATTTGCACTTTGTAAATTCTGGAGCACCAATTATAAATGTTCCAACATTATCAAAAGAACTTGCAGAGCACTTTCGTTGAGATGAAAAATCTATATTGTATGTTAATTTTAAATTATTTTGTTTTCCAAACTCGGCAATCATTGCATTTGAAGTTGCATTTGTTGTTCTTTGATAATAAAGTATGTTTGCAATTATTTCAGAATTTGAAAGATTTTCTATTCTGTCTAGGTCAATTATTTCAGAAACTTGCATTGTTCCATCTGTTATTGTTCCCGTTTTGTCCAAGCACAAAACATTTGTTCTTGACAACATTTCAATTGAAAACAAGTCTTTAACCAAAGTTTTCTTTTTGCTTAATTTCACAACACCAACTGCAAGGGCAATTGTTACAAGCAAAAACATACCAGCAGGAACCATTCCTATTAATGCACCACAAGTTTTTGTCACTGCGTATTCCCAACTTTTTCCATATGAAAAGAAATTGTTTATAAACAACAATACTCCAACGGGAACTATGCCTATGCCAATGTATTTTATTATTGTTTTTAAATCTTTGTTTAAATTAGAGTTTGGACTTTTGAACTGCTTTGCCTGCATTGCAATTGATTGAATATAGTTGTCTTTGCCAATTTTGTCAACTCTTGCATAGCAACTGCCACTAATTATAAAACTTCCCGAAAATAGTTTGTCGCCAATGTTTTTCTTAACAGCATCGCTTTCACCTGTTAAAAGACTTTCGTTAACTTCAATTTTGCCATCAATAACAACACAATCAGCAGGAATGGAATTTCCAATTTCCAAGCATATTACATCATCTAAAACAATTTTGTTTGATTGAATTTCTTTAAGTTCTTTATCTCTTATAACTTTAACTCTTGGTGTTGTTGCAAGCGATAACTTTTGAACGATTGCCTTTGCTTTGCACTCTTGAATTATGGATATTAATGTGTTTAGAAAAATAACAACAATAAACAGTAAATCGCTGTAACTTTTAACCAAAATTAGTGCAACAAAAATAAAAACCCAAATTAGATTAAAAAAAGTGAATATGTTTTCAAAACAAATTCTCAGATAAGATTTTCCCGTGTTTTGCTTAACTGCGTTAAACAATTTGTGTTGGGTTCTTTCTTTAACTTGTTCTGCCGACAAACCCTCTTCTTTGTTTGGATTGTACCTAACTAAATCAAATGATTTTTTTATACCCTTCAATGTTTCACCTTTTAAAAAATTTTATCATTTATTTATATTAATTATAAAAAATGCAAATTTGTTCTTTATTTAATTATATATGGTTTATTTTACAATATATTAACAATTATTGTCAACAACCCTAATAATTATTTTTTACATAAAAAATATTAATTAATTTCAAAAAAATACAAAATTTTTAATTAACAATAATTGATAAAATCATTAAAAACACTTTGTTTATACCTTAATATATGGTATAATTTTCGCCAAGGAGTAAAAATGTTAGAAGTAAAAAACCTCACAAAAACATACGGAACAAAATGTGCTGTTAACAATATTTCATTCAAAGTTGGCGATGGTGAAATTTGTGCTTTTATTGGAAAAAATGGAGCAGGAAAAACAACAACAATAAAGTGCATTTGTGGAATATTAGATTTTGATAATGGTGAAATTTTAATCAATAACAAAAGCATAAAAAAAGATACAATTGATGCAAAAAAAGAAATTGCCTACATTTCTGACAATCCAGAATTGTATGAATTTATGACTGGAATTGGATATTTAAACTTTGTTTGTGACATATACAAAGTTTCAAATGATGTAAGAAAACAAAACATTGAAAGATATTCAAAATTGTTTGAAATTTATGAAAATTTAAGTCAACAAATATCTTCATATTCTCACGGTATGAAACAAAAACTTGCAATTATTTCTGCACTTGTGCACAATCCAAAAATTATAATTTTAGATGAGCCTTTTGTTGGACTTGACCCAACAAGCACTCACAACCTAAAAGAACTTATGCACGAACTAACAAAACTTAAAGTTAGCATATTTTTTTCAACGCATATTTTGGAAGTTGCAGAAAAACTTTGCGACCACATTATTATTATTAACGATGGGAACATAATAAAGCAAGGCACTATGAAGGAAGTACTTGGCGACCAATCTCTTGAATCTATTTTCTTGGAACTAAACGAAAATGCGTGAACTTGTATCTTTAATTAAATTAAATTTTAAAATGGCTTTTAATCCTTCTACAAAAAAGCGTAATTCTGCAAAAATTTATTTTCTTGTGTTTTTTGTTATTGGAATTGCAATTTCATTTTTTTATGCAATTACATTTGCACAATCTATTTTGGCATCAAAAATTAACAATTTTAAAATTTTAGTGTTTTTTGGTTTTGTTATTTCTTGTTTTTTAAACTTTATATTGTTTATATCATCTGCTGGAAACATACTTTATAAAAGCAAAGATAACAATTTAATGTTTAGTATGCCAATAAAAAAACACACAATTATTTTGGCAAAAATGTTATCTCTTCTTTTAATTGGATATTTGTATCAATTTGTTTTAACATTGCCTTTTATTGTGTGCTATTACATTTACTCAGGATTTAATATAATAAGTTTAATTGCTTATATTTTTAGTTTTATACTTTGTCCAATTGTACCTTTTGCAGTGTGCTGTTTTATTGCATTTATTATTGCCTATATTGCTAAAAAAATAAAATATAAAAATCTTTTCTCAACAATTGCACTTTTTGTTGTTTTTGCAATTTTTATGTATTTTTATCTTCAACTGGACTTTTCTTCAATTGTAACAAACAACAACACAACAAATGTTGCAAAATACATACCTTTTCTAAACTGGACACTTTTGTCTATAACAAACAACAATCTAATTTATGTTTTGTATAATCTACTGCTTAGCACTGCGTTTATTTTTATTACTTATGGTTTTATCTACTACACATTTTTTAAAATGTGCAGTGATGAACATAACTCGTTTAAAAGCAAGAAAACAAAAATTGTTTATAAACAACAAAGTGTTATAGGTGCACTATTTATGAAAGAATTAAGGGCATATTTTGCAAGTCCAATGTATGTGTTTAACACATTTTTTGCATTTTTACTTTTGCTTGGTATGTCAGTTTATGTTGCAATAGACAAAACAGTGCTTCAAGTTTTTTATGAATTGTCAAAAAATAACTTTTTGCTTGTTTCTGGAATAACAGTTGTTATGTGTTTAATTATTTCAACCTGTTCAATAACAGGCATTTCAATTTCGTTTGAACGAAAAAAAATAAATGTCTTAAAAAGTTTACCTATTTCATATAAACACATTTTGGGAAGCAAAATTTTGCTTGCATTTATAGTTGGTTCACCTTTTATTTTTGTTTCATCTTTAATTATTTCAATTTTTTGCAACCTATCGGTTTTTGGAATTATTTTTGTTATGTTATTCCCTCAATTTTGGTATTTCTCTTGTTGTATGTTTGGCATTGTTATTAATTTAAGTTTTCCAAATCTACAAACTGCAAACGACACCGTTCTTGTTAAACAATCGTTAAGTGCTTTTCTTTCAGTATTCATTCCACTAATTTATTGGCTGGTTGTGATTATTGGTTTTTCATTTCTCGCTCCATACATACCTGTAACAATTTACTGCATTGTTGCATTTTGTATAAGTTTGGTATTTTTTATTTATCCGTTAATTTATTTATTAAAATTTGCTGATAAAAAATTTAAAAATCTTGATTGTTAAACAAAAAAATTGGACATTGAAATTATTAAAATTTCGCCGTCCAATTTTTTATTTCTTTTTTTCTTCAATTAGTCTAATGTAATCATTGTATGCATTATTAACAGTTGGCAAACAATAATCATAATGATAGAACTTTATTCTTTTTGACCTTATAACTTTATATGCAAAGTTATCTTCATATTTTTTCTCTTTTGGTTTTGGATAAAAAACTGTTATATCAGCAATTTTATTTAGTCTTTTTGCGTAGTTGTAAACAACCATAATAACGCCATCAATCATTGGGAAAAATGTGTCTATGAACAAACCTATTTTTAACTTTTCTATTATTTTTCAAACTCCCTTGTTTTGTTTTCAATTACACAATGAGTAATTTTGGTTAAACTATCTAATTTTAGCACATTTAAACATATTTCAGTGTTTTCACAATCGCATTTTACAACAATAAAAACATTATTGCAAACACAATCTTTTATATTTTTTCCAATTATAAGTTTTGCATATTTTTCAACTAGAAATTCAGCATTGTTATCTTCTTGTGCATACAAAGGATTTGAACAGTAATAAAATTTACCATTTTTGTTTAAAAAATTTTCTATTATTTGTGACAAATAGTTTTCAAAAATAGCCAATCTTTTATAGAACAATGCAAGAATATTATAATTTTCGGCAATTGGGTCATCACTTATTTCATAATTTCTTTCTTCAATAATTTTATCCAAATACTGTTCCTTTAACAAATTTGAAAATTTTGAAGTAATTTCTGCAACATAATTGTTATTTATCATATAATCTCCATATAAATTTTATTGTCTTTTTTATTTTTTAAAGACTTTTTATACAATATAAAGATAACATATATTGCTCACATTTTCAAGTGACATTTTGTGTGTGCAAATCTTTTCACAAAATCATATTATTATATATTGCAAACAAGTTTTAACAATTTTTTTAAGGAGATTATATGTGTGGAATAGTTGGATACATAAACAAAACGCAAAACACTCAAAGAGTTTTAATTGACTGTTTAAAAAAGTTAGAGTACAGAGGTTATGATTCTTGTGGAATTTGCCTCAATTTAGAAAAAAAGTTTTACATAAAAAAAAGTTTGGGCGAAATATGCAATTTGGAAAAAAGCATTGACTACACTGATATTTCTAATTGTGGAATTGCTCACACCAGATGGGCAACACACGGAAAGGTTAACCTTAACAACACTCACCCAATTGTTGGCAATAAAAATTTGTGGTGTGTTGTTCACAACGGAATAATAGAAAACTATGAAGATTTAAAAAACACATATTTAAAAAATGTGGAGTTTTGTGGCGAAACTGACACAGAAGTTATACCGAATCTTATAGAGAATTTTTCAAGTCAAGACAATTTTGAAAATTTCACAACAGCAATTAAACTTTTAAAGGGCAGTTTTGCAATATGTTCTATTAATAATATAGAACAAAACAAAATTTATTTTGCCAGAAAAAACAGTCCGTTATATGTTGCAAAAAATGATAATGAATGCATTATTTCAAGTGATTGCATTTGTTTTATGAACAAGTTTAAAAAATACTACATAATTCCCGACAACTGTTTTGGTTATATAAGCAACTTTGAATTTTTGGTGTTTGACTTTTTGGGAAACAAACTTGAACTTAAAGAAAATATATTAAATGATATGCAGTTGAGTTCTAAAAACAATTATAAGTTTTATGCAGAAAAAGAAATATATGAAATTCCAGATGTTTTGGGAAATATTTACAAAAACTATCTAAAAAATAGTTATTTTAAAAATTTAGACAAAAAGCTTTTAAACAACATAAACAAGATAAAATTTATTGGCTGTGGAAGTTCCTATCATTCTGCACTTATGGGTGTTAAATTTTTTGAAAAAACAAAAATATATTGTTCAGCAGAAATTGCCAGTGAATTTAGATATTCAAACGAAAAAATAGACAAACAAACTCTATATGTTTTTATAAGTCAAAGTGGCGAAACAGCAGATACGCTACTTTGCCTACAAAAAGTAAAAAATTTAGGTGCAAAAAGTTTGGCTATTGTGAATGTTCTTCATTCCACTTTGGCTCGTGAATGTGATTTTGCACTGCCAATGCTTGCCGGCCCCGAAATTGCAGTTGTTTCAACAAAATGTTACAATGCAACCATATTTATTTTAAAACTATTTTCTATGTACATAATTAATGACAAAAAATTTAATTCTTCTTTAATAAAATATCCTTTTAAAAACTTTGATTATTTCAAAAACATTCAATTAATAGACAACATTTCTGATATTGTTTGTTTAAACGAAAAAATATTTTTTATTGGCAAAAATGAAGATTATGTTACATCAATGGAGGCTAGTTTAAAGTTAAAGGAAATTAGTTATATAAACTGTTCAAGTTTGCCATCTGGTGAACTTAAACACGGTACACTTTCATTAATTGATGACAAAAGTTTGGTGTTTATAACAATATCAAAACGCGAGCTTTTATCCAAAAACCTAGCAAGTGCAAGCGAAATAAAATCAAGAAATGGCAAAGTTGTTATTGTTACAAACTTAAACATTGATGAGCAAAACTTAAAAGATGTTGATTTTGTGTTTAAATTTGATGAAATAAATCAAGAATTTAGCAGTATTATAGACATTATATTTTTTCAAATTTTGGCACTTAAAACTTGTTTAAAATTGGGATATAATCCCGACAAACCAAGAAATTTGGCAAAAAGCGTAACAGTTGAATAAAATTAAAAACTTTTTAATATCTCTTTTTTTTGAAAAACATTTGTGTTAAACTTTACCTGGTGAAAAAAATGAGATTGTATAAAAAATTAGAAAATTATTCAAATAAGCATATAATTCCTATGCATATGCCCGGTCACAAACGCAGGCTTCATATTTTAAAAAACAAAATTCCTTACAACATTGACATAACAGAAATAGACGGTTTTGACAACCTACACAACCCTCAGGGAATTTTAAAAGAATGCATTGATAAAGCAACAAAATTGTATAGCACAAAACAAAGTTTTTATTTAATAAACGGAAGCACCTGTGGAATACTTGCATCAATAAAATGTTTGTGTAACATTGGTGATAAAATAATTTTGCCAAGAAATTGTCATAAATCCGTTTATCATATTATTGAACTTTTAAATCTCAGTTGCGTATATTTGCCAGTTGAAACAGATGAACACAACATATACAAAGAAGTAAATGTAAACAATTTTAAAAACATTATTGAAAACAACAAAGATGCAAAATGTGTTATTTTAACCTCTCCTACATATGAGGGAGTTATCAGTGATATAAAATCTATATCAAAAGTATGTCATAAATACAAAATTCCTCTAATTGTTGATGAGGCACACGGGGCACATCTTTACATAAACAAAAAATCTGCAATAAATAACGGTGCAGATATTGTTATAAACAGTTTTCACAAAACTTTGCCAAGTTTAACTCAAACAGCACTTTTGCATATTTGTGGAAATCTTGTTGATATTGACAAAATGTATTCATCGCTTGCCATATTTGAAAGTTCAAGTCCTTCGTATATTCTAATGAGTTCAATTGATGAATGCATTGAATTTTTGGCAAAATATGGCGAAAGTCATTATAAAAAATTACATAACAATTTAATGCTTTTTAAAAACATTACAAAAAATCTAAAACACTTAGAAATAATCAACTACACAAACAAATGTAATTTTTTTGATTTTGATGAAACAAAAATTGTAATTTGCACAACAAAATCAAACATAAATGGTTTTGAATTGATGGAAGAGTTGCGACATAGAAAAATTGAGCTTGAAATGGCTTATTCCGATTATGCAATAGCAATGACAACTATTTTTGACACAAAGAAAAATTTGTTAAAGTTTGCTAAAACTTTAATGAATATAGATAAAACATTGTGCTTTAAGGAAAAAGAGAAATGCAACAATGTTATTTTGCCAAAAACTGAAATGAGCATTTACAATGCAAAACTTCAACAAACAAAATTAGTAAGTTTAAAAAATGCAATAGATAATGTTTGTGCAGAATATGTTTGGGCATATCCACCTGGTATTCCTATTCTTGTACCGGGAGAAGTTATAACACAACAAATTTACCAGTATATTTTGCATATAAAACAAAACGACATTGAAATTAATTGCAAATCAAAAAATATAGATAAAATTTACATATGTAAAAACTTGACAAATAAATAATATAGATATAAAATATCTAAGAAATTTTTTAAGGAGAAATAAAATGAAAAGAATACAAACATTAAACACAAGAGAACTTGTAAATCAAAATCTTTCAACCTGTGGCTGTGGCGAATGTCAAACATCTTGCCAATCTGCTTGCAAAACATCTTGCGGTGTTGCAAATCAAAAATGCGAAAACTGTGCAGACTAAGGTTATTACATTATAAACGCCTAAATTAATAAGGGCTTCGCTTGTGATAAATCAGACTGAAAAACAAGCGAATGGCTGTGAATGTTTAAATATTTTTTGTACATAACAGCAAAAATTGCAAAACAAATTTTTGCAATTTTATTCAGTCTGTGCCGAGATTAAAAATCTACGGCTTTTTTATTGTTTTACGGAGAAAAAATTATGATACACCAATATAAATTGAATGGATATAATATTGTTATTGATGTTTTTAGTGGAAGTGTTCACAGTGTTGATGCCCTTGCTTATGACATTATTGAACTATACGAAAAATTATCCAAAGAAGAAATAACAAACAAAATGTTAGAAAAATACAAAAATGACAGCACAATAACAAAACAAGAAACCCAAGATGTTTTTTCTGACATTGAAGAACTTAAAGCTCAAAAAAAATTGTTTACAAAAGATACTTTTGCAAACAAAGCATTTGATTTTAAAAACAGAAACACTGTTGTTAAGGCACTGTGCTTGCACGTTGCTCACACTTGCAACCTAAATTGCGAATATTGTTTTGCAAGTCAAGGCAAATATCACGGTGAGCGTGCACTTATGACATTTGAAGTTGGAAAAAGAGCAATAGACTTTTTGATTGAAAACAGTGGAACAAGAAGAAACTTAGAGGTAGATTTTTTTGGTGGCGAACCACTGTTGAACTTTGATGTTGTTAAACAAATTGTTGCCTATGCAAGAAGCATTGAAAAACAACACAACAAAAATTTTAGATTTACATTAACAACAAACGGAATGAATTTAAACGATGATGTTATTGAATTTGCAAACAAAAAAATGGACAATGTTGTTTTAAGTTTGGACGGAAGAAAAGAAGTTCACGACCATTTAAGAAAAACAATAAGTGGTGTTGGCTCTTATGATATTATTGTTCCAAAATTTCAAGAATTTGTTAAAAAAAGAGGAGATAAAAGTTATTATATTCGTGGAACTTTTACTCACAACAACACAGATTTCACAAAAGACATTTTTCATATGGCAGACCTTGGTTTTAAAGAACTAAGTATGGAACCCGTTGTTTGTGCACCAAACGAACCATATGCTTTAACCGAAGATGACCTTCCTATTTTGTTTGAACAATATGAAATTTTGGCAAAGGAAATGCTTAAAAGAGAAAAAGAAGGACGACCTTTCACTTTCTATCACTATATGCTAGACCTAAAAAATGGACCTTGCATTTACAAGCGAATAAGCGGTTGTGGTTCTGGTACAGAATATATGGCTGTTACACCTTGGGGAGAACTCTTCCCTTGCCATCAATTTGTTGGTGATGAAAAATATAGTTTAGGCAATATTTTTGATGGTATAAAAAATAAAGAACTTGTAAACAAATTCAAAAATTGCAATGCCTATGCAAGAAAAGATTGCGAAAATTGTTGGGCAAAACTATATTGCAGTGGTGGTTGTGCAGCAAATGCATATCACGCAACAGGCGATATTACTGGAATATATGAATATGGTTGCAAATTGTTTAAAAAGCGTATTGAATGTGCTATTATGATGCAAGTTGCAAAGCAAACCAATGACAGCGAAAAAAATTAAATTTTTTAATAACTTTTTTACATAAATTGACACAATTTTTGAATTATGATATATAAAAGTTGAAAGGAGAAAATATGTTATACAGACTTTATGCAAGAATAGAACAAGGCAATAACAATAATGTGTTTCTTGAAAAAAACATTGGAGTGTTAAGCAATGATGAATTGCTCTCCAATGAAAAAATTAGTATGCTCAGTAGTTTTTGCGAAAAACATAACATTAAATACCGTTTGGAATACAATATGTTTGCATTGCCAAATGAAAAAGTTTTGTCAATTGAAGAATGCATAAAAAACATTGAAGATAGTTTTAACCAAAATGTTAACTTTAACAACAAAACTTTTAGTGCAGATGAATTATGCTTATAAAACTCCATTTTTGGAGTTTTTTTATTTGTCTATTTTTTGTGATTTATATTATTAGATGCAAGAAAAAATTTTCTAATTTTTTCGGTCAAGCAGTTAGTTGGCAGTCTGTCAATTTTGGAGTTTTTTAATATAGCGTACTTCGCATTTTTTTCGTACTACAAAATGCGGGAAGCGTTTGCGAAGCAAACCAAAAAAGTGAACTTTTTTTAAAATTTAAACTCGTTTAAATTTTTGCTTCCCGCAGTTCTACACTCGCTCAAATATTTTTGCAACTAAAATTGTCATATCATCAAGTGCTGTTTGATGATTGTTTTCAAGTGCTTTATCCATAAGAATGTCTGCAACTTCTTGTGGATTTTTTGTTTTTATGTTATTCACAAAATCTGCCATTTCACTATCCGATGCAAAACTATCTGTAACCCCATCTGTGCAAATAACAACCATATCCCCACTTTTTAGCAATGTTGTTTTTATTGTTGGGCTTGCAGTTGAAATAATACCAAGTGGCAACGCACTGCATTCAATAACCGAAATTGTATCATTGTGTTTAATAAATCCGTTTGTTGCTCCCAACTTAATAAAATCTGCACTTCCATTTTTTAAGTCCATAACAACCATATCCAAACAAGAGAACACATCTCCACTTCCAAGAGAAAGAAATTTGTTTACACTAGACAAAATTATATCACTGTTAAAACCTGCCTTATAAAAGTTTTCAACAAGCGATATTGCCGTATTGCTTGTTCTTTCTGCCTTTTCACCACTTCCCATTCCATCACAAAGTGCCATTAATATTTTTCCATCTTCCATTCTAATTAAAGAATAGCAATCTCCACTTTTTGTTGATGAAGACTTTGTGTGTGCAGATGTTCCAAAAACAACATCATATTTTGGTGCCGTTTTTAAATTTAAAATTTGCCAACCTGCGTGTGCACTTGTTTCATCTGTTTCCACCATCATTCGTGTTCTGCATATTTTTGAAACAATGTTGGATATTTTAGATTTCAAACTATCCTCTTTTCTAACTTCTAGCACACAAGACACAACACTTTGATTGTCGTGATAAACAATAACATCACTGCAAAGAATGTCATTATATAATAGTTCATCAACAATTTCTTTTTCCAATCCGTTGTCAAACACAACATTTTTGCCAACATCTTTTGCTAAATCTTTCAAAACACCACTAACACCATACAGTTGTTCGCTTATTAAAACTTTGCTTGCATCAAGATTTCCAAGCATAGAGGCATAACTTCTGTATTGTTCAATTAAATCATTAATTGTGTATGCAAGTTGATTAACTTTAAAACATCTCCCAGTTAGAACACTTGGTATGTCAAGCAAAGTGATTTTCCCTTTTTCAAATGCAACATTGCTTAAATTTTGAAGAATTTTATTTGTTTCATCTCCATATGTTTTGTAACATCTGTTCTTTTCTGGGCAATCAACACATAATTTACTTTTTAATTCTGTTATTAAAAGTGCTTTTAAATCGTTTTCATTTTCTTTGCCCTTAATCATACTTCTAAAAACTTTATCCATTTCTCCAAAAACTTGCGAAAGTTTAATAAGTCTTGAATGAATATTGTTTCTGTTTCTGTTTATAATTGTTTCCAAACTTCTATTAACAAAACTTGCATTGTAATTCTCTATCATTTTTTTGTAATACGATTTTGGAATTAGAGCACAAAAAACTGCCGAAATTAAACAAGGTAAAAGCACAATTAATGAATTTGAATAGTAAAAATTAAAATAGTAAACACACAAAAATTCACTAATAACTAATGATAAACACGAAAACAGTTTATGCCTACCTCTAAAACACGAAACACACAACCACCAAACAACCACAGGTGCCAACAAATATGGATTGTTTTCATATAGCACCGTTCCCGATGCCAAAATTAATGAAACAACTGCACTTTGAAATGGAGGAATAACAATAGATGTAAAAAGCACTGCAAACGAGATAAATAGTTTCGCAAATTCAAACTCATAAATGTTAATGCTCATAAGTCCACAACTTAAACTTGCCAACAAAACCCCCAAACAAATTGTTTGAATAAGAGTAAATTTTTTTGTTATTCCCAAAGTTAAAAAACTTTCAAAAACTTTCATACAACAAAACATATACAAAAGTCCAAACAGCAATTCAACAAAAACCAGCCACCACAAAGTTCCCGAATAAATTTTTAGAAACACACTAAAACTTTGAGATATAAGTGCATACAAAAGCATAAACATAGGTCGAATTGGTTTTTTTAGTTTAAGATGTATTCCATAAATAAACATCATAATTAAACAAGTAAAAATTGCTGAATATAAATCATATAAAACAAAATTGTTTAAATAACTTGATGCAATATATAATGGAGATAATATTAAAATATTTTGATTACACCAAATAAGTGCAAAATATATTCCAAAAGAAAATGGATTAATTAAACTGTTTATTTGTGCTTTTTGAAGTAAATAAAAAACACCAAAAAATAAAATGTATTTACAAATTGAATATAACTTGTTTTCTTTAACTATAACTTGTTCCATAACCACCTCGCAATAATCATATATTGAAAATGGAAATTTTGCATAGAAATAATTTATACTTTAACAAGCATTTTTGTCGATATTTATTGTTGTTTATTTTTTCTTTATTTTACTACATTTTTTGTGTTTTTATTTTTGTAATGTTTTTTGTGCAATAACTAACTGCAATTTTTTAATAAAATTAAACAAATATATTTAATTATTTATTTTTTTGTTTTATTTTGTAATTTTTTATTTTTATTTTATAAAAATTTTATTTTTTCTTTTATTTATATTCTGCTTAAAAAATAATTTAATTATTTTATTTATAATAATATAAACATAATTTTTTAAAAATTATTTTTAATAAACATAGCAACAAATTCAGTGTTGCCATCTCCGCCTTTTATTTTTGATTGTGCAATGTGTTTTAAAATCAAACCATTTTGTGTAAAATTTTCAACAACACTATCTATGCATTGCTTATGGATTTTTGAATCTTTAATAACGCCCTTAAATTTTTTTGCTATTGTTTTGCCACATTCAAATTGTGGTTTAATAAGAACAACGCAAACTCCATCATTATTTAACAACTCATAAATTTTATGAGAAATTAATGTTAGGGAGATAAAGGAAACATCACACACAATAATATCAATGTCATCAACTTGTTCTTTTTTAACATTTCTTATATCAGTTTGTTCCATAACAACAACTTTTGGATTATTTCTAATTTTGTCAGCAAGTTGACATGTTCCAACATCAACACAATAAATTTTCTTGCAACCATTTTGCAAACAAAAATCAGAAAAGCCACCAGTTGATGAACCAATATCCAAAACTATTTTATTTTCAAAATTTAAGTCAAAGTCTTTTTTTGCACCTTCAAGTTTATAACCTGCCCTTGAAACATACGGACAAATTTCTTTAACAATTTCAACTTTGTCTTTTTCATCAACAAAATGTCCAGTTTTGTTTTGCAACACTCCATTAACCATAACTCCATTATTTTTTATAAGGTCTTGTGCTTGCCTTCTGGAACCAACAAGTTTATTTTCCACTATAAAAACATCTAATCTTTGCATATTCACCACTTTTATATTTTTTATGATTGTACTATACATTAATCAACTAAATCAATACTTTATTATTAAGTTATCAAACAAAAAAGTAGGTTTTAACCCACTTTTTTATTATATTTCTTTGTCTAATATTTCTTTTTTCTTTCTTTCATATTCTTCTGCGGTTATAAAATCTTTATCTTTTAAATTCTTAAGTTTTTCCAGTTTTTGTTCCAAGCTCTCCTCTTGTTGCTCTTTTTGTTGCTCAACATAACCATTAAACCTATTGTTAAATCTGTTTATGCGTTGTTGTTTTTCCATTTCTTCTTTTTTTAACAACTCAACAGCCATTGATGTTTCCAAAAAAATTGGTTCTTTAAATACATATGAAAATAGAATGTAAAAAATTGTAACAATCCCAAGCAAATAGTTAGAAACACAAAGAATATAAAGTCCTAGATTTTCACTTATTCCTGATGTTAATAAAACACCAACTCCACTTAGTATCCAAAATAACGCAATTAAAAGTTCTAAAAAGGCATTGTATTGTTTATTTTTAAAAGCAAAAACTGAAATTATTATTTTCCAAATTGCAAACGCCATTGCAAAAACAAAAATAAAGTATCTGACATCCACTTTTGAATTTTGAACTAACACAAAAATTAATGCTGTAATTGCAACCAAAATTGTTAAACAAATATTAAATATTCCATCAGCACACAAAAACTTTTTTTGATTTTTATAATCAGAAAAAACTCTAATTTGCATTGAACCAACAAAAATTCCAACAACAAAAACTATAACACTTGAACCAATAACAGAAATATTTATAAAGTTTCCGCCCATTAATCCTATAACAACAAGAACAATTAATGCAATTGCAATTAAAACGCTGGTTACAACAGCAAAAGTTTTTGTTTCTTTTTTTAAAAATTTATTTCTTTCCAACTTTACTTCCTCCCAAACAACTTAACAGAACTAAATATAATTTTTATTACAAAGTACAACATTTCAAATGCATTAAACAATGTGTTAATAACATAAAGTTTTTTCCAAGCGGAAAATAATCTTTTAATTTTCTTTTCTTCTTCTTCATTTAATATGTTCATTCCAATTATAATTTCTTGACCATATTTAAGTGATTTTTTCTCTACTTTTAATGCAATCAGTGAAATAACAAATGGAATAAGTGTAAATAGAAAACCCACCAAAGCAAAAATCAAAGATAAGATTCCAACCGAACTATTAGATATTAAATCTATTATTATTCCAATAATAACTAGTGGCAAGAACAGAATTGGCAACCAACTGAAATATCTATTAAACGCAACGGCACCAAGACCTTTAACGCCTTCACTGTGTAATTTCGCCAAACCAACCAATTTGCAAGCAGATGCCAAATTTGTTACAGATGTTCTTCTTGCAGTTCCCCAAGCTAGCCTTATTGTTTTTGTTTTCTTTTTATATGTGTTACCTATAAACAAACTTGCAAAAAACCCTATCTTTTTTACTTCAACATCAATAAGTCCGTTTTCTTCCAACAACAGTTTTGTGTACTCCTCAATTGGTCTATTTATTTCCAATTTTTTAAAACTAAACCAAACAGTTATTCGTCTAGCATACCACCTTATAAAACTTGCATAGCAAAAAACAATAAACAACAACGCTAGAATTACAAGTATTCCAATAATGTATATATTCATAATTTCCTCCTCTTTTCTTTGTCTTATTATACAATATAATGTATTATATGCAAAGCAAATATACGATTTTTTTATAATTAAATAAAGTAAAATAAAAACAATTAATAATTAAACTTAGTTAATTTAATAAATATATCCATATCCATATTAAAATATTGTACAATAAAAAACACACCTATTTTGGTGTGTTCTATTATAATGGTGGAGATTATCGGAATCGAACCGATGACCTCCTGCTTGCAAGGCAGGCGCTCTAGCCAGCTGAGCTAAACCCCCATAATGCTTGTATATGTTATCATTTTTTTTACATATTGTCAACAATTTTTTTAAATTTTATTATAATTTTATGTAAAAACTACAAAAACTTGTCCTTTATTTTAACTTGTTTTTATTCTTGTTAAACCTTAATATAAAAATTTGATATATTGACAATTTTTAAAATCAATGTTAATATGTTGTTATAAAAGGGGAAAAATATGGCAAGAACTTATAATGAATACGAAAAATATCCTTCTCTTCCAAAACCAAGACTAACACGCAATTTTTATTCTTTTATTAATGAAAGAGATTTAAAATCTATAACTAATTGTTTGGCAGACATGTTTGGAGAAACTTCAAGTTTTTTAAATGACGATCTTGTTTATTGGGTAGATTGCATATCTTCAATTAAAAGTGGCTATAACGGAGATATATCTTATTCTGAGTTGTTTATTGAGATCAGTAAAAATTCATATATTAAAATATCAAAACAGGATTCTGCAATAAGTGCAAAAGACAACTCCAAAATAGAAATTGTTTTATTTACAAATTCACAATATTTTATATTCAAAAAGCCTGTTAAGATATCAACTTTACACACTCTAGGATTGTGTTATAACTATGCAAATATAAATTTGAATAATTCAGATTACCCTGCTTCAAAAAAATTTAATTTAAATATATTAAAAACACTTGCAGAACAAAACATTAATGGATTGGTAAATGGAAAAACAAAAGATATTAATTTTGACATATTCAAGTTTATGAATAAAAACGAATTCGATACCATACAAACAAAATGTGAAACACTTGCATTGGAAAAAATATTAAAAGAATATGATATTATTCCAAGAAAATCAACGTTGTCAGATTATAACAACTTTAACTTAATTTTGTCATATGCAGAAAGCATTGCGTTAAAATACCAAATAAAAAAAATAAAAGAAGGCACATTCAAAAGATATTCATCAACTTTTTCACAAGAAGAAGATTATAGTATTTAAATTTTAAGTCAATTGACAAAAAAATGGACTTTATTATAAGTCCATTTTTTTTGTTATCTAATATTCATTATTTTAACTCAACTGTTGATTTTGCAGTTAAACTTAAATCAGCAATTTTGCCATCTTTCATAAATTGATAATAGGCATAAGAACCAATCATTGCTGCGTTATCAGTACAGAGTTTTAAACTTGGAGTATAAAGTGTTATGCCATTTTTTTCACATTCTCTTTGCAAAACTTCTTTCAATTTACTATTTGCACCAACTCCTCCTGCAACAACTAGTTTGTTTTGCCCATACTCTTTAACTGCTTTAATTGCTTTGTTTGCCAATTCATCAGTAACTGCCTTTTGAAAACTTGCACATATATCAGCAACATTAATTTCTTCGTGCTTTTGTTCCTTTGTGTGAACATAATTTATCACTGCTGTTTTTATGCCACTAAAACTAAAATTATAGGTATTTGCCAAAATATTTTTATGTGCAAAAACAATGTCTTCTTTGCCTTGTTTTGCAATGTTATCAATTTTTGGACCTCCGGGATAACCCAGTCCAACAACTCTTGCAACCTTATCAAACGCTTCACCAACTGCATCATCAACCGTTGTTCCAATTAATTCAATTTCGGTGTATGTTTTAACATTTATAATTGCAGTGTGTCCTCCACTAACCATTAAACAAATAAATGGTGGTTTTAGGTCTTGATGAGTTAAATAATTCGCTGCAATATGTCCTTTAATGTGGCTAACGGCAATAAGTGGTTTATTAGACATATAACTTAATCCTTTCGAAAAACTAACACCAACAAGTAATGCACCCAAAAGGCCTGCTCCATATGTTACTGCAATTGCATCAATCTCATCAAGTGTAACGCCTGCAGTTTTTAATGCTTCTTCACAAACATTTGAAATTGCTGTTATATGATTTCTTGATGCAACTTCTGGAACAACACCTCCAAACCTCGTGTGAATTTCAATTTGTGTCGCAATTATGTTAGATAAAATCTTTCTTCCATCTTCAACAACTGCAATACTTGTTTCATCACAACTGGATTCAATCGCTAATATTTTTACTGATTTTTTCTTTAAACTTTCAAATTTACTTTTATCAATTTTCATAATATTTTTCCTAATTACTTTTTACCAAATAGTCGTTTATAAATGACTGAATATTTCCATTCATTACACTTTCAATGTCAGAAGTTTCATATCCCGTTCTGTGGTCTTTAACCATTGTGTATGGACAAAACACATAACTTCTTATTTGACTTCCCCACTCTATTTTCTTTATTTCACCTTTTATTTGATTTAATTTCGCCAATTCATCTTCTTCTTGCTTGCTTGCAAGTTTGCTGTATAGCATTTTCATTGCTGTTTCCCTATTTTGAATTTGACTTCTTTCTGTTTGACAACTAACAACAAACCCTGTTGGTATGTGCGTTATTCTTATGGCACTATCCGTTTTGTTGATATGTTGTCCTCCTGCTCCACTACTTCTATATGTGTCAATTTTTAAATCTTCAGGTCTTATTTCAATTTCTGGTGCCTTTTCAATTTCTGGAATAACCTCAACACTGGCAAAACTTGTATGTCTGCGTGCATTGGAATCAAATGGAGAAATCCTAACCAATCTATGCACACCTTTTTCACATTTTAAATATCCATATGCATTTTCACCACTAACCAAAAATGTTATACTTTTTAATCCGGCTTCATCGCCAACTAGTTCATCTAAAATTTTTATTTGATAACCTTTTTTCTCACAATACATCTGATACATTCTCATAAGCATTTCTGCCCAATCTTGTGCTTCTGTTCCACCTGCACCAGAGTGAATGGTTATTATTGCATTATTTTTATCATATTTACCATTTAGCAGTGTTTCAATTTTAAAATCTTCTAACTCTGTTTCAAGATTATGCAACTTCTCATTTAGGTCTTTTTCCAAAATTTCATCACTTAGAGTTTCAATAAGTTCAACAATTGCCTTGCAATCATCAATTTCATTTTCGCATTTTTTAACACGGTCAATTTTTCTTTCTTTAACCTTTATCTCTTGCCCAACCACTTTTGTTCTTTCTATATCATTAAAAAAGTCTGGCTTTTGTTGTTCCTCTTTTAACTTTAAAAGTTCTTTTTGTAAGTTTTGAATGTCAAAGACACTCCTTTATCATTTCTAGTGTTTTTTCTGTGTTTGATATTTGCTCTTTTATATTTTCAATTATAATCATTTTTGCCTCCTATTAAAAATATTATTTTTTGTATTTAAAACTTAATATAGTGTTTATAATTTTTAACTAATTTAGTTTAACACTATTTATTAATTTTTACAACCTAAAAAATATATGTAATATTTAAAAAGTATGTTTTATATTGTTGATAGTCCACAAATGTTAGTACTACACCTGTAACACGGGCAAAAGTAAAATTTTATTCTAAAATTTTGGTTTTGTTTCACAAAACTGTCAACGCAAGTTGACACTTTTGCCCTCCCACAAACAATCCCCCAATTACTCACTAAACCCAATAAAATAACAACTTTCATCAATTTTTTTAAAAACCCATATTGATTTTCTTTTATCATTATTCTATAATAAATTTGATTAATAATAAGGATAACAAAATGATTTCAAACACAAAACAGATTTTTGAATATATTTGCAAAAATGCAATAAATGGAAAAATAGATGTTGGCAATAAATTAAGTAGCAAATGGTCAATTT